>CAMBSB010000156.1 GCA_945870155.1 Paludibacter jiangxiensis | reverse complement strand
GAAGAAACATTTGTAAATAACCCCGAAAATGCTGCCACAAATTGGTTGGACGTAAAAGGTTATAAAAAATACAAGCGCCTACTTGGTGGCTTGAGTGCTGAAACTCCCATAAGTAAATCTTTGAAAAATAAATTGACAGTTTCAAGCAGCTTTTACGACCAATATGAATTGCGGCCGTTTAATATTTTGGACGACAATGCTTTGTCGTTCTCTTTGCAAGAAAATTTGATGTATAGTCATTCGGCGTTTAGCTTTTCGGCTGGTTTGGAATGGTTGTACGAAAATTATTTCTGGCGCATTTTGGAAAATAATAGCTTCCTCGAAAAACAAAAATCGAAAGAACTACGCAATCAGTATAATGCCTATTTTAATGTTGAGACAAAACTACATCCAAATTTAAGCCTTTCGCTGGCTGGCAATTTAAATGCAACTACCTACACTATTACCGATTTGTTTGTAAACGACGCTACTGATTATTCGGGTCGCTTTTTCAATAAAATGATTTTCTCCCCCAAATTAGGAATAAACTACAGACACAACCAACAAATTTCTCTATATGCCTCCGTAGGACATGGATTTTCGAATCCCACAGTAGAAGAGAGTCTCAACTCGGCAGGTTTTTTGAACAGTAATTTAAAACCAGAACAAGGGTGGACAGTTGATGTAGGCACTAAAATAATTGCCCTTTCGAATACCTTGTTTTTTGATGCTTCGGCCTATTATATTTTGTTGCATAATTTGCTGGTAACTAAACGCGTATCCGAAGAATTATTTTTTGGTGAAAATGCCGGAACAAGCTCTCTCAAAGGCCTGGAGTTTCAATTGAAGTATCGCCCTGTTGAATTATTTCAGCTAACTGCCAGTTTAAATGGTTCCCAAAACAAGTTTAAAAGCTTTATTTCGGATGGAATTGATTATGCGGGAAAAGAACTTCCTGGAATTCCAAGCATTAATAGCCATGTAGATTTACAAACACGCCTTTTCAAAAAACTACAATTAAACGCACTTTATAGTTATTCGGGTAGCCAATACCTCAACGATGCCAACAGTGCATCCACCAACGATTGGCAAACTCTTAATCTAAGAGCAGCTTACACACTAACAATAGCCAAGAAATTTGAAATAGAGTGTATTGCTGCTATCAACAATATTTTCGACGAACGCTATGCCTCTATGGTGCTTATCAACGCGCCTTCGTTTGGCGGTCGCGCCCCAAGATATTATTATCCGGGAATGCCCCGAAATGTACTTTTTACGTTGAAGATAAAAATGAGGTAATTGGAGCCAGGGTGAGATAAAAAGTATGTTATTTTCAAACTAATTGTAATACTCAAATGGGGCATTAAACATGTTTTGCAACATGATATTATCTGTATATTCAGATAATCAGTATGTTAGATGTGCTTGTTGTAGTAATAAAGTGAGGTGAATCAAGCATTGAATTGAGTTTTTGTGTGCTAAAAAATGAGATGATTATGTTGGCATAGATATATCTTTGCATGAAACAAATCACCTTAAAAATCATGAACAACACATCTCAAAAACTATCCATTAAAGAAAAAGTTGGTTATAGTCTCGGCGATACAGCCTCACACTTTGTTTGGGACATGGTGGGCTTTTGGCTCTTGTTTTTCTATACCGACATTTACGGAATTTCGGCTGCCGCTGCTGGTACCATAATGCTTATTGCCCGTTTTTGGGATATGGCTATCGACCCTGTTATTGGTGTAGTTTCAGATAGAACCAATACGCGTTGGGGGAAATTCCGTCCTTACATTCTCTTTGGAGCTATTCCGTATGCTGTGTTAGCCATTCTTACTTTTACTACCCCCGATTTTGGCGAAATGGGTAAAATAATTTACGCCGGAGCAACTTATGTCCTCCTCATGACGGCTTATGCTTTTATCAACCTGCCCTATTCTGCACTTGGCGCTGTTATGACCGACGATACTTACGAACGTGCCGGACTGAATACCTATCGGTTTATTGCCGGTTTCACAGGGCAGTTTGTGGTTACAGGCTTGGCTTTGACTTTGGCGGAGTATTTTGGCGGTGGCGACAAAGCGCAGGGTTTTCAATACACCGTATTTTTGTTTGCTGCGTTGAGTTTGGTGTTCTTTTTTATAACTTTCAAAACTACCCGAGAACGAGTTCAACCTCCCAAAGAGCAGAAAAATTCCTTGAAAGAAGATATTGGCAATTTATTTAAAAACCGTGCTTGGGTTATTTTGGCTATAGTTGGCATTGTTTCGTTCATTATGTTTGCCATGCAAAATGCTGCTATTGCTTATTATTTCAAATACTATCTCGGTCGAGAAGATAATGTGCAGTGGTTTAATGTGATTGGAACAGTTGCCTTAATTGTTGCCTTACCTTTATCAAAACCTTTGGCCAAACGCTTCGGCAACAAAAATGTATTTATCGGCAGTTCGTTGATTTCGGGCTTGTTTTTTATGCTCATTTACTTGCCCGGAGTTACTGACTTAACAACCATTTACGTATTTAATATTATTGCCAAAATGGCCTATGCTCCTGCGGTTCCGCTACTTTGGACCATGATAGCCGACTCGGCAGATTATGGCGAATGGAAAAGTGGTCGTCGTTCCACAGGTTTGTATTTTTCCGCTGCGGTTTTTGCTCAAAAAGCAGGGTGGGGAATAGGTGCCGCAATTGCAGGTTGGATTTTGAGCATTTCTAATTTTATGCCGAATGTAACGCAAACCGAAACAGCCATAACAGGCATCAAACTATTGGTTTCGGTTATTCCGGGAATACTATATATGTCGTGCGCTATTTTCATGTTGTTTTACAAAATCGACAAAAAAACAACAGACCAAATGAAATTTGACTTGGATAAAAGAAGGAAACTGCCCCCTAACCCCCTAAAGGGGGAATAAAAAAGCTACTAGCACCAAAATTGAAATTAAAAAATTGAAATTAATTAACGACAAACAATTGTACAACAACATATTAACAGAAGTCACACTCTAATTTATGAATATTATTAAAGAAAACAATACTAACTCAAATTCCCCCTTTAGGGGGTTAGGTGGCAAGGCTCTAGGCAATTTTGTCCTAATCGATTCTGAAAAATATTATCAAATAACCAATTACGACTCTATGCAACCGTTTTTTATCAGTTTGGCAAGCGACTCCAACCATTGGATGTATATTGCTAGTACTGGTGGACTTTCGGCTGGTCGTAAGAATCCCGACATGGCGCTTTTCCCGTATTATACCGATGATAAAATTACCGAATCGAGCGAAATTACGGGAAGTAAAACCATATTGAAGATAACTAAAAATAGAAATTCATATTTGTGGGAACCATTTTCAGATAGAAATAAAGGTACTTACCAACTGGAACGCTCTATTGCCAAAAGTACTACGGGCAACAAGCTTATTTTTACGGAAAAAAACCTCGATTTAGGCTTAACTTTCAGTTATGCGTGGATGAATGCCGACGATTTTGGTTGGGTGAAGAAATCAACTTTATCGAATAACACAACTGAATCTATTGAATTACAACTGCTTGATGGTTTGCAAAACATATTGCCTGCGGGTATCGATAAATTTACACAAAACACATTTTCGACTTTGGTGGATGGGTATAAAAAAACCGAGTTAATCGAAAATTCAAGTCTGGCACTTTACCGCATGGAAGCCATTTTGGTGGACCGTGCCGAGCCCAGCGAATCGTTACGGGTGAATACAGTTTGGAGTGTGGGTTTGCAACATGCTGATTATCTGTTAAGTTCTACACAGTTAAATGCATTTAGATACGGTCAGGAAATCGTTCCCGAAACCGAAGCCAAAGGAGTTAGAGGTGCATATTTAGCATCTACTAACTTGAAATTGGAAGCTAATGCAGTTAAATCGTGGTATTTTGTAGCTGAAGTAGCGCAGGATGTGGCGCAAGTAAATAATTTATTGGATACGATTGAAAACGCTCCAAACATAATTGCTGATATTGAACAAAATATTGAAAAAGGCACCCGAAACTTATTCGAAATAGTTTCGCAAGTGGATGGAGTACAGTACACTGCCGACGAAAATGGCATGGCGCGTCATTTCTCCAATGTGCTTTTCAATACCATGCGTGGTGGTATTTACACCGATAATTATACCGTTCATGCATCGGATTTCCGCAAACACATTCAACTTTTTAATACAAAATTAGCAGCTACACATGCCAATTTGTTGGCTAAATTACCAGAATCGATTCAATACACCGAACTTGATGCAATGATTCAACAAGCCGGCGATGCTAATTTGTACCGACTTTTTCAGGAATACTTGCCACTTACCTTCAGTCGCCGACATGGGGATCCTAGTCGCCCCTGGAACTTATTCAATATCAATGTAAAGGACGAATCGGGCAAAAAAATACAGTCGTACCAAGGCAATTGGCGCGATATTTTCCAAAACTGGGAAGCGCTTTCGCTTTCGTACCCGGCTTATATCAACGGCATAATCGCTAAATTTGTAAATGCTACAACGGCCGATGGTTACAATCCGTACAAAGTAACAAGCGAAGGCATAGATTGGGAAACCATTGAGCCCGATAATCCGTGGTCGAACATAGGATACTGGGGCGATCATCAGATAATTTACTTGTTGAAACTCATGGAAGTGTCGCGAAATCATTATCCTACAGTGCTTCCTTCGTGGCTCAACAAGGCGATGTTTGCTTATTCCAATGTGCCATATCGCATTAAAAATTACGACGAAATTGTAGCCAATCCTAAAAACTCCATTCGTTTTGATGCTGCTTTGCACCACGAAATTGAGAAACTCGAAAAAACTTTCGGTGCAGATGCACGCTTGTTGCTTAATGAAAATGGGGAGGTAAAATTAGTTACATTTACAGAAAAAATTCTAGCTACTTTATTGGCCAAACTCAGTAATTTTATCCCCGAAGCTGGTATATGGATGAACACTTTACGTCCTGAGTGGAACGATGCCAACAATGCTCTGGTAGGTACGGGTGCGTCGATGGTTACGCTTTATTACCTGCGGCGTTTTGTGACATTTACACAGCAACTTTATACTGACGGTGATGTCGATAATTATACAATTACGGCAGAAATGCATGCTTTTTTCGAAAGTGTTTTTGCTGCATTTATTGATAATGATGCTGCACTCCAAAGTGGATTTACAAACCAACAACGCCGCATTGTAGCCGATGCCTTGGGAATGGCCGGAAATAATTACCGCAACAGTATTTATAGTGGATTTTCGTCTAAAAAGGAACTGATTTCGAAGACGGATTTATTAAATTTCTTTGCACTTACGCTTGACTATCTCGACCAATCTATAGCTGCCAACAAGCGTCCTGACAATATGTATCATGCTTATAATTTGGTTAGTTTTAAAAATGATGCAGTAGAAATTCGCCATTTATACGAAATGCTCGAAGGTCAAGTTTCGGTGCTTAGTTCCGGAAAACTTTCGGCAACCGAGTCTGTTGATTTATTGGATGCTTTGCGCCAAAGTTCACTGTACAGAGCCGATCAAAATAGCTATATTCTTTATCCAAACAAAACACTTCCTTCGTTTTTGGATAAAAACAATATCTCAGTTCAGGATGTTGAGCGCATAGCTTTATTGCAAAAACTCTTTACAAATGGAAATAAAACCATTATTTCTACTGATAAAAAAGGACAATTCCATTTCAATGCTAATTTCAATAATGTCAGTTTTCTGAACGAAGCTTTGTTGAAGTTAAGGCGCGAAGGCGAACTGGAAGTAACAGATACAGACATACAAGCAATAGAAATGGTTTACGAAAAAATATTCGATCATCAATCATTTACAGGCCGTTCGGGAACATTTTATAAATACGAAGGACTTGGTTGTATTTACTGGCACATGGTTTCCAAATTATTGCTTGCTATTGGCGAAAATATCAAAAAAGCCGAAAATGAATTGGCAGATGCTGAAATTATCAGTCGTTTAAAGCAACATTATGATGAAGTAAAAGCGGGAATAGGTGCCCACAAATCGCCCGCCGATTATGGCTCATTTCCCTTTGACCCTTACTCACACACACCCATGATGGCAGGTGTGCAACAACCAGGTATGACAGGGCAAGTGAAAGAAGATATAATCAGTAGGTTTTATGAATTGGGCGTGGAAGTCAAGAATGGTTGTTTGAGCATTAATCAAACCATGTTGAAACCCGATGAGTTTTTACCACCAACCGCCGAAAACGCTTATCCACATATGAGTTTTAGCTATTGTTCAGTTCCATTTTTTTATCAGAAGGATGGTAAAGAGGGAATAGAAATATGGTATAGGAATGGTGAAAAAGAGACTTTGCCAACATATAAATTAAGCCCCTTGCAAAGCAGTTTGGTTTTTAAGCGCGATGCACAAATACAAAAAATTGTAGTCTATCTGAGATAAAATATCCATTTAGGTTTTTAAGGTTACGTATTTCACCCCAAAACAAGGCAAGTCAGAACTGCTGAGTTGTGGGGTGTTTTGTTTTGTTGTGTTTTGCATTCACATTTCATACGACTTCGTACTATATTCGTATTTTATCCGCACCTTATTTTGAGATAATCCATATATAACTCATATATAACCCGTATATAACCCATATATAATCCATAACTATTGAGTATGGATTATATATGATTTGTTTTTGGATTAAATATATTTTATTTATATTTGTATTGGCTTACAAATACGGTAATGCTTCGAACTAATTCAGTTACCATTAACTCATTTACTATTTTACAATTTACCATATACTATTTAACACTACAGTCTCTTATAACCAATCGACTAATCAACAGATGAACCAATTAACAGATGAACTAATCATCCAATTAACAAATTAACCAATCAACCAATTAACGAATTAACAAATCAACCAAAAAATGGCACGCGTAAAACAACTAGATCAAATCACCGGCAATATCGGTAAACTATCATTTTATACACGCAAAGGAAGCGACGAGATTTTTGTACGCACCAAAGGTGGCGCAACCAAAGAACAGATTAAACGCCGACCGGAATTTGCCAATGTTCGTAAGAATAACAAAGAATTTGGAGGATGTTCCAAAATGAGTAAAGCCATACGCATGGCTTTCTTCGGACTGCATCATGTGGCCGACTTCAACTTAGCTCCGGTTCTTTGCTCGCTTATGAAAAACATACAGGCTGCCGACACCGAAGGTGCACATGGTGAACGTGGCATTTACCTCTCGAAACATCGGCAATATGTAGCAGGATTTAACTTTAACCGCATCAACCGGTTCGAAAGCGTGCTGCGCATACCGCTCGATTGGAAGATTGACCGTGAAAAGGCTTCCGCAACCATTAGCATACCCGCTTTTGCTTGTAGCCTGGGACTAAATATGCCCGACCGTTACAGCCTGTTTCGTATCAGTGCCACGCTGGGTGTAGTGACCGACATAAGCATGGACATCCAAAAACACGACTATGAACCTGTACATGACACCATCGGTTTGAGCAGGCAATTCCTCTCGACCGACTGGTTTCCAAGAACAGCAACTGTAGCTGCACAGGAATTGAATTTTCAGTTGGACATTAACCACCCTGAAATTACTTTTAACGACAGCGATACCCTTATCCTCTCCGTGGCCATAGAGTTTGGCGAATTGGATGCTTTTGGTAATCCTACGCCGGTGAAAGGTGCTGGGGCTGGGAAGGTGCTGGGAGTGGGGTAGTTTTTATCTGAAAGGATTTTAAAAAATAAGCAATAAACTATAAAAGAACGGTAAGAAAAGAAAAATACTTCATATGTTATTTGTATTTACTTTGTAGGTGATTATTATTTACGATAGTTACTATATTATAAATTCAATGTAATGTTAAATAAATGCCTTTTCTTATTGATAATGTCGAGTTTTGTTTTTTTAAACAAATTAAATGCTCAGCAGTCTATAACTTTATCTTTTAGCTCTGACAAAGCACTTGATAGTGTTCGGATAGACAACTTAAACAATGCCAGTTATAAAGTTTTGAAGGATGCTTTTAGTATTGTATTGCATTTGAATGCGCCAAATTACATTGAAAGTGTTGATTTCTATAATCACTTTTATGTTTACCCAAATCCTTTTTCGCAGCAATTAAAAGTTAACTTTCGTACATTTTATGAAAGTCCTATCAATGTGACTGTTTTCGACTTATCGGGTAAACTCATTACTCAATTGAACCAAAACATAGGCTCGGGGTCGCATATTATTTCTTTTAAACCGAATAATTCAGGTGTTTATATATTAAGAGTTGCCGACAAATATAAATCATACAATGCACAAGTAATTTGTTCAAATACATCAACAAGTAGTCCGTGTTTAGAATATGTAGGAGTAATTAAAACTGAAACAAATAATGCATCCAACGTACAATCAAAAATCAAAAATATTCAAAATGAATTATTAGTATCAAAAGATAATTTGTTGCGATTTACAGGGTACTCAAATGCCAATACCAATACAATTTATGATGTTGCCAAAATAGATAATAGTTACAATTTTAAATTTCCAGTAGTTGAAAATGGTGTGTATTTGAATACAAATGATTCACTTTTGTATGGATTGGACACTATTCGTTGTTTTGCGTCGCGTACCGATTATAGTTTTGCCTATGATTTGGAAGGAAAAAAACTTTACAGCAAAGATAGTTTAATCCTAAAGCCGATAACTAATGGGGCTGTAAAACTACCTGAATATTCATGGCAAGTTGATAAGAGTAATGTATGTCGAATAAATACTTCTTTCTATTCAACAGGCACTTTGTATGTAAATAAAACAACTAGAGACACAACCATAATCACATTAAAAGATAAAGCAAATAACTTAACTAAAAATATTGTATTAATTGTTAGTCCGCCCGATTTTACGGAGGGTAATAGAATTGCATTGGGTACAGTGGAAGATACAAATTTAAAAGAAATTTCTGGTATTGTTGCAAGTGTCAAAAATCCGGGTTGCTTTTGGGTGCACAATGATAGTGGAGATGATGCCCGGATTTTCCTTATAAATTCCACAGGGAAATTAGTAGCCACTGTTTATCTTGATAGAATAGATAATCGTGACTGGGAAGATATTACAATTGGACCCGGACCTATAGATGGCGAAACGTATTTATACATTGGCGATATAGGCGATAATAATTCAGGAAACATACTCAAATACATTTATCGATTCAAAGAACCTGTTATAAATACTCAATTTTTATCACAATACGCTACACTTGAACGCAATACTATTGACGTTATTACCTATCAATACTACGATGGTAATCGTGATGCTGAAATTCTTATGATTGACCCACTCACCAAGGATTTATATGTAGTAACCAAACGTGAGACCTCTGTGTATATTTATGCTTTGGCTTATCCACAGTCGACTACCGCAACTTTTTTAGTCAAAAAAGCAACACTAACCCTTCCATTTAGGATGACAAATGGTGGAGATATTTCAGCTAATGGAACAGAAATTTTGATAAAGAATTTGACGAACGTATTTTATTGGAAAAGGGCTGATGGAGAAACAATTGTTGGTGCTTTGTCCCGAAAGGCAACTATATTGCCCTATATTGAAGAACCACAAGGTGAGGCAATTGCCTGGCTTAGAGATGGAACGGGATACGTAACAGTAAGTGAAATAAACAACTCAATTAAGCCAGTATTGTATTTGTATAAACGAAGATATTAGAAGCCATCTATTGCCCAATTAATGAGCAACCACATTATTTTAGCCAGCAAAAATAGGACAACTTTAAATTTAATTAGAGCAATATACTATAATTAAACAGTAATAAACTTGTAATACTACATGAATAATGCTATTATTTTTGCATTAATCAGGTTTCGTCCAACACTATACTGCTGATTAAAAATTAATTTACATGAATTGACTCGTCTTGAGATAATGGATATTTATAATAAACCTTTTTAAACAACAACAACTGATGCCCGATATATTTGTGATAGCAGATGATTTAACAAGTGCGGCCAGAATTGCAGGAATAGCATATTCAGTAGGTTTGACAGCTCGTATTATTTTTGATATTAATGATTTGAAGTCAGTAACAGAAGACATGGTAATAGTTGATTCGAATACTCGAAGCTATTCTTGTATTGATGCATCTCGTAAAATTGCTGATATTATTGACCATATAAATATAGATGATTATGCGCTTTTTTTTAAAAAAATTGATTCTGTTCTTAGAGGTAGAATTTTATCGGAGATCAATGTCCTATTCTCAAAAACAAAATTTGAATCGGCAGTTTTAATTCCTGCAAATCCATCCAAAAACAGGGTTATTCAGGATGGAAAATACTATATAGACAATACTTTACTACAAGAAACAAATTTTTGTTCTGACCCTGAATATCCGAGAAAAGTAAGTGATGTTCAGCAACTTTTAGAAGATGGAGTGAATGTAATAGTACATAAATGGAGGAATGAAAAAATTGTGGCTGGCAGCATTTATATCCCTGATATTATATCGATGCAAGATATAATTATCACTTATAATCGAATAAAAAATGACAATGTACTTTTAGCTGGCGGAGTAGATTTTTTTAAAGTTTTGTTATCCCTACACTTAGGAAGGCAGTCAGTGTTGTACAGTTCTCAAAAACAAATAATTGTATTGGGAAGCTATTCAAGCAACAGAGTCAGCACTTTAGATTCACTACGAAAAAAAGGATTTAAGGTTTTTCAATTACCCGAAAATGCACTTTCAAAGAATGAATATTTGGATAAATGGGAAAAACAAATTTTCAAATCGCTGGTAAACGAGACAAAATTAGTAATTGCAGCACCTGATAAAAAAATTGATACGCTGGGTTCATCTCAAAAGATTACGGCAATATTAAGTACTTTAATTGGAAGAATATACAATCTATTACCAGGTAGATATCATTTTTATATAGAAGGCGGTGAAACTGCATTTTCTATTTGCAAACAACTAAATGTCAAAGGATTGAAAATTTCTGAATTCATTGATGATGGTGTTATAACACTTAAAGATGATAACAACAAACATTGTTTTACGATTAAACCAGGCAGTTATAAATGGCCGGAATTTATTATGGATAACGTTGAAAAACATTGAAAAACAAAAATTAAGATGAACAACAAAAAGCAATTTAAACTTACGTGTAAAATTATATTGGTGGCATGTATATGTACATTAATCAATAACAATGTTTTTGGACAAGCAGGTACGGCGGAAGAACCAGTACGTTTTATTGGGAAATTAAATGTTGACTTTTCGCGTCCTGATGGAAAACTTCCTCCTGTAATTGGTGCGCAAAGTTATCAGGTGCTCCGGTCTGTAAGAAATAATAAAGCTTTGGGCGATGGATTGGGCTACACTTTTCATCATCATCCAATGTTGACGTATTGGAAGAATAACTTCTATGTGCTTTGCAATGCCTGTCCGGTGCACGAGGAGCGTGGTTTAACAGAAATTTTGCTAATGAAGTCGAATAATGGGGCAAATTGGTCTAAACCGGAAATTATTTTTCCACACGTGATATACAAGAATGAACCCACTTTTTGTAATCATCGAATGGGATTTTATATTGCACCAAGTGGAAGATTATACGCGTCTACTGCTTATTTTCCACAATCAGAAATGTTAGCTCAAAAAGGCAGCGAAGATACTTCAAAAAAGTATTTTGGCGTTGTTTTAAGAGAGATAAAAGAGGATGGGAGTTATGGGAAAATCTATTTTGTAGCCCAAAATAATAGTTTGTTTAAACAAGATGAATTCCCTTTTTCCTACTATCTTTCGTCGTCCGACAAAGGTTTTATCGCTGATTGCGAATCACTTCGAGATGATAAATTAATCACTTTACATTGGTGGGAACAAATTCGACCCGAAGATTTTAATTTTCCTGAAACCCTGGTAAACCAAATTAAGAATGGGAATCGAAAATTTGCTAAAGCCATTAGTTATTATCACAGAAATGATAGTGCTATAGTAGCCCTTTGGAAAGACAGTAAATCTGCCTTGTCGTACGATAAAGGTTCGTCATGGACAAATGTTATTGATTTAAAGACCTTTAGTGATGGTTACGCAAAGGTGTGGGGTCAACGCACAGAAGATGGTAAGTTTGCTGCAAGTTGGCGACCCATCGGAGAAGGGAGTTGGGGAAGATATCCTATGTTGTGGGCAACCAGCAACGATGGGATTACTTATGATGGGGCAATGCATGTTAATGATGAGGTAACTCTCAGATATGAAGGTGGTTCGAAAGAAATTGGTCCATGTAATTACCAAATCGGAATTTACGAAGGTGGAGCTCAAATTCCAGGAGATGATATTTGGGTGGTCTATTCGATGAGTAAAGAAGATATTTGGATTAGTCGGATACCTGTTCCACTATTATCAGAAGAGAAATTAAACGTTAACCAAACCTTTGATGAAAAAAACTCAATTATAGCTTTGCAGGGTTGGAATATATTCAGTCCACAGTGGGCGCCAATTAAGATTCTTCCAATAGATAAAAAAGGCAATAAATGTCTGGTTTTTAATGATAAAGATCCTTATGATTATGCCAAGGCCTTCAAAGTATTTAAAGAAAGTAGTGACTTGCTAAATATTAGTTTCAGCGTGTTGGCTAAGCAAAGCAATCATGGTCGGTTCGAAATTGAGATTGGAAATACGGAGCAATTAGCACCCAT
>CAMBSB010000155.1 GCA_945870155.1 Paludibacter jiangxiensis | reverse complement strand
CCATCGCTGGTGGCATTCATTGGTCCAAATTCTTTTACATACATGCAACTCGAACCGCCGCCATCCATATTAAAGGCAGTATAAGCACCTGCACTTTGCATAAGTTGTGCCAATTGTTTGGTGGTAACTCCTGCCGAAAGTCCTCGCCCATCTACTACACAGAAAATTACTGATTTTTTGTTTTGTGAATAACCTACACCAGTACGTGGGTGCAATTCATTCCAAATATCCGATTGCTCAACCACACCATTTTTAAGCATGGGAGCACGACTTTCGCCACCCACAATATTGCTGAACGAAGCTGCAACACCATCGAGTAACATATTGAATTCGAGATTAAGCTCGTCGTTTAACACTAAGGTGTTGAGCAATGTTTGCGCTGTTCCATGTCCCGAAAGTACAGCATGTCCGGCGGGAATAGCCATATTAGCTTTGTTTACGTCAATTTTAACGACTTTGGCTTTCAGAGTTTTGTTAACACCCCAATTTTCACCATCAGCCAATTGAAGCAAGACTTCTGTTCCAAAAGCATTTGCACGTGTTCCTTTTCCATTGTGCTGATTAAAAAGGACAAGTTGATTCGCATCACGCAAATGATTTACACGATTTATAGTCCAAGTTTCTGCACCTTTTTTTACCTTTACATTGTAGGTCAGCACACCTATCCCTAGTGTTTTTTGTTCGTCGAAAGTGATTGATTTCCAGCTTCCTGCCGGAGGTGTGGCCAGTTGTCCGTCAATCATAGTGCAGCCAATTGGCAGGCCTATGTATCCAGCAGTATTGTAAAAATCGCCATTGGTTCCGGCAAAATACATAGCGCCATCTTTGGTTTTACGTTTAGCCATAGCCGATGGTTGCTCGCCAGTGTAAATGGAGTCACGACCAAGCACTGTTTTGAAATTCAAATATGGATTATTCAAGTCAGCTTTGAGAAAAAACACATCCAATCGCGTAGCTGCTTGCAGGCGCAATGAAGTGTACTGCGTGCCCGGACCAACTTTGTAATTAGCCAAGGTATCAACAGCATAGCTTATGCCATCTATGGTGAGATTTTGAGCTTTCAGATCAAAAACACACCAACAAATCAGAAATATTAATGTAATTCTCTGCATAAGAATAATATTATTTAAACACAAAGACACGAAGACACAAAAGAAAAACTTTGTGACTTAGTGTCTTCGTATTGAGTCTAAAATAATTAGTTTACAGCTACTTTCTGAACTTTACTGTCTCCGTTAAAATCAGTAAAAGCTACCAAATAAATACCTTTTCCTAATTTAACACCAAGTGCAGCCACATTATTTGCAGATGTTAATTTCTGTCCAATAGTATTGAAAACAGTAATTGTAGCAACAGTTTCCGAAAGTTGAATTCTATTGTCGATAACATTGAGGGAAACCTTCGAAGTGTTAGGAGTTAAGAAACCGGCAGGAGCAGCAGTTTCCAATTCGTACATTCCGTAACCAACTTCACCTGTATAAATGTGAATTTTAGCTTTTGTACCAGTTACTTCTACAGATGGCATTGCAGTTCTATACGGATTTGAATTTGTACTTGTGCCTAATCCAGCCATTGGAAATGTCCACAAACAAGTTAAGCCCGAAAATGCTTTGTTTGCATCAGCAAATTGGAATAATCTGAAGGTAGAAGATGGCACTCCAGCAGTACTTGTTGCTGCCATAACGATAAAATACTTACCGTTTACTTCAAATTCAGTTACGCCATTGTGTCCTTGATTCATTGTCCAAATTGTTTTAGGAGTAGCGGCAGGAGCTGTAACTGAATCTTTTAAATGACGAAGATTTGCTTTAAATCCATCTATTACATTCCCATCTTTATCACACAATACAGGGTGTGTAGCATTCCCATCTATGTAGAAATAAGTATCATCTAATGGAAAAACCTGAGGAGCCGAACCTAAGTTAGCCAAACCTGCCAAATCCTTTCCTGTTGCAAGTGAAGCATCTAATTCAATTAAGGTAGGAGCGGCAGCAACACCATTAGTAATTTTCCAGCTATAAACTTCCATAGCTGTTGCAGATGCATTTGCAGCTAAAATTACAGCATTGCTTGTTACATTACCCCAAACGCCAAATGCATCAAAACGCATGGTAGTTGCAGTTGGATATAAGGTTGCTAAATCTGCTTGATCAATTACCAATGTTCCCGCACCAGTTGCAACATCTATTTTCCATATTTGATACCTTCCTGCGTTTGAAGTAATCATATTAGCAACCAGCACATTACCAGAGTTATCAACCTTAATATCATTGCATGGTAAACCTGCAAGGTATGTACTATCAGCCGTATTAGCTTTATTTCTTCCAATATATGTAAATACATTACTTGCTAATGTTAAAGGTGTTTCTCTTACGCCTGTAGAACCATTTACTACTAAAAGTTGATTTCCTGAATTTCTGCTTGAAAAATACATTTTTCCATTTTTATTCGCCATCCCTCTTACAGAACTCGCTACACCAAGTAAATCTCCAGCTACATTATAATTGTTCAAGTTTTTTGAATACAACCATTTATTGGTTAATTGCATCTCGTTATTTGCACCCCGACGTGTATACACTGCCGGATCGACTGAAACTGCTGCCTGAGCAAGAAGTTCGCCACCTAAAACAACACTTATTACAAGTGCCATTCCAAAAAGTAATTGTTTTTTCATGATTATTTAATTTTAAAAGTGAATAAATAATTTAATTGATTATTTTATATGAAATTGTTTTTAAATTGGATTTTATAGTCAGAATATATGCTCCATTAGAGATGTTGACATTACCCAATGAAATTATGTTTTGCCCATTTGTAATGTTTATCTCTTTGTTTAATAGCAAATTGCCAGTCAGGCTGAATAAAGAAACTTGTGCGTTAAAAGTTTCATTTGATAAAATTACCAAATTAGTTGCTTGATTATTGTTGGAACTAATAAAGCATTTTAAATTGGCTAAGTAACTTTCAGGAACTGATGTTTGACCAGACAAAACAACACTTGCAACATTCGAAGCTTCGGTTAAGCCTGTACTAGTTAAAGCTTTCACTCGTATAAAAAAAGTTGCTGCTGTTAAAGCATCAAATGTTGTGCAATAAGTATTGGCATCAAGGGTTTTTAATGTTGTGCCACGTGCAGGAAAAGTTGGATCTTTGGAAAGTTCAATACGGAAGCCGTTTGATACCTGTTGCACCCAGCAAACCTCAATACTTGTTCCGTATAGTGTTGCTCCGGTAATTGGTTTTGTAAGTTGTGGAATTGGAATAAATGCATCCTGAGTAGTAAATACTATCGTTTCGGAAGTTGCTTGTAAAATACCATCCGACACACTAACACGTGCATAATAGTTGGTGCTAGAAAGCAAAGTTCCTGCAGATAAAGTGACCGAAGTATTGGTAGTAGTCTGTTTGAAAACCGTTTTTGCTACGCTAAAGTCGGTTGCAGTAGCAATTTCAACAGTATACGAAGCAGTAGCACTTACATTGTCCCAGCTAATTGTTGGAGTTAACGAAACGGCACTTGCATTATTCGCCGGCGAAACGATGCCAAATTTATCTGTTGTAAATTTTTGACCTACCGACCAACTATCCACTGCATTTGCTTTACGGGTACGTACACGCCAGTAATAATCGGTATTGTCTTTCAGGTTTGTTTGCAAGCCCGAAAAAAACTGTGGTTGTACCGTTTCGCGTGAGCAAACCAAATCGGCAAATTGCGCATCGAGTGCCACCTGCCACACATAACTATCGGCTCCTGCCACTGCATTCCACTTAAACAAACACGGGATTAATGCTTTGGCATTATTCGTGGGAAAAGTGAGACTTGCAGCTACCGAAGCAGCTGTATTTTCGTCCAAAACGCGTACGGCAAATTCGTTTCCAAATCTGTCGTAAACAGCGACTGCTATTAAATGCGAAGCTGAGTTTATACCTGTAGGAAGTGTGAAATTTTTGGTGTACGTAACACCAATTAAATATTTTGCATTAGAAAAAATTCCTGTATCGTTGATGTTAGCTCTTGGTATGGCATAAATGCTGTAACGAACAATATTGTCGGTATAATTCCAAGACAAGTTTTGTCCAGATAAGAAAAGATTTTCCACCAAGCCTTGTGTAGGTGCCTCCTTCCAACCATAAAGTGCACCTAAAGCAGGCGATATATTAGGACTTGCTTTAAAAGCAGTAAAGGTAGTTTGAGGAATATTGTTCGTGCGGAAATAGACACTTCCGGTGACTCCATTTAAATCAGCAACGCGATTGATATTAATTTCGTTTATCAATTCAGTAGAAGAAAATGTACTATAATTGCTTGAATAAAAGTGTCTTCCGAAAAAATTTGAGATTTTTGACCACCATGGACTGAGTTTAGAGTAGTCGTTGGTAGCATGTCCAATTGTCCAATATATCTGCGGCGAGATATAGTCAATCGAGCCCTGGCTAAGCCAGGCAAGCGGGTCGCTGTAGATATCGTTATATTGCCAGTCGCTCCCTACCGGACTTGGATCAACTCCATATTTTGCTGCAACTGCTGTACTCGATGCAGATACACCTGCAGGACTAACACCAAAAGTAATATAAGGTTTGATGCTGTTAATCCGTGTTTGAACACCTTTAATCATTTGGTTGACGTTCTCACGCCGCCAGTCATCACGCAACAAACTTTTTGGGTTGTATTGATTAAATTGTTGCTGATCCATGGCATTAGTGGTGCCATCAACATAAAAATAATCATCGAACACGATACCATCTACATCATATTTTGTAATAATGTCTGCAACTACATCGCTTATGCGCTGACGTACTTCAGGCATACCGGGGTTCAAAATTTTGGTTGAATTCCCATAGTCAAGTAACCACTCAGGATGAACTGTAGCATAATCATTAGGGAGGTTTCCGTGCGATTCAGCTGAACTGGAATAACGGTATGGATTTAACCACGCGTGTACTTCAATACCTCTGGCATGACCTTCAGCAATGATGAAAGCAAGTGGATCCCAACCGGGATCGGCACCACGTACTGAGGAAAGATACTGACTCCATGGTTCGTATTGTGAATTGTAAAAGGCATCACACATCCCTCTTATCTGAAAGAAAACCGTGTTAAAGTTTGCAGCTTTAAGTTTATCAAGCACCGATATTAAACCCGATTTCTGAACATTCCGGGCTGCTTCACGGGAGGCTTCGTTGGTGCCGGTACTTTCTGGAACATTAACCGATGGCCAATCGAGCCGCCAAACTGTGGTAAGCCATGTGGCACGAACTTCACGTTTTGGTGATTGAGCAGCTACAAATTGAACAAAAAACAACAGTAAAATTATACCCCTAACCGCTAAAGGGGAATTAAAGTTAGTATTGTTTCCTGTATTTTCTTTGAAATTCATCTTATTTAATCTATTATAAATTTTTATACAATCCACATCAGTTGTGGGGTTTTCTTATTCCCCTTTAGGGGTTAGGGGCTTTTAAAATAATTTCGATTTTGTTTTATTTACAGCTACGCCATACACTTCAATACCTTCAATAACATGCTCAATAAAACCTGTTGCCGGGTTATATCGCATTAATCCCGATTTTACAGTAGCATCGGCAGAGCGTAGTCCGAAATAAACTGCACCTGTATTTTCATCAAGAGCCAACTGACAAATTCCGATAAATTCACCTGCTGATCCTTCGCCTTTACCCGCTTCGGTAATTGGTGTAACGGTTTTTCCGTTTGCCAGTTTCAGTTTGTAAAGAGTAAGATGGTCGCGTGATTTGATGGCTTCGAGCTGCGCAATGGTACAACGGTATAAGCCTTCGTAACCGGTATCGAATACCGTAAAATAAATCACCTGATTTTTAGCATCCCATACAAAAGATTTTGGCGACATGCCTTCGAGCACTACGCCCGAGCTAGGTAACACTCCATTTCCTGTGATTGGTTCTTTTAAAATATCAGCATCAGTAAAGCGGAAGATTCCATTACCATTAAAAGTTTTACACCAATACCACACACTGTTAATTTTCCCGAAACCGGCGTTCATTGCACCAAAGCTTAAACCCTGTCCATAATACCCAAGAGTTGCATTTTGAACATAATATGGGAAATCAGCACGTACAAGTGAGCGATTTCTCTCGGTTAAATTTATGGCGCATATCCCAGTATTACGGTCTCCAAAAAACAATTTTGTACCTTCGATATATCCATAAAATGGATCGCTAAATGCTTGCCCTGAGTTAGTTAGCATTGTCTCAACTTTACTTCCACTGCGCGAAACTACTGAAATACGTCCATCGCCCTGATTACCATCTGCATCATTCACATACGTAAATTGTCGTCCAGCATCCAAAATGTAGAGCGAAGTATCATTAAAAAGTATGTTTAATGGTTTTTGACCAGATTTTACACCCAAATCATAAGGGTTGATTTTCATTCCAACGGGTGGATTTGAAGCTAATTTCAACGCCATGATATTGCCAGTTTTTACTGCGTAATATAATGTTGGCACAACCTGATTGTATGCAACTGGAACGTTAATAGCTCCATCTTCTAAAACTCTACCCCCAAGTTTAACTTGTAAAATTACTTTTTGTGAACCTACATGACTAAACTTTAGCTTGCCGGGGTTTTTTCCAGTAAATGAAGTTAACGGAGCACCTGCTTCATTCAAAGTGCCATCCGGAAAAATCCATTTGTATTCTTCGTTTAGAGCTTCAGGATTGGGAAGTTCCATGTTTATTTCTATGGCAGTGCTTAATACTTCGCAAATTAAACCAGGAATTGGTTTGAGCGACATAATTGGTTTTATATCACTAATTAAAATTTTCTCAGTTAAATATCCGCTACCATCAACAGTAAGTTTTACAAAATAAGTTCCTGCAACCGAGTATTTATGGGTTGCTGTTTTTCCTGTTTTAATCGTACCATCTCCAAAATCCCATGTGCATTCGCCTTGAGCTGCCGAAGTACTTTCAAATGAGATATTAGCACCTACATAGTAATCGAGTTTATAAGTTGCATCTGCTACCGAATACTCAAAAGCCACATCTTTACTTGGTAAATCCTCAACTAATGGCAATAAGTCGGCACAACTACTAAAAATCGTAGAAGCCAATATTATCGATAAACTAAATTTTAAAATATTGTTCGTTCTCATTTTTCTAAAATTAACTGATTAGTTTAATGTGATATCGCTGTTTAACGAAAGTCCAGCAACTCCTTTTTTATCAAAGCATTTTATCAAAGCATTTAATTTGTACGATCTTGAGTATTCAACATCATAGGCATTGGTCGATTTATTTAAAATTAAATCGGAAAATGGAATATTTTGATAAATATCAATAATGGCTTGTGGCACAGGAGTATTTCCTTGTGTGTCTTTTGGAAAGTGATAGTTATAACCACCAGTAAGGTCGTTCTTGGTTGAGTCCATATAAATTTTAAAATTTGGAACCAAGTTTAAACCTAAGTACATTTTCTGAAAATCAGTTACTTTCATCAATTTAAATAAACTATCCTTGAACTGTGTTATAAATGCTTGGCCAAAATACTTCAACATTTTATCGTTTTCGTAGGTAGTAGGTTTAATCCAGGTTGTGGCTGCAAGTGTATTACTTGTAGGGAAGGTTGCTTTAAACGAATAGGCACTTAATGAATCAGACCAATTGGCAGTTTGATGTGGAAATTCAATTATTTTCTGCGAAATACGTTTCTGACTTGATTTAGTAGATGCAATACTATAAACAAATGAAGTTGTCCACGGACAGCTCACTGTTTTCGATTCGTCTTCGGTGAGATTATACCAGACTTCCAACTTATCAACTTCTTCTTTGCCAGTGGTATAATACTGTACAGTAAATGGCACATTACTTCCAGCAGTTACAGTGCTACTTCCAACTTCCCAATAAACATGTGGAGCCATATTTCCAATTAAAACAACTTCATCCATGGGGTCGTTTATATCGCTACAAGCAGCAAATACTGTTGTCAATATCAATATTGAACTATAAATATATTTTCTCATATAATTTGCTTTAAAAAAATCGTTACTTCTTCTTACTTCTTACTTCTAATTTGGTTACTTCCACTCTGTTTGATCAGCTGTTGTTACTTTCGAATTGTTTTTTACAGCCCAAATCATTCGTTTACGTAACCAATCGGGATTTTTATAAGCACCAAGTCGTTCCAATTCTTTACGGTTGTATTTATCTTCAGTTTCAGGGTCGTAATTGAGTCGGGTTATCCACGCATTAGGCGATAGTTTTGCTTCGATACCAAAATTTGCTGGTGTGTTCCAATAAGCGTCGTACAAATTATAAGGACGGGTTAAGGAATACTCAACTAAATAATTTGAAAGAGCCACACCATTCGAAACGCCATCGGGGCAGTTTTTTACAGTGTAAACAAATACACCATCGTAAGCAATTCCATTACTTTTGCTGCTGTAGTTATATCGACGAACATCTGTCCATAATTCAGGTTGCATATACATGGCCACATATTTTTGCTGCATCAAATCACCAATGGTAAATAAAGCATCACCGGGCAGTTTTATTTCAAAAAATTTATCGTAATACGTTTTATATGGAGCAGTAGTTTTATTCACACCTAATCTGTCCATGTTTTTATTAACCGCAGCAACCGTAGTAGCATAAGCAGAAGGTTTGTCACCTTTCCAATATTGCGCTTCGGCTTTCATAAACAATAGTTCTTCCTCGGACATAAGCATGATATATCCATTGTTTTTCGAATATGGGTTTTTACCTGTACCGGCATAAAGATCAGGATAGTAGTTAACTTTCATCGAAGATGCTATTCCAATATTGTTTTCGATATGTCGAAGTACCTGCAAACTCTTGTCGTCAATACGAGGTGTCATAAGCTCAACGGCTCGAGGGTCAAGAGCAAGCCCTCTTGAAGCACGGTTGTTTTGATACGAACCCAAAAGTGCGTATACCAAGAATTTAGATGGTATTGATTCAGCTAATAAATTTTCGCGACCTTGTGCCCAACCTAAATTTAATTTTGGTTGTGCAGGTCCCCATGGACAGTTTTTTTCCGTTGAGCCACCATCGTATCTGTAAAGTGCATCTTGGTACGAAGGGTCAGTTAATGCTGCATCTACGGCTGTAATTATTTGGTCGCAAGTTTCAGGAGTGTTGTCCCAATTGGGCAATTTACGTAATAATATTCGAGCTTTTAGAGATTTTGTAAATGCACGCCACTTTCCCAAATCGCCACTGAAAATTCGATCCATTTTAGCAGTAATAGTTTTGTTATTAGCATTTTCAACCCATGCAGGATCGTTGTACAAAGCTATTAATTCATTTACTTCTTGATTCATCCAGTTATACACATCTTCTTGCTTGTCGTACGATGGCGAATTTGATTTATATACTTGTGAGTGAGGCATATCGCCAAAAGCATCGGTAGTAAGCAAAGTTGAATGGAGCCGAATGGTGCGTGCTATTAGAATAAAATTCTTCGAATCAATTTCTTCAGCAGCTGCAATTAATGCGTTTACATTTACTCCAATATCGTAATAATGACGACGCCATTGTGGGTGTCGGTTCATCGAAAGCATTTCCCAACCACTTTTATATGCAAAGGCACCTGTCTGACTACGTCCACCAGTAGTTAATGCTTGAGACAAATACATACCATATTCAGCATGGTCGTAACAAATTTGCGAAGCGTAAAAAACCACTAAAGGCAATGACTGATCTACTGTCACAGTTGTTGGGTTATCCAAACTTGTATTTACATCAAGCCACTCTTCGCAGCCTGTTAAAAACATAGCTCCTGCAACTATCAGTAGTAATGTATAAAATTTTACTGTTTTCATTGGTTTGTTTTGAATAGAATTAGAAGTTTGCATTGAGTGTAAAGTTAATTCCTCTGGTATTTGGAACAGGGTAGTTATCAATTCCCATGCTGCCGGTACCTCCAGCCGAAGTGTTTGCATTGGTTTGAGGGTCAGCTCCAGTATATTTTGTTATTAAAAACAAATTGCTACCAGTTAATGAACAACTTAAACCTTTAATGCTGCTAGTTTTTTTCAAAAGTTTGGATAAATTATACGATAAAGTAACATAGCTTAATCGAATGTAGGATCCATCTTCAATAAAATTGGAACTAACACCCGCGAACGATTCGGTAATAGTCCGATAATCCAATACTATAGGGGTTTTATTTTGTGTAAATGTGCCATCGGCTTGTTCCACTACTCCATCCCATACTATTTGGCGACCTCTATAAAACTCTAAACTCTTATGCTGACCTGCCGACCACAGTCCTCTGCCAGTCACATTCACTAAATCGCCTCCTTTTCGTCCATCGAGCAAGAAACTTAACGATGCATCTTTGTATTTAAATGTAGAGGAAAGTCCAAGTAAAAAATCGGGCTCACGATTACCAATAATGACACTTTTTGTTGGATTAATTTTGGGCTTCCCATCTTCGCCTACAATCACTTTACCTTCAGGAGTTCTTAAATAGTCTTTGCCGGAAATAGCAGTTGTTGATCCATATAAATACGCAGTTGGGAAAATGTCGCCATACTGAGTTCCTTGTATTTCAACAATATCGTCGGGTAATTTCACTACTTTTCCTCTGTTTAAACCAAAGTTCAGGTTGGCAGTCCAACTGTAGTTTTTCTTTTTGAGTAATTGTTGTTCTAATGTCCATTCCACACCATAATTCTTAATGTTTCCTTCGTTACGTGTCTGAAGAATATAACCCGAAGCAGGCGAAACACGCACTGTTACTATCTGATTATCAACTTGTGTGGAATAATATGCAATATCCAGTTTTGTTTTATTGTCGAAAAAACGCAAATCAAAACCAACTTCCCAAGAGTTCGAAATCTCAGGTAAAAGGTTACTTGCTACCGATTTGGATGGGTCAGCTCCGTAACCTCCATCGGGCAAAGTTGGATATTGTGTGAATTTACGGTCGAACAAAAACGGAGGAGCATCTTTACCTACACGTGCCCAGTTGCCACGCAATTTACCATAGGTCAGGTAATCCGATTGAATTTTAAAAAGTTCAGTAAAAATGACACCGCCTGTAACTGATGGATAATAGTATGGATTGTATTTTTGTTCAATCGTCGATGACCAATCCCAGCGCGAAGTAACACTTAAATTTGCCAAACCTTTGTAATCAATTTTAAACTCTCCAAAAATACCAGCATTTCTACGTTTCGAATGTGAAAGAGTTGCATCCTGTACTTTAACAACTTCATCAACATTGGACATGCTGTAAATGCCTGGAATAATAAAATTTCGTCCATCCATTGAAGCCGATAATCCATCTCTAATTTTAATCTCAGAACCTGCAAGTAATTCGAAATTGAAATCTTTAGCCACTTTATATTTGTAATTGGCAATGAAAGAAGCTGTTAGCAAACTACTATTGCTGTTTTTATAAGCATAGTTTCCAAATAAATCCTTGTCGACACTTCCAATTTTTTCGGCATTGAAAAATGGTACAGAATTATAATTTTTATAATAATTGGTAAGAGCTACTCCGTAAAGTGTGGCATTTGCAAAATCTTTTTCCAAAGGAGCATTAGGCAATATCACCGAATCGTCGAATCTTGGAACCGAATAACCATCGTAGGTATAATTGCTTTGATCATAACTCAATCGGCCAGTTAAATCCAAATTTTTAATGGGTTTGTAAGTTAAACTGCCTTGCATTAAATTACGTGAAGAACGATTTACACCATTATCTTTCATGCGCGACCACAATGGACTGATAGGAGAGTCTTCTTTGGCTGTTTCGCTTAAATACCTAAAACGTGGCCAGCCGTTTTGTTCATAATCCATTATGTCGTCATTAATTGGCCAGGTATAAATCGATGAAATTCCTCCTGCACTTCGATATGTTGAATTCAAAATGTCGACTGACATATTTGCAGCCAAATTGGTAGTTATATTGTAATTGCCTTTAAGTTTAATCCCAAAGCGTGTTAAATAATCATTAGGTACAATGCCTTTATTACTTGAATAGTTTGCCGAAGCCATTGATTGAAACTTATCGGTACCTCCGCTAATTCTAAGATCATATTTTTGATATATACCATTCTGAAGGTAATTTTCGATATTATTGTATTTCTTTTCGTCGTCGCTTAATAATGGACCCCAACCGCCACCGGTTAACGGTTTGTAAAAACCTAACGAACCTGGCCCAAAAAGTTGTTGTATTTGAGGTAATCGTACCGGATTATCAACTTGTAGACCTGCACTTAAATCGGCTGATATTTTTCCAATGGTACCTTGTTTGGTAGTGACCATAATAACCCCATTTGCCGCCTCTTGTCCATAAAGTGCTGCGGCAGCAGCGCCTTTAAGCACAGTTACATTTTCAATATCATTTGGATTTATCAAAGCCGCACTTGAACCGCCACCCGAAATAGGCATTCCATCCACAATAAATAATGGCTCGTTACTCTGTGAACTATTAATCGACGAAATTCCGCGTAAAACGATTTGGGTGCCTGAGTTTGGTGATCCTCCGGCATTGGTTACACTTACCCCTGAAACTTTTCCTTGAAGTGAATTTACAAAATTGGCCGATTTGCTATCGGTTAAGGACTCAGATCCTATAGTCTGTACAGCAAAATTTAATCTTTTCTTTTCTTGTTTTACACCCATAGCAGTTACAACTACTTCGTCTATTGAAATAGCTTTAGAAGCTAAAATTATGTTTAAATTTCCGGATGAAGAAATTTTTAATTCTTTAGGTTCCATTCCCACATAACTGAAAACAATTGTAGCGCCTGTATTTACTGACATTGTGTAAACACCATCGAAATTGCTTATTGTTCCGTTTGTTG
>CAMBSB010000154.1 GCA_945870155.1 Paludibacter jiangxiensis | reverse complement strand
TTTCTTCATTGGAAACTTTCTGAACCAACTATTTATTTTTAACTGAATAACACCTAAAAATGCTTCACCAAAAATTCCACCACTCATTTTTGAAGTTCCTAATTCCCGATTAATAAAAATTATCGGAACTTCCAGAAGTGTGAAACCGCATTTAAAAGCCGTAAATTTCATTTCCACCTGAAAAGCATAACCTTTAAACCGAATTTTATCCAATTCAAGAGTCTCTAATACCTGACGGCGATAACATTTAAATCCGGCTGTGGTATCAGCAATTTTTATTCCAAGTACGAAACGAACGTATTTTGACGCAAAAAAAGACATTAAAACCCTGCCAATAGGCCAGTTAACAACATTAACTCCACTCACATAACGCGAACCAATTGCTACATCTGCACCTTTAGTTGAACATGCATCGTGTAATTTAACCAAATCGTTAGGATTGTGCGAAAAATCGGCATCCATTTCAAAAATATAATCATATCCATGTTCCAAAGCCCATTTAAAACCGGCAATATAGGCAGTGCCTAAACCCAGTTTTCCTTTACGCTCAACTATAAAAAGTCTATCGGCAAACTCTTTTTGAAGCGATTTTACTATTGCCGCAGTCCCATCAGGAGAACCGTCTTCAATAATTAAAACATGAAAAATGAGAGGCTGACTAAATACAGCTCTGATAATATTTTCAATATTCTCCTTTTCATTATAAGTTGGAATAATTACTAGGTTTAGTGACATAAATTTTTTATTTAGGGTTATGTGCTTCGCGTATTCTTTGTATCTTTTGGCTTTTGTATCTTTGTTATTCGATGATAGCTATTTTGTCTGTTGACTTGGCTCTTTGTTCTTAAATATTTAATCTTTGTTCTTTATTCTTTGTTCTTTATTCAAAAATATATAATTCAGAAGGTGTAAATCTACTAAGAGTAACCAAATTCAAATGTTCACCAACAATTACATTCTTCGCAAGCAAGTGATCTTCAATGGTTTGAAATGCTATTTCAGGTAAATTATTTTCACGACTTAAATGACAAAGAAAAACATGTTTCAAATTCTCATTATAATTTTCGGCTAAAAAACGACCGGCTTGATCATTGCTTAAATGTCCGGTATTGGCTTTGATACGTTTTTTTAAGTGTATTGGATATGTTCCATTATCGAGCATATATTCATCATAATTGGCTTCAAATACCATATAATCTGCCAATTTCAAATGTTCGGCCGCTTCCTCGCTAACATACCCTAAATCGGTAGCAAAAGTAAATCTTTTATCCTTATATTCAACAGTATAACCAACATTATCTGAAGCATCGTGCGAAACAGGAAAAGCAGTAATTCGCAAATCACCCAAAATTATTGTTTCATTTATTGCAATATGTTTTTTGCTTCCAAAAAGTTTTTCAGTTACACAATAACTTCTTTGAATTCCATCATGTGTTAATCGAGTGGCATAAATGGGTATGTTATATTTTTCACCAATAACTCCAACCGATTTAATATGGTCGGCATGATCGTGAGTAACAAAAACGCCCCAAATATTCTCGAAATCTATTCCCAAATTACGTAAACATTTACGTATTGTTCGTACTCCAATTCCCGCATCTATTAAAATTCCATAAGAAGCATTTCCAATAAAATAACAATTTCCACTACTACCACTCGCCAAACTTTGAAAACGCAATTTATCCATTTTAAAAAAATTAATTTATTTTGAAGTACAAAGTTAAGTCTAAAATCAATACAAAATAAATTCCTAATCGGAAATAACGTTAACCGAGAGCATTTTTATATATAAAATACTATAAAAATAAGAACATTGATATAAATAGCATGATATTAAACAAGTATATATACAAACAAACTACATTTTCAATTAAGCTCAAAATAAAAAATCAGTTATATTGTGTAAATCATTTTTATTATATTTGCAAATCAATTCAATATAAAATACTTAAACACACATACATATTGGTGTTTTAATTTTTACTTTTTGCCGCATTATGATGTGAGCAATTATAATAAAAACTTGTTTTCATTCGATTTATTGTCAAACTATACACGTAAAGATGTAAATCAATTATTTAATACTATTGGAATATCAGGTGTGAACCAATACTTATAACTTCCTTTTTGCTGATACATTTTATATATTCATTTACAACTACTTAGCTATAATTGTTTTTGTTTTTTTACGAGAGAATATTGTATATTTTAGTACCTCTACCACTTGGTTTCGGTTTCTCCCAGTTGTACTAGCTATACTGGATATATTTGAAAACAAAAAAATGAAATAATCCATTTTCAAACTTGCTTAAAAAAGAATCAAATAAGTTTATTTTAGAATATGAAAAAACCAAAAAATTATCTAATCGTCATTTTATTTTTAATTACAAAAATACTTATCAGTCAGAATATTACGACTGAGAATGCATATAAATTATCGCTAATGCCATTAAAATGTATCACTCAAGAATGGCCAAATAAAACATCGCATTTATCAAATCAGGAAAAGGATCATAAACTAAATCCATCGGAGCTTCATCCTGCATTTTTTGGATGTTTGGATTGGCACAGCAGCGTGCATGGGCATTGGCTTTTAATTAAAATACTGAAATCATTCCCTGGAATTCAGCATGCCGACAGTATTAAAGAAATACTTAACAACAGTTTTCAACTTGATAAAATTAACGCCGAAGTAAAATATTTCAGTCAATATGCAGGTGCTAATACTTATGAACGAACTTATGGTTGGGCATGGTTACTAAAATTGGATGAAGAATTAAAAACAGAAAAAAAAACCGAATTTGTAAACTGGCACAAAAACCTACAGCCACTTACAAAAACTATTGTTCAACTTTGGAAAGATTATTTACCAAAGCAAACTTATCCAAACCGTACAGGTGTCCATCCAAATACTGCTTTTGGTCTTGCTTTTGCAATAGACTGGGCTAGAACAAATTGCGATACAGTATTTGAAAAGATGATAATTGAAAAATCTTTGAGTTTCTATTTCGACAATAAAAAAATTCCTGCATATCTTGAACCCGATGGTAGTGATTTTTTTAGTCCCAGCTTACAAGTGGCCGATTTAATGCGCAGAGTTTTAGATAAAAAGAGCTTTAAAAAGTGGTTTGATCAATATTATGACAAAAAAAGTATTGCAAGATTATGCGAAACACCAACTGTAAGTGATAGAACTGATTATCAGATTGTTCATTTGGATGGATTGTCGTTTAGCCGCGCCTGGTGCATGAAAGGAATTGCCAAATCATTGCCCGAAAATAATTCAACGGCTCAACTTTTTAAAATGAAAGCTCAACAATTTATTGATCAAACTTTACCTGCCATATTTTCACAGCAATACGAAGGAAGTCATTGGTTAGCTAGTTTTGCTTTTTATGCTATGCAATAACTTAAATATACAACATTTTAAAAGCTTTATTTAACAGGTTTGAAACAGGTTTTTGCAATTTATGTGTTTTGAATGTTTGTTTGCATTAGAAATAATTCTATCTACCAGCGAGTTGAGTAGATTTTATAGGCTTGTTCCAAATTTATTGTTACTTGTTTTTCCCATCTTTATAATACAAATAAAATGGCATTTTATATGACGAGATACAATAAATGCGACTATTTTAAACAGGTAAACCAACTGATGTTAAGCAAATTATCAACGCGAATTAAATAAAACTTTAATTCGGGAATGTGTAATTTTGTTTCAATAGTGATAAGCAAAAGCCAATGAATATTATTCGTTGGTTTATGATTTTTTGATCAACTTAGAGATATTATTTCTTTAAGTCCAAAAGGCTTAATTTTGAAAAAGTTTTATTTAAACCCTAAACCATATAATACCAATTTCAACTGGTTTTATACTCAACTAATATCACCTAAATAGCCATGTTGCAATTTTTTCTTTTTCACCTACTCCATAATTTACATATTGGGTTGATGATCCAATTCTAATTATTGTAATGCCTTTAATATAAGATTTTGATCCAGATACAAAGACTAAAGGCTGTTCAATATTGAAATTATACTCAAATTCTTTACCATTTCTATAAATATTGCCTACACTAAAACCTGTTATAGAGTAACTTTCAACTGAATTAAGGTTATCTGAATTATTTTTAACAAGAACTGTGCGTTGTTGTTCAGTATATCTGTATTTGGTTTGATTTGTTTTTTTATTCGTTAATTTCACATCCGATACTATACTTAAAATACCGTTGGCAAGCAAATTAAGTTTTTTATTTCCATCAAGAGGATTATCGTTAATAAAAAATTTATCAAATTCTAATTCAGTTTCGTTTTTACTTATAAGTGTTAGGTTTATAATGCCCTTATAAACATTCCCTTTTTTGTCTACATATCTATTTCCGAAATCTAATTCATAATCTATAGGAAAATTATTACTTTCAGATTTTCTATTGACAATAGGTTCTGTATTACCCGTTTTTGATAAACCACTTGCACGGAATGTATTTACAGCTTGTTCAGCTATATTAAAAGCCTCTTCCTCTATTGTTGTGCTGTAAACTTCATCTTGCACTTCATTAAAAAGTATTTCATCCGATGCTTTCGGCATATCGCTATCTGAGCACGAAGAAAACAAAAGTAAACTGGGAATAAAAATTGCAATAGCAATTAAACTCGATTTCTTCATAAATTTATAATTTAAATTGTTATATAATAATCAAATTTTTAATTGAATCTACACTAAACAATCGCTATGCCATAAACTTATATTACTGATATTTAAATAGATATTAGTATTTAATGTGTTATAGAATAACCGATAACGAACAAAACTCTTCGAAAACGAACACATAAAAAGTGCAACTTAGATTATCAAATGATGTGTTCAAACACAAAAAAAGCAAATCGAATTTTCAATTTGCTTTTTTGAGTATATTAATTTTATATAATTATTTATTTAACAATTTACCATTTTAAGAATATTTTTCTTGATTTACCATCTTTATACTCGCGTGTAGCAATATTATCAAGCTCACCGTGTCCATAATCTGTTGAACTTATAAACTCATAAGTCTCTTTGATTCCACCATTGTCAACAAAAGTACTACCACTGACAAAATACTTCCATCCTGAGAGTTTTATTAGTGGTCTTTCTTCCGAAATTATAAAATTATAATTAATTCCACCTTTAACTTTTGAGATATAAAAACCTTTGGTATTTCCTGTGATTGAATAACTATCATCAGTATAATCATTTTCTGTATTATTATTATCGATAACAGTACGAGTACGTTCTTCGTATTTGTAATATGTAATAAGTTTAGTTGTGACATTAGTCATTCTAATATCTGAAATCAAATTTAAAACTCCTTTAACTAACACATCGCCTTTTTTATATCCTTCAACTTTATCATTACCAATGTAAAACTCATTATAACGAAATTCACTTTGTTTGTAACTATACTTTGTATATGTAATGGATCCTCTGTATTCATTCGAAATTGTCATGTCCTCGTCTCTCTTAGGGCTGATATAAGAGTCATCATTAGGATCATAAACATTTCCGAAATTAATTTCGTATACACGAGGAAATTCATTTCCTACAGAGATTTTTGTTACATACGGATAATCACTAACTATTTTTTGCATTCCATTCACCTTAGAACTAGATTTCATAATAAATGCATTAACTAATGCTTCAGCATTTGAAAAAGCCTCTTCACCAACACTAGTTGTATTTACTTCTTCTTCTATCTCAGATAAAAGTGCTTCATCTGAAGCTTCTGGGATTTGATAGTCCATACATGATGTAAAAATAAAAATACTTGGAACTAAAAATGCGATAGCGAGAAATTTAATTGATTTCATAATGTTGAATAAAATTTATATTGTTTATAAGTGGATATTTAATTTTTGATTTTCTTAATTATTTCAATTGCTGTGCCAAAATCATATTCTATTATATACCAATACTTTAATATTTAGTTTGCAAATTTTTTCTATTCAAATACAAAGGACGTTCTTCGTTTTCGAATAAATTACTTGTGTCTTCATGTAAACAATTACAACTTAAAAGAAAATATGAATGTACGGGATATAAAAAAACAAAAGAACAAATAAATTCATTTGTTCTTTTGTTTTGAAACATATATGTTAAGATTTACACTTATAGATTTTAATTGAATTATCTTTTTTCTCCCCAGTTTAAAACAACATTTCTTTCTTTTCCATTTATAGTCCGTACAGCAAGATTATCAACTTCGCCATTACCATAATCCATTGATTGTTCATTTTTACCAATTCTAAGATAAGTATTTCCACTAACAAAATACTTATAATTAGTTACTGTTTGTAATGGTTTTTCAATTCCGAAATTATAATCATATACTTCACCTTTAACTAACGCAGTTCCTTTACTATAACCTGTAAACTCATAACTATCATCTGTATAATCGGTTTCTGTTTTATTGTTATCTGTAGTTGTACGAACGCGTTCGGTATAACGATTTGTTGATTGCTTGGTTTCAAGGTTTGTAGTTGTTATATCTGAAGATAAATTTAAAACTCCTTTTTGATTAACATCACCTTGTTTGTAACCTTCAATTCTATCTTGGTTAATATAAAATTCAGTATAGTCATATTTACTTGCTTTATAACTATACTCTGTGTAAGTAATTATACCTCTATACAAATTATTCTTTGCATCATAATAATTATCACCATAATTGATTTCATAAACTTTTGGAAATTTGTCACCTTCTGATAATTTGGTTACAATTGGATAAAAAGCAACCATTTTCTGTACACCATTTGCGTTAGCACTTTTTTGAGTTGTGAATGCTTTCACTGCTGCTTCTGCATTATCAAGTGCTGCATCTGCAACTGTTGGTGTGTTAATCTGTTCTTCAATTTCAGTTAATAAAGCCTCATCTGATGCTTCTGGGATTTGACTGTCTAAACATGATGTAAAAATAAAAATACTTGGAACTAAAAATGCGATAGCGAGAAATTTAATTAATTTCATAATGATGAATTTTGATTGTTTATAAGTGGATATTTAATTTTTGATTTCCTTAATTATTTCAATTGCTGTGCCAAAATCACATTCTACTTATAACCAATGCTTTAATATTTTCTTTGCAATTTTTTTCTATTCACATACAAAGGACGGTCTTCGTTTTCGAATAATTATGTCGAATAATATTCATGTAAATCTGATTTTATATTTAACTATTAAAATTTGATTCAAAAAAGAGCAAATATAATTGTTAATACTTGCTCTTTTCATTCTAATATTCTTTAAAAAATATAACATATTACATATTACATTTCTATATATTATTAAATACTAGCAATTTATCTTTAATGTCAACTAAAATTTCCTGATTATTTTGCACATTTCCACTCAATAATTGTTTCGATAAATCATTCAATACTAATTTCTGAATGGCTCTTTTTACTGGTCTGGCACCAAACTGAGGGTCAAACCCTTGCTCTGCAATGTAATGCACCGCATTTTCTGTAAATTCTAATTTAATTCCATTGTTCAATAAAGTTTTTTGAATAATTGATAACTGTAAGCGAACTATTTTTTCAATTTGTGCTTCATTTAAATGTGCAAACATAACTAACTCATCAATCCGGTTTAAAAATTCAGGACGGATAGTTTGCTTTAACAGATTAAAAACTTGCAACTTTGTTTTCTCAAGTACCACATCATGATTCATTTCTGTCATTTCCTCAAAGCTCTCCTGAATAAGCGAAGAACCAATATTTGAAGTCATAATGATGATAGTATTTTTGAAATTCACTAATCTACCTTTATTATCAGTTAATCTACCATCGTCCAAAACTTGCAAAAGCACATTAAAAACATCAGGATGTGCCTTTTCTATCTCATCAAAAAGCACCACTGAATATGGTTTACGTCTGATTGCCTCTGTTAACTGACCACCTTCATCATAACCAACATAACCCGGAGGTGATCCTATTAATCGTGTTACCGAAAATTTTTCCTGATATTCGCTCATATCTATGCGTGTCATCATGTTTTCGTCATCAAAAAGGTATTCAGCCAAAGCTTTTGCCAATTCTGTTTTACCCACACCTGTTGTTCCCAGAAAAATAAAGGATCCAATAGGACGTTTTGGATCTTGTAAGCCGGCCCGACTTCGGCGCACAGCATTAGCTACCGCCTGAATAGCCTCCTCCTGCCCTACTACCCGCAAATGCAATTCATCTTCGAGATGAAGTAATTTTTCCTTTTCGCTCTGGAGCATTTTGTTTACAGGAATTCCGGTCCAACGACTTACAACATCTGCAATATCCTCACTATCAACCTCTTCTTTTATTAAAGCATGTGTACCTTGCATAGTAGAGAGTTTAGTTTGAAGTTCAGCAATTTGTGTTTCGGCAGCTTTGACTTTTCCATACCTGATTTCGGCCACTAAACCATAATCACCTTCGCGTTCGGCTCGTTCGGCTTGGTATTTTAAATCTTCAATTTCAATTTTTGTTTGTTGAATGCTGTCAATCAACTGCTTTTCGGAAGACCATTTGGCGCGTATTTCGTTATTTTCTTCTTTCAGATTAGCAATTTCTTCATTTAACGATGCTAATTTTCGTGTGTCATTTTCTCGTTTAATAGCTTCCCGTTCTATTTCCAATTGTTTAATATTTCTATCAATTTTATCCAATTCTTCAGGAACAGAATCAACTTCCAAACGAAGCTTTGAAGCAGCTTCGTCCATCAAATCAATCGCTTTATCGGGTAAAAACCTGTTGGTAATATACCTGCTCGATAATTCAACAGCTGCAATGATGGCATCATCTTTAATACGAACTTTATGATGATTTTCATATCGCTCTTTCAAACCACGTAAAATCGAAATGGAACTTGCCAAATCGGGTTCATCTACAGTAACAAGTTGAAAACGACGTTCCAGTGCCTTATCTTTTTCAAAATATTTTTGATATTCATCCAAAGTGGTTGCACCAATAGCCCGCAATTCTCCCCTGGCCAATGCGGGTTTAAGTATATTGGCAGCATCCATGGCTCCATCGCTTTTTCCGGCGCCAACTAAGGTATGAATTTCATCAATAAACAAAATCACTTCACCTTCAGCCTTAATTACCTCATTAACAACAGCTTTTAAACGCTCTTCAAATTCACCCTTATACTTGGCACCGGCAATTAGTGCACCCATATCCAACGAAAAAATTTGTTTCGATTTCAAGTTTTCAGGCACATCACCGCGTATAATTCTGTGCGCAAGTCCCTCGGCGATAGCTGTTTTTCCAACTCCCGGTTCACCAATTAAGATTGGATTATTTTTGGTGCGGCGACTCAGAATTTGTAGAACACGTCTTATTTCTTCATCCCTGCCAATAACCGGATCCAGTTTTCCAGCTCTAGCCTGTTCGTTTAGGTTAATGGCATATTTATTCAGTGCATTGTAACTTTCTTCCGAACTTGCAGAATCGGCTTTCGACCCTTTTCTTAATTCAGAAATTGCTTTAAGCAATTCATTTTCTGAAACACCTGCATCTTTTAAAACTTTGGATATTTGATTTTTTTCAACTAACAATGCCAATAATAAATATTCCATTGATACAAATTGATCGCCAGCTTTATTTGATAAAGAACTTGCTTTTTGCAAAACTGCATTGGCTTCGCGACTTAAATAAGGCTCGCCGCCCGAAACACGAGGAAATGTAGCTATCATACTATCGACAACAGCTTGTAAATTAGGAGTATTTACACCCAATTTTCCAAAAATAAATTGCGTAATATCTTCACCCTTAACAAGTAAAGCCTTAAACAAATGTGGAGTTTCCACTACTTGTTGTTCATTTGATTGTGTAAAATCAATAGCAGCTTGAATAACCTCCTGCGATTTGATTGTAAAATTATTAAAATTCATAGTTTATAAAGTTTAAATGTTAGTGTTGTTAAATAATTTCAGTTATTTGCATTTCTTTGAAATAATGATTGTATTTCAGTTTGAGCAAAATCATAACCAATAGCAAAAAACTGCAATTTTGTCGGTTAATATCTTTTAAATAATTGAAATATAAGACATTATTACATGACTTTGATAATATTGTCATAAATTATTAACAGAGCACATACTTTTATAATTAAAAAAATAAATCAATAATTGCACATTATAAGTCAATTTATGCAGTTTCTTCTTCGATTTTAGAAAAAAATAGTATCTTTGTGCGCTATTTTAAAAACACAATTTTGTCATAATGATTTGCATTTCACACTAAATCATTAATTTAACAATAGATTTCAAACTAAAATTTAATTAAATATCTTATGAAATTATTAGAAGGAAAAGTTGCCATCGTTACTGGTGCTGCTCGTGGAATAGGCAAAGCTATTGCACTTAAACTTGCCAGCGAAGGTGCTAGTATCGCATTTACAGATTTAAATATTGATGAAAATGTATTGAACACTGAAAAAGAAATTGAAGCATTTGGAGTAAAAGCCAAAGGCTATGCTTCCAATGCAGCCAATTTCGAAGAAACACATTCAGTTGTTGATGAGATAGTAAAAGAATTTGGACATATTGACATTTTAGTAAATAACGCCGGTATCACCAAAGATGGTTTAATGATGCGTATGTCGGAAATGCAATGGGATGCGGTTATCAATGTAAATTTAAAGTCTGCATTTAACTTTATTCATGCTTGTACCCCTATCATGATGAAACAAAGATCAGGAAGTATTATCAATATGAGTTCGGTAGTTGGAGTATCGGGCAATGCCGGTCAAGCCAATTATTCAGCGTCAAAAGCTGGAATGATAGGTTTGGCTAAATCCGTAGCCAAAGAGTTTGGTTCACGTGGAATTCGTGCCAATGCCATTGCACCTGGTTTTATCGAAACTGAAATGACTCATGCCTTGACCGACGAACAGCGTGCAAAATGGTCCGAGTTGATTCCATTACGTCGTGGTGGAAGTCCCGACGAAGTAGCTAAAGTTACTTTGTTCCTGGCCTCTGACTTATCGAGCTATGTAAGTGGACAAGTTATTAATGTTTGTGGTGGTATGAATACTTAATCAATAAATCATTTTCACAAAAAAACGTTTGGGTTTTTCCAAAACGTTTTTTTTATGAATATAATTTCCACATATCCAGTCAAGAAAACAAAATTGCTAATTTGACAAGTTAGACTGCTATCTGCTTTGTTAATCAAGTTTTGCTTATATCTTTTTTATCTTTAATCTTTGTTCTTTATTCTTTGTTCTTTATTCTAAAAATCTTGACTAAAATATTTTCTTATAAATATGACAATAAGGTGAACCATCTTTCTTATCATAATATTCCTGATGATAATCTTCGGCAGCCCAGAATTTAGGGGCTGGAAGTAATTTTGTTGCAGGTTTATATGATTTATCAGTTAAAATTTGCATATATTTATCAACCATTACTTTCTGTTCTTCATTTACATAAAAAACTACCGATTGGTATTGAGAACCGATATCAGGACCTTGACCACCAATTTGTTCAAAATTATGCGTTTCGTAATAAAGTTTCAACAAATTTTCGAAGCTTGTTTGAGAAGAATCAAATACAACTTCTGTAGTTTCAATGTGCCCGGTAGTGCCTGAACAAACTTCCTTATAAGTTGGATTAAGAGTTTTTCCACCCATATACCCAACTGTTGTTTCAATAACTCCTTTGGCTTTCATAAAGTGATATTCAGTTCCCCAAAAGCAACCTGAAGCAAAATACGCCTTTTCCATTTTTTTATTTGGTATAAATTTCATTGATATTGAATTGACACAATGCCTTGTATTTTTCTCAGTAAATCCTTCATTCATAAACACATGACCTAAATGGCCACCACAGTTTGCACAAACAATTTCAGTTCTGTGTCCATCAGCATCAGGTATCCGTTTTACTGCACCTTTTATTTCATCATCAAAACTTGGCCACCCACAATGTGAATCAAACTTGTCAGAAGAATTATAAAGATGTGCATCACATTGTTTACAAGTATAAATACCAGCATCTTTATTATTTACATACTCCCCTGTATAAGGTCGTTCAGTAGCCTTATTCAGAATCACCAATGCTTCATCAGTGGTTAATTTATTATAAGTCATTTTTTTATTTGTTTGATTACATGCGTTTTGTGAGAGTATTATCAAAAAACCAAGCACGAAAGTTTGTATTTTCATTTATTAAAAATTTAATACTAAAACATTCAAACAAAACATTTTGTTCAGAAATTCAATTCTAAATTGAATATAAACGTTATAGATATTATATTAAGCAAAAAAGGTGTTCAAGAAAAAAATCCTGACACCTTGAATTGAAATATTAATAAAATAAAAAAACCGCATTGTTATAGTTGAGAAAACTCCTGTTAACAGGATTTGAGGTGTAAGTTTTCTTTGTAATCTGCCGTCCATAAAGGATACCCGAAAGCGCAGCCCGCCATTAAATACCTACATTACTCGTTAATTTTTTAGTGTTGAGTTTTCCAATCTCTGAACAATGCGGTTAGTTTTATTCTGTTGCAAATGTAATACATCATTTTTAAAATACAATAGAAAATGAATAAATTTATAGTTAAAACTGCATTATTTAAGGGATAATTGAAAAATAGTTCTCAAAAAGTTTGAAATAAAGTGTGTAACCATGTTTTATTTGAAATTAAATCAGCTTTAAATAATTGTTTTGGAAATTAGCTGTAATTATAGGATATTAAAATTATTTTTTTGTAATAAAGTCATTTGTAACATGCAAAAAAACATGACAAAAGCTTTTGTTAATCAGAATATTATTAGTACCTTTGCCCCGCTTTAGTAAAATCATAAATATAAATTT
>CAMBSB010000153.1 GCA_945870155.1 Paludibacter jiangxiensis | reverse complement strand
ACGGTAATTTCCTCAATGTTACGACTATCAGCATCAATCTGAATGGTTGGTATTACACGACGACCTTCGTAGTCGTCACGGTGTCCGAACTCATAACCGGCAACCAGCGTTTCCATTCCCAATTCGTTAAATAATTCCTGATAATGGTGAGCGCGAGAACCTCCAACAAACATCATGGCTGTTTTACCCGTTGTTTTTGCTTTTGCCTGTTCAATGGCCGTTTTTACCGTTTCCATTTCTTCAGCAATTACCACTTCTATACGGTCAATCAGTTCCTGGTCGCCAAAATACTGACCCACTTTGCGCAACGTTTTGGCAGTGGCTTCAGCGCCGATAAAGTTGGCTTTTGCCCATGGAATACCGAACGAAGTTTCCAACATCTCGGCCACATAGTTGATAGAACGGTGACACATTACCAAGCTGAAATCGGCTGTATGAGCAGTTTCGAATTGCTCCAAGGTAGAGTTCCCCGACATGGTAGCAATAATGTCTACACCAATTTTTTCGAATAATTCGTCAATCACAAAAGCGTCTCCACCAATATTGTATTCGCCCAATACGTTTACAGCATATTTGTTTTTGCGCACATAGTTGTCGTTATTTCCAATCAGGTTTTTGTACAAACCATTGTTGGCAATGTGGTGACCAGCCGACTGTGATACACCGCGATAACCTTCGCACGAGAATCCAAAAATGTTTACGCCTGGAAATTCTTCTTTCATTTGGCGGGCTACGCGATGCACATCGTCACCAATCAAACCTACCGGACAAGTTGAGAATATAGCAATACCTTTTGGACTGAATAATTCAATGGCTTCACGAATAGCCACTTTCAGTTTTTCCTCACCACCAAACACAATGTTCGAATCCTGCATATCGGTCGAAAAAGTATACGGAATGAAGTTATCCATTTCGGGTTTGTCGGCACGAGTTTGGTTACGGCGTGTCAACCATGAATAAAAACCGCATCCGATTGGACCATGCGTGATATTGATAATGTCGCGTGTAGGTCCTAGAACTACCCCTTTACAACCTGCATACGTACAACCACGTTGGGTAATAATGCCCGGAATGGTGCGTACGTTTGCTTGTATTTTGGGGATGGAATCAGGATCGTTTACCACAATCGACTTTGCTCTTTTTTTTGCTACTTTATTTGGGTAAGCACCGATTACTTCGTCGGTAAACTTGCTCATATTAAGTTCTTCTATTAATGTCTTTCCCATAATGTTTTTGTTTAATCAAGAGTAATATCACCCGATTCGCCTGTGCGAACACGTACAGAATCGATAGCCGGAATTACGAATAATTTGCCATCGCCACTTTTGCCTGTTTGATTGGTTTTGATAATGGTTTCAACTGCCAATTCTTTTTTATCGTCGGTTACCACCAGCGTTATCATCCGTTTCGATTTTAAACGCGGCATTGCAATAATGAGTTCCTGTTGGTCTTCGTCCAGTCCGGCTGCTTTCTCAAAGCCGCCTTTGCCTTTGCCTCTTCCCAGTACCGGCATTGCGGTAAACGATGGCAGACCAGCATCCGAAAGTGCAACTTTCGTTTCACTCATTTTATCGATGCGTATCATTGCTAATATTAATTTCATATTGTAAAAATTAAAGCCCCCCGACCCCCTAAAGGGGGAGAAAGACCAAGTTTATATATTTTATTTTACCCTGTCCAAACTCATATAATGCATCTTACTCCCCTTTAGGGGTTGGGGGCCGTGGGTTGGAGGGCTGGTCATTTTAATCCTTTTTTCCACTCGAAATAGTATAACTTTCTTCTACCGGAGTAACGAAGATTTTACCGTCGCCAAACTGACCTTTTTCGCCCGAGCGGGCAGCCAACATAATGGTTTCGATTACAAAATCTTTGTCCTTTTCAGGAATTACCATCATTAATAAATCTTTAGGAAGTTCATCGTAAGTTACATTTCCAACTTTGATACCTCGCTGTTTACCACGACCGAAAACTGCTAATTTTGTGATTGCCGGAAAACCTGCATCGAATAATGCCTTCATAACTACGGTCGATTTCTCCGGACGAACTATTGCTCTTAATAAATACATAAAATAAGTGTTTTATATGCCCCCCAACCCCCTAAAGGGGGAGGAAGACCAAGTTTATAATAAGTCCCCACCTCCCATTGGATGAGATGAAGACCAAGTTTGTAATTTAATCCACCTTGTTCCTTTTTCTTATACTGCGTTTTGCCCCCTTTAGGGGGTTAGGGGGCAAGTTCTTAATTCATAATTCCAAATCCAACCAACAACTCTTCCAAAGCTGACATTTCCAACGGTTTTGGAATTACATGCATTGTGTTGTCGTTAATTTTTTTTGCCAATGCGCGGTATTCGTCTGCCTGATTGTGTTCAGGGGCGTAGTCAATTACCGTCATACGGTTAATCTCAGCATGTTGAACCATATTATCGCGAGGTACAAAGTGAATCATCTGAGTTCCCAATTGTTTGGCAAATTCCTGAATCATATTAGCTTCGTTATCCACTTTACGTGAGTTACAAATCAATCCACCAAGGCGAACTGTACCCACTTTTCCAAATTTAGAGATTGATTTACAAATGTTGTTAGCGGCATACATTGCCATCATTTCGCCCGATACCACAATATAAACCTCTTCGGCTTTTCCATCGCGAATTGGCATGGCGAAACCACCACAAACCACGTCGCCTAACACATCGTAAAAGACGTAATCCAATTTTTTATCCTCATCGTAAGCGCCCAATTGCTCCAACAAGTTGATAGAAGTAATAATACCACGACCGGCACAACCAACTCCCGGCTCAGGACCGCCAGATTCTACACAACTCGTTTCTTTAAAACCCGGTTTCAACACATCATCCAAATCGATGTCTTCACCTTCGTCGCGAAGCGTGTCCAACACTGTTTTTTGGGCCAAACCATGCAACAGCAAACGCGTTGAGTCAGCTTTCGGGTCGCAACCCACTACCATAACTTTTTTTCCCATTTCAGCCAATCCGGCTACCGTGTTTTGAGTGGTTGTGCTTTTGCCTATTCCACCTTTTCCGTAAATTGCAATCTTTCTCATCTTTTTTATACTTTAAAATGAATAATCTGATTATGAATTAAATTTTAAACCTTGATTCTAATTAATCATTTACCGTGCCATTAACAATAATTTACTATTCATTCATTTACAATTTATAATTTAAGATATTGATTATTTGGCAAATAGAAGTTTTAAAATACTTTTTAAAAGCACTAAATCCCCATATTTTACGCTATCTCAGAACATATGAAAACATACAAATATGTAGGAAAACATGCTGTAAAACATATATTTCTACCATTTTGTAGGAGATTTAAATTTTGATTTACTTTTATTATTGCTTGTTCAATAAGATAGGAATTACTATGATACCTTGACTTAGTTCCTTTTATTTTCTCCTTCTCAAATGTGCCATTTTGAGGAGGAATTATTAATTTTTAAAATTGAATATTTATTTTAGTTATCTTTGCAACGCTTTCCTCTTTTGACGCATCTAACAGACATAATAAAATTATAAATTTATGGCTATCAAAAAATCCTTTATCCGTGTGTTTAATTTGTTATTAGCATCTTTGCTGGCATTGTTTGGTTTTAGCAATTGCAATTCTGAAGTAGTTGAATATGGCGTACCCAATGCTGACTACACCGTAAAAGGCTCTGTTGTTAATAAAGCAGACAATAAACCTATTAAAGGAATTCGTGTTGGTTTTTCGAGAGTTTATCCCGAGCCTGTGCTTATGTATGGTGTAATGCCTCAGCCTTATCGAAGTATAAAAGCGGATACCACTGATTCAAGTGGAGCTTATAAATTGTCGGATAATTTTTCTGTAGGCGAAATTCAGGATAATATTTTACCTGTTTATGTTCAGGATATTGATGGGGCTGAAAATGGAGCATTTAACGATACTATTTTGACTGTAGATTTCGAAGATGTAAAAAAAACCGGCAAGTCTAGCAATTGGTATGAAGGGGAATATAGCGTTGATGTAAAAGTTGAGCTTACCAAAAAGAAGTAAGCAAATGAATAAAAAACCTTCTATTCGCAAACGTATTGGACTGGAGATTTTCCGCAAAATGCGGCATAACAATGCCCGTTTGCACGAACTGAAAACGCTTTTTTGGGAATGTACATTGCGCTGCAATTTATCTTGTCAACATTGCGGTAGCGATTGCCGTTCCATATCCAATCAGCCCGATATGCCAGTGGCCGATTTCCTAAAGGTGATTGACCAAATTACTCCGCATGTCAACCCAAATCGCACCATGATTATTTTTACAGGAGGCGAGGCCTTGCTTCGAAAAGACCTTGAAATTTGTGGTGCCGATTTGTATCTCAGGGGTTTTCCATGGGGAATTGTATCGAACGGTATGGCGCTTACAGCCGAACGTCTAAAATCATTATTGGCTGCCGGAATGCATTCCATTACTATCAGTATCGATGGATTTGAAGATGCGCATAACTGGTTGCGCAACCACCCTAAAAGTTATTCAAACGCCTTTAATGCTGTAAAATTATTGACCGAAGTAAAAGATATTGCCTGGGATATAGTTACTTGTGTCAACAAAAAAAATATCCAAAGTCTTCCCGACTTTAAAGAACATTTGATACAATCAGGCGTAAAAAACTGGCGTATTTTCACCATTTTTCCTGTTGGTCGTGCTGCTGAACTTCCGGAATTGCAGCTTTCGAATGAAGAATTTACCCACGCATTAAACTTTATCAGGGATACCAGAATTGAAAACCGCATACATTTAAGTTATGGTTGCGAAGGATTTTTGGGAAATTATGAACAAGAAGTTCGCGATCATTTTTATACCTGTCATGCTGGCATTAATGTTGCTTCAGTGTTGGCCGATGGCTCTATTTCGGCTTGTCCTAGCATTCGTTCCAACTTCCATCAGGGCAATATTTACAAAGACGATTTTATGGAAGTTTGGAACAATCGTTTCGAACAGTTTCGTAACCGTGATTGGGCTCGCAAAGGGAAATGTGCCGATTGCAGCATGTTTCGGTATTGCGAAGGTAACGGCATGCACCTGCAAGACAATGATGGAAACTTGTTAGTTTGTCATTATAACCGAATAGAAAAATGAAAACAAGATTCTTGGCACTTCTGCGTGGCATAAACGTAGGGGGAAACAATATCATTAAAATGACCGATTTAAAAACCTGTTTTGACGAAATGGGTTTTAACAATGTAGTTACTTATATTCAGAGTGGGAATGTATTATTTGATAGCGAAGAAACCAATCAGTTCAAACTCATTCAACAAATTGAGAAAGCATTATCAGAAAAATTTAATTATAATTCGAAAGTTGTAATGCTATCACAACAAGCTCTTATTCAGCTTGTAAATGGTGCTCCCGAGGGTTTTGGCGTTAATCCTGACGAATATCGCTATGATGTAATTTTCCTTAAGGCCCCACTCACAGCCGAAGATGCTTTATCGAAAATAAAAACAAAAGAAGGCGTTGATTTTATAACGGCCGGCAATGGTGTATTGTATTTCTCACGTTTAAGCAGCATGTCGGGTCAAAGCCAAATGACCAAAATGATAGGTACAGCCATTTACAAAGAAATGACAATACGGAATTGGAATACAACAACAAAACTGTGTGAATTATAAATTGTCTTACAAAAAAATATCATTTGGTTTTCCTTGATTGATAACAACTCCATTCCTCAGCATCACCACCGTGTCGGCTAATTTGAGCACTTCTTCTTTATCATGACTCACCAATAATGTTTGAGAGTTAAGCAGTTTATGCGCTTTCAGAATTTCATCCTGTAAGTTAAGTCGCATTTCGTAATCAAGTGCCGAAAGTGGTTCATCAAGCAGCAATAAATTTGGTTTAGCCGCCAATGCACGAGCCAATGCTACACGCTGTTTCTGTCCGCCCGAAAGTTTTGCCGGATATTGTTTTTGCAAAGCTTCGAGCCCAAAATGCGAAAGCAAGGAATCCACCTCATCGGCATTGCGAATTTTCTGTGCAAATTCTATATTGCAGCGCACCGTCATATTTGGGAAAAGCGCATAATCCTGAAACACAAAGCCTACGTTACGTTGTTGTGGTGGCAGGTTTATTTTTTTTGCGGAATCATACCAAACCTCACCCTTAAACGAAATAAAACCTCTGTCGGGAGTGAACAAGCCTGCCAATATCCTCAGCAAGGTAGTTTTACCTGCACCCGAATGTCCGAACAAACAAAGCAGTTCGTTATTTGCAATTTCTAAATCCACTTTCAGCAGTCTATTACCTTCCGAAGTAAGCATGGATCGTTCGATGTTAATAATAAAACTGCCCCCTAACCCCCTAAAGGGGGAATTGAGGTTAGTTTTGTTTATCTTATTCCTGTATATCATATCATTCTTTGTTATAATTATAACTACTAATTTCTTTTCCCCGCAATTTATCCCGATTCTTTTATCGGGAGGAGGGGCTATCTCTTATTCCCCCTTTAGGGGGTTAGGGGGCAGCGCTAGGTGCAGATTTCCCATTTATACTATAAATTACCGTAAGTATCACCAGCGAAATGATAAACAGCACCAACGAATACTGATTGGCAACATCATAATTCATCGCCTGCACCTCGTCGTAAATAGCAATGCTCGCAACTCGAGTTTCGCCCGGCATATTTCCGCCCACCATTATTACCACGCCAAACTCACCTATACAATGTGCAAAAGTCATAGCCAATGCCGTAACAATACTCGGAATCATATTGGGAATAAGCACTTTAATAAATGTGGTAAATTCTGATTTTCCTAAAGTATATGAAGCTTCACGCAAACTTCGCGGGATAGCTACTAATCCATTTTGCAAAGGTTGAATCATAAACGGCAGACTAAAAACCAAACTTGCCAGCAATACTCCTTCGAAACTAAAAGCCAGCCTTGTATCGAAGTATTTTTCGAAAAAGCCACCAAAAGCATGCTTCGGACTATAAGCCACCAGCATATAAAAGCCAAGCACCGTAGGAGGCAAAACCATGGGCATACTTATCAGTGCTTCAACCAAGGATTTGAACCAAAATCGCTTGTAAGCCAACAAATAAGCAATTGGCAGACCTATAACAAATAGAATGGCTGTTGTCCATCCCGCAAGTTTTCCGGTGAGGAGAAGTGTGTTTATAAAATCAGAATTCATCATATTATCAATCAGCCCGCTAACCCCCTAAATGGGGAATTGGAGTTTGTTTCGTCTTTTTTATACCTTTGCATTATATCATTCTTTGTTTAAAATTATCAATACTAATATTTTTCCTCCCCTTTAGGGGTCGGGGGTTAGGGGGCATATTTAGTTGCAGGCAAATCATACCCATATTTTTCCCAAACCGCTTTATTAGCAGGCGATAACACAAATTTCTTGAATTTCACAGCTTCGGTATTTAGTACCGGCGTTTTTATCAAAACACAAGTCTGGTCAATGGGTGAATATAATTTTGGCGAAATGATATAATAATTTCCACTTCCGGCCATATCTGGCGCAATAGCCAGCGAAAGAGCAATAAAACCAATTTCGGCATTTCCCGTAAAAGCAAATTGTGCCGTTTGACCAATATTCTCACCTATTACAAGTTTGGATTTAAGTTGGTCGTATAGTTTCAAGCTTTTAAGCAATTCTACAGACCGTGTTCCATAAGTTGCCGTTTTGGGATTGGCAATGGCAATTTTCTTTATCGCTGGATTTTTAAGTGCATCGAGTCCGAGTTTATCTACCTCCAAGGTTGTGCTATAAATTACCAATTTCCCATAAGCATAGGTATTTATCGGTCCTGTAGTAAGTCCTTTATCCTTTAGTTTTAACGGAAAATCATTATCGGCTGCCATAAAAAAATCAAACAATGCGCCATTGGTTATCTGTTGTACCAACATACCAGATGCACCAAATGTGAGATTTACTTTTGCTTTTGGATTTTGTTTTAGATAAACGATTTTCAGTTCCTCTAACACATATTTTAGATTAGCTGCTGCGGCTACATTTACTTTTTGAGCCGTTGCATTCAATACTGAAAGCAAAATGGCAAGACAGATCATTATTAATCGGCCCCCTAGCCCCCTGAAGCGGGAACTGAAGCTACTTTTGTCTGATTTATTTCTTTCTATCATATCATTCTTTGTTAAAAGTTATTAATACTAATATTTCTTATTCCCCCTTCAGGGGGTTAGGGGGCAGGGTTGGGGGTATTTTCACCGTAAACATCACATAAGCCCATTGTGGAGAACGCACTTCCGGAATTACGCCTGCCTTGACAACTAAATCTTTAGCTATGAGTGTATTATTATTCGTGAAATACTTGCAATATCCAGCCTGGACCGTTGCCCATTTGTTTAATTTATAGGTCGCAATTAAGTCAAATTCAGAACCCAACTCTTTTCCAAAGTCAATACTTTTCTTGTTTTTACCGGCAAACTCAGTGTTGTATACATGATATGCACCTTCCAATGTTAGATTTTTGTCAATTTTACTGCTTACGCCAACGTAATAATCCAATAAACCCTGTGTCACCGGTATGTCCCAATAATCCATTACACCATTAAAATTATGGTCTGCACCGTACAATTTTTTGAAATTGCTTTGAATTACATCTGTTGTACTATTATTATCTCCAGATAAATAGTCAGCACCAATGTTAACTGTTAGAAAGTCGACGATTTTATAATCCACTTTTAATGCCAGTAACATTCCATTTAAAGTCTTACCAGTAGCGTTTTTTCCACCCTGAAAATAAACTGTTGCCAAAGCACTTACCGGGCAAGAGTCACTTTGGAATTTCAGATTTCCACCATAAGTGAATGCGTGGTACAATTTAGTTTTCAAATAGTTTGTTGTTGTGTTTTTTGTTCCGGTAGTGTCTTGCACTCCTTCGTCAACAATTATGGCACTGATATTTAATCCATTAATTATATCTTTGGATAGCCACAGAAAGTTCAGGTAGCGGTATTTTGTCATAGCCGTATAATAGCTTTCAGACGAAATAGCGCTGTTATTATTGTAAGCAAAACCTACATGTGCCTGAAAATCATTGATGTTGTATTTGAACAAGCCTATATCGTGCGCCGTTCCAGTATTACTCCAAGCCGGCGACGAAAACAAGCGTTTATCATCATAATTCAACGCTTGCCGTCCAATTTTAAACGAGCCACCCGGAACAACTAACATTTCGCCCCAAGCTTCGTAAATTCCAGTTGTTGCCACATCCGAAGCGTTTGCCGCTTGACCATAAGTACGTGCATCCTGCAATGTGATTTGTGTGGTGAGCAATCCGCTGGTAAATGTCAGTCCCAATCGGGTGCGCTGAATGGTGAAAATTCCGGGGTCGTTTGTTGTGAGCAATGGCTTTCCATAACCATCTCTATATTCTGTACGCGGACGGATTTCTCCGTCGATTATAACGTTTTGTGCATTAAGCACGAGCGTAAAAGAAAATGCAATGATTAATAATCTGCCACCTAGCACACTAAAGGGGGAACTGAAGCTAGTCTTGTCTATTTTACACCTTATTAAACTGCCCCCTAGCCCCCTAAAGGGGGAATATAAGCAACTTCCATCTTTTTTATGTTCATCCATAATGTCATTTTTTATATTTTCAATACTAATTTCTTGTTCCCCCTTTAGGGGGCTAGGGGGCCAATAATCGTTATGCTTTCGAAAGTATATCGATTATCAAAAAAAACAGCTGTCGAAATCGGCATTGTTATTAGCCAGAAATTCCTTTAAAGCCAACTCTTTGGCTTCGAAAGTTCGGATTAATTTCAATCCATAATTACTAATAATACAACCACCACCATCTCTCCCACCTTTTTGGCGAATTAATACCGGAAGTGGCGACAGTTGATTTACTTTATCCAATAAATGCCATGCATGTTGGTAAGACATTTTCAAATTTTTTGCAGCTGCATGTATCGAACCATCTTTCAAAACCTGTTTTAGTAATCGAATCTGTGTATTTCCCAGAAAGACGTCTCCTTCGCGGCAAATAATCATTGTTCCATCCATATAAAACGAAGTGTGTTGACTCATAAAATCCAAGTGTTTATTTTTGAAAGTAAACGGTTCTATTCTTGTGCACTAAGAATATATTTATTTGATTTATACTTACCAATAGCCGTGCCAATTCCGTATGTATTTGACATTAAACATCTTGTAAGAACTTCCATTTTATAATGACTAAATTTTTCATACATACATGTAGAGATATTGAGTAAGAAATACATTTATGTAGCTTTTTTACTTCTCAGATAAAAGCAAAAAAGACCGATTGAATTTCTTCAATCGGTCTTTTTAAAATTTGCAATTATACTATTAATTATCAGCTATTTTTAAGTATTTCAACCAGCCATTTCCAGCATTTTTGAGTGGAACTAATACTCAATCGTTCATCCGGAGAATGGACACCGTACATTTGTGGCCCTATGGAAATCATATCCAAATTTGGATATTTTTCCAGAAAAAGGCCACATTCGAGACCGGCATGAATGGCTCTGATATTTGGTTCGGAGTGGAACAAAGTTTTGTAACTTTGTTGTGCTATTTTCAGCACATCCGATTTTAAATTTGGCTTCCAGCCGGGATAACCATCACCGTGGCTAACTTTTGCCCCCGATAATAGTAGTACTGCCTCAACCTGATTGGCTATATCATATTTTGAAGATTCTACAGAACTTCTTTGACTTGTAGTAATTATAATCTCTTGATTTTCAGTCATTTTTATAGAAGCTAAATTGGTGGAAGTCTCCACCATATTTGGCATAACGCGGCTCATAGCTTTTACACCATGCGGGCAAGCATAAAGCAGATTGAGCAATGCATCGGAAGTTTTTTTATCAATGACCGATTCGGGCATAATTTCGGATTCAAGCAGTATTTGCATTTTGGGTTCCACATCGCCCAATTCTATGTCCAATTCGGCAATATAATGATTCAATAATACACGTACATTTTCTTTTTCGGAATAAGGAACACAAACTGTAGCTTGTGCCTCACGTGGAATGGCATTTCGCAAATTACCACCATCAATTTTGGAGATACGTAAATCGGTCACTTTGTTAATCTTCCACAAATACCTGTTTAGTATTTTATTGGCATTTCCTCTTCCTTTGTTAATATCGTCGCCCGAATGACCTCCGGTTAAACCTTTAACTGTAACAGAGAATGAAAAATAGCCTTCAGGACTTTTTTCGTTTGTATAACTCAATTTGGCCGTTGTATCAATTCCACCGGCACATCCCACAAAAATTTCCCCATCATCCTCCGAGTCCAGATTAATCAAGGTTTGACCCGTTAAAAAGTTTTTTTCCAAAGCAAATGCTCCAGTCAATCCGGTTTCCTCATCTACAGTAAATAAACATTCCAGCGCCGGATGTGAAATATCATCGGAAGCAAGCAAAGCCAACATCATAGCCATTCCGATGCCATTGTCGCCCCCTAAAGTTGTACCTTTTGCTTTTACCCAATCATCTTCAATATAAGTTTGAATGGTATCAGTTTCAAAATTAAAATCAACATCGCTATTCTTTTCACATACCATATCTATATGAGCCTGAAGAACAACAGTTTTTGAGTCTTCAAATCCGGGTGTTGCAGCTTTGCAAATCAAAACATTACCGGCAGCATCGGATTTACAAATCAAATTGTTGTCTGATGAAAAGTTCTTTAAATAAGCAATCATTCGCTCTTCTCTTTTTGAAGGACGTGGAATTTGTGTAATATCGTGAAAAAAATTCCATACCAAGCTTGGTTCCAGTGTTTTCATTCTTATTTGTTTAAATTGTAATTAATCAGCCCCCCAACCCCCTAAAGGGGGAGCTTGTAGCATGCAAATAAATATTAAGCAGATAAAAAAATGAAAGTTTTTAATAACTATTTTTGTTCTTATAAACTTTAAACTTTTAAAATCTTCAAATATGTCTTTTTTTAATCATTAATTATCCCTACTTAATGTTTGAATAGTAACAATAATTTATTGTTCACAAATATACAAAATATATTGGCTTTAAATGAAAAAAGTCCGCACAATATAAAATTGACGGACTTTTATATTGGATATTCAGCTTTGTTTATTTTATAATTGCTTTGCGTTCAGGTATTGCTATGACTTTAGCAGGAGACATTAATGCAGATGTGCCATATTTATAAGTGAAATTGTATGTTCTTTCAGCACCTCCATAGTTAAATTCTTTGGTATGCAATACAAAATCAACACTGTTTGACCCATTCACACGCAAAGTTGTAAGATTAAAACTGACTAATCCATTCATATTTACTGATGGATAATCATCGTTAGCATTGTGACGTAACTCCAAATGCACTTTATTGTCGGTGTATGTTTTCGATGCATCCTTAACTAAACTAATAAAGTGCATTTTAGAATAACCCGGATATACAAAATCAATGTTCAAGTAATTATTGCTAATCCAAATATCCCGAATCCCAATGGCATCGTTTCCAATGCTGTCTTGTGTTGCACTTGTTATATTGAAAATACCTTTTGTAAGCACTTCGTAAACATCCAGCATTTTTACCTCGTACTGATAACTGCTTGCAAAACCCGAATATGGAAGCACAACATACTCCATTATAACACGTTGCCCGTGTTTTGGTCGATAATATTTTATATCACTATTCGTTATCTTCAATCTGGTATTATCGTCCTGATTAAAAACAAAGTTTGTCAATTGCGATGAATTTTCGATTGTCCCCATTTCTACATACGACTGCTCAAAATCTTCATCCTCATTGTTACACGCCAAAAATAATGGAAGAATTAACGCAAAAAATAGAACCCGTTTCATAATTTATTTAGTTTTAATTGTGAATAATGTTTTTAGATTATACCAAATATGATGCATATTAAACACATTTTGTTGCACACAAAATTAGAAAAATTATTCCATTTATTAAACCCCCGATATTCGATTAAATATAATT
>CAMBSB010000152.1 GCA_945870155.1 Paludibacter jiangxiensis | reverse complement strand
CGGCTTATCAAACCAACAGTAGGTTTAATCCCCACAATTCCATTGCTATGCGAAGGACAAACTATCGAACCATTGGTTTCAGTACCTATCGCCAACATACACAAGTTGGCCGAAACAGCTACCGCCGAACCAGAGCTAGACCCACAAGGATTGCGGCTTAATTCATATGGATTTTTTGTCTGACCACCAAATCCACTCCAACCGCTTGTCGACAATTCGCCACGGAAATTTGCCCATTCGCTCAAATTAGTTTTGCCTAAAATTATCGCACCAGCCTCGCGCAAGCGTTTTGCCACATAACTATCCTTTAAAGGGAACGAGTTCTTGAGTGCTCTCGATCCGGCTGTTGTTGGCATACGGTCGTTGGTATCGATATTATCTTTTAAAAATATGGGGACACCAAACATCGGCCCGGGTTTTACACCCAATTTCAGTTGACGGTCAAGCTCTTCAGCAATTTTAATAGCATCGGGATTGATAGTGATTATTGAATTCAATTTTGGTCCGTTGCGGTCAATTTTTGCTATCCTTTCAAGATAGGTCGTCACCACTTCCTTTACAGTAAATTGTTGGTTGATATAACCCTTCTGTAATTGTTCAATGGTAATTTCTACGGGGTCAAATTTTTGGGAACCATTTTTTTGTGCAAATGTATAGGCGCAAAAGCTATGTAAAATTATGGAAGTTAGTATACAAACATTTGTTCTAAATTGTGATTTCATGTAAAAATAGTTTTAATTATTATATTCAATATCAGCATTTTAAAGAACAAAATACACATCTAAAATATGTAGTTCAGTATTTCTTAAAGATAACTTTTCAACCGATAAAGTCTAATCTACCATTTTCTCAAAAGCTGCCCAAAGTTTATCATCTGCAGGTACTGGAGCCGTAATTTGTATCATTTGTTTCGAAACTGGATGAATAAACTCCACATTGCGAGCATGTAAACTTATACCTCCGTTAGGATTGGAACGTGCAAATCCATATTTCAAATCACCTTTTATGGGGCATCCCATTTTAGCTAATTGGCAACGAATTTGATGATGGCGTCCTGTTTCCAAATGTACTTGCAATAAATAATATGTGTCCGAGTGGGCTATCATTTTGAATGATAATGCTGCTGCTTTGGCATTGGGCACCATTTTTTCGTGTGCCACAGATTTGTTTTGTTTCTCGTTGCGAAGCAGAAAATGTTCGAGCCTACCTTCAGTTTGTGATGGTTTTTCTTTCACAATAGCCCAATATGTTTTCTTAACTTCTTGATTTTTAAACATATCGTTTAAACGGCTCAAGGCTTTACTCGTTTTGGCAAACAGCACAACGCCACTCACCGGACGATCAAGTCGATGTGTTACCCCACAAAAAACTTCACCCGGTTTGTTGTATTTTTCTTTCAGGTACTTTTTAATGGTTTCTGAAAGTGGCTCATCTCCCGTTTTATCACCTTGAACTATTTCTGATGAATTTTTATTGACGGCTATAATGTGGTTGTCTTCGTATAATACTGTCATTGGTAGAAGGGATTCAATGTTAATTAGTTAACTGGTTATTTGGTTGATTGGTTAATTAGTTGATTAGTTTATTGGGTGAAAGGATAACAAACTTGTATTTCAATAAATACTTTGAAAACAAACTTTTAAACAATTCTATCATTACGACTAATACACTATATTCTCTAATAACTATTTCCTTATTTAACAAATCAACGATTTAACTGCTAAACAAATTAACTAACCAATTAACGATTCAACCACACCGCGTTGACGAACCGCTTCATAAATAAGCACACCCGCAGCAACCGATACATTCAATGAATCGATTTTACCTAACATGGGAATACTCACCATTTTATCGCAAAGGCGAAGATAATCGGGCGAAACACCTTCATCTTCCGAACCCATAACTAAAGCTATAGGTTCCGACATGGCAACTTGTGTATAATTTTCTGTTGCCTTTTCGCTTGCTGCAACTAATTTTATGCCTGATGATTGAATAAATTTAAGTGCATTCCCTAGATTTGCTTCGCGACAAACCGGAATTGAAAGCAATGCTCCTGCCGATGTTTTTACTGCATCAGCATTGATAGAAGCACCACCTTTTGTAGGAATCACAATAGCATCAACACCGGCACATTCGCATGTACGGGCAATGGCACCAAAATTTCGCACATCAGTTACGCCATCAAGTACGACAATAAATGGCATTCGACCTTCTTCGTATATTCCGGGAATAATATCCTCAATTCGCTGATAAACTACCGGGGAAATAAATGCTATGGCACCCTGATGGTTTTTCACCGTCATTTTGTTCAATTTTTCGATGGGTACATATTGAACCGGCACTGGTAATCCATTTAAAGCGGCAAATAATTCGCGAGACAATTCACTGGTCATATCGCGTCGCATCAGTATTTTATCAATTTCTTTTCCGGCTTGTATGGCTTCAATAACGGCACGTATACCAAAAATCATATCCTTCTCAGGACGTTGTTTGTTTTTATAGTTTATCATATTTTTTTCTAATTTTTCTCCCTTAGGTCACTGACAGTTGTTTTTATGTTCCTGTCTTTTCTCTTTATTCCTGACTCTTTGTTCTTCCCCTATAGCCTATCGGGTTTTGTCTTGGCTCTTGGCTCTTATTTGTCATTCATTAATTTAAGTTTGTCGAATAGCCAAAAAACAAGTGACAACATCACACCCACAATTGCAGCAAAAGCCATTCCTTTGAGCTCAACTGTTCCAATATTGATAGCTGCTCCACTCACTCCAACAACAAAAGTAACTGCACCCAAAACCATGTTTCGGTTTTTACTAAAATCAACCTTTTGTTCAACAAACATACGGAAACCTTGTACAGCAATAACACCATAAAGCAACACAGTTATACCTCCCATAACGGCTGAAGGAATGGTAGATATGGCTGCAGATATTTTACCAATAAACGAAAAAGAAATTGCTAATATTGCAGCACCACGTATTACCCAAACAGAATATACACGTGTAATTGCCATTACACCAATATTTTCACCATAAGTTGTGTTAGGAGGAGAGCCTGCAAAACCGGAAATCACATTGCTAATTCCGTCGCCCAACAAGGAACGGTGTAAGCCTGGTTTTTTCATTAAATCTTCGTTTGTTATTTTACCCGTAACTATCAAGTGACTAATATGTTCGGCCAAAACAACTATACAAGCCGGTGCAATAATAAGTATAGCATTTAAATCGTAAACCGGAGCTTGAAATTTTGGTAACGCAAACCATGGTGCATTAGCAATAGCGGTGGTATCGACCACACCCATAATTAATGCTAAAATATAACCTGCAACAACCGAAAACAAAATGGGGATTATTTGCATAAAACCTCTAAACATCACTGAGCCTATTATTCCAAAAACTAAAGTAAACATTGAAATAATTACAGTATTACTATCCATAACAAATGGTTGTACAACTTGTCCTACATTAGTTGGCCAAGGAGCCAAACCAGCTTGTCGCACAGCCACAGGTGCAAGTTCCAGTCCAATAATTGCTACCACAGCACCCATAACGGCAGGAGGCATTACTACATCTATCCACTTGATACCCCATTTATAAACGATAAAAGAAATTAAAATGAAGAATAAGCCAAAGAAAATAAATCCTGATTGTGCATGATTAAAACCGCCGTAATTAGCTGAAATAAGCATAACGGGTGCAATAAATGCAAAACTCGACCCCAAATATGCAGGTATTCCACCTTTGGTTACAAGAGTATAAATTATAGTACCTATCCCATTCATTAACAAAGCTATGGCTGGATCGACACCCAATAAAATCGGAACCAAAATAGTGGCTCCGAACATGGCTGTCAAATGTTGCAAACTAAGTGGCAAACTTTGTAAAAGAGGCAATTTCTCGTGAATTCCAACACTACGTTTTTCCATAAAATTGTATTGATTATTTATTTAAATTGGATGAATTTCAATTATTATAATTTATTTACTGAATTATTCTCATCGATTATTTTTTCTAAACCTGAAATCAAAACTTCGCGTTCAAAAGAAAATGTTTTATCCTTCTCATTCAAAAGACGATACAAAAGTAGTGCTTTTTCGCTGAATATTCGCATCTTTTGTTTATCCCCTTTTGTATTGAAAGAATGAGCAGTTTCGTGTGTAATTTTTGCAAGTGCTTCAATATAAGCAGGGCTAAATGATTCTTTCTCAATAATTTTAATAAATTCGCTAACTGGCAATACTGCAATTGATTCTAAATCTAGCACAAACAATTCTTTATATGTTTCTTCCGCTAATCGAATGGCATCTTCTGGAAAACCTTTATCGCGCAAACCAAGCATAGCAGCTATTACGCGACTTAGTTTTTCGAGATATTTTAGTAAATAATCTTCTTTAGGCATTTTTTTTTGAGTTTTGCGTTTCGGGTTTCATGTTCCGCGTTTCGGGTTTCGGGTTTCGAGTTCTTTGTTCTTTGTTCTTTGTTCTTTGTTCTTTAATCTTGGCTCTTAAACCTAGCTCTTAATTGCCTCCACTATAGATGCTAGAAATTCGGGATAATTAAAATCTTGTTTTTTCGAAAATCCTGTACGAACAACTACCAACTCGAGCGAAGGAATGATATAAATAAATTGACCGTCATGTCCACGACACATAAATAAATCTTTTGGTACTTTTGGGTAATCGCCCGATTGATTGAGCCAAAAAAACGAACCATATTTTCCGTCCGATCCATTTGAAACCTGCATAGCAGTTTCAGTCCAACCTAGAGGAAGTATTTGATTTCCAAGCCAATTGCCTTTATTCAGATAAAGTAAGCCGAATCGCACATAATCGCGCATAGTTGCATAAATATATGATGAACCAACGAAAGTACCCGAAGCATCTGTCTCGAAAATGGCGCTACGGATGCCTATTGGATTGAAAAGTTCACGGCGTGGGAAAGCGTAGTATTCGGCATCATTGGCTATCTTTTTCCTAATCAAATAGCTCACAATATTTGTAGCACCTGAATTATAAACCCATACAGAATCCGGTTTTACCTGCAATGCTTTGTTGTAAGTAAACGCTGCCATATCACTCGATTTGTGAAGCATCAAAGTTACATCCGAAAGATTCCCATAGTTTTCATTCCATTCCAAACCCGCATTCATGTGCATCAGGTTTTCTAGGGTAATACTTCTATGTTCATCATTTTTCCATTGAGGAATATCTACCTGATTATGAATATCTAATAAGCCTTTTTTTACCATTATCCCAACCAAAGCATGCGTAAAACTCTTAGCCATCGACCAGCTTAAAAATCTATTTTTGTTTGTAAACCCATCGCGATACTTTTCGGCAATCAGTTGATTTTTATACGCTACAGCTACAGCAAAAGTTCCTTTTGTTCCAACTGTATCAGAAAATGCACGATTCAATGCCATATTCAATTTTTCCAAATCTATTCCATTGGGTATGGAGTCGGATAGTTTATCACCTGCAGGCCATGCCACCGAATCAGGATTTATTGCGGGCAATGGCACAATTCTATATGGTCGAGTCCGGATGGTGTTTTCATCTGCATCGCGAACCAAAGTACAACCAAAACCTTCGATATAAATAGCTTTTGAACTTGCCCAAAGAAAACGGCTTGTTACTTCTTTTTTCTCATAATCAACAGTATTATTTGTAAATTTGATAAATGAGAAATTCAAATCTGTACTTTCAACACTCTCCTGAGTTCTGTTGCCTACAAAAACTCCCGAAGCCAGGTTTTTTGCTGCATAACCGGTTATGATAGGTGTGAGAAGTTGTATGTAATAAATACCTCCTGAAAGAGCTAAAACCAAAATTACACCAACAATGCGAAGAATCCGTTTTTTCATTATACTTAGATTTTAAAGTTTGTAAAAGCAAAAGTATGAAAATTATTACAAATAAAGTGTGAAAACCAAATTTCACCGAACATTAATAAAAAAATCATAGTTGTTTATCAAACTTCAACACCAAAAATATCGGCATCTCTCCAAAAAGCAAACTTTTTTCTGAATTTATTTAAATTATCCAATTGTAAATCATAAGTTTGTATAGAAAACTCATTTTCCGGAAAATTGAGCAATTGAACTGCATTATAGTCGAGTAAAGTTGAATGTCCGTTATAATTTATCCCTAAACCATCAATTCCAATTCTATTCAAACCACACACATAAGCCTGATTTTCAACAGCCCTGGCTCTTAATAATATATCCCAATTTGAAATTCTTTTTTCAGGAAAATTGGCCACATAAATTAGCAAATCATATTCGTTTTGGATATTTCTAGCCCAAACGGGGAAACGCAAATCGTAACATATTAACAAACAGATATTAAAACCACAGTAATTTACTATCAATTTTTTATTTCCGGCACTGAAATAATTATCTTCACCACCCATGGAGAATAAATGTCGTTTATCTGCAATTTTTATTTCGCCATTGGGGAAAACAAAAAATCCACGATTATAGATTTTTGATTCTTCTTTGGCAATAAAACTTCCGGTGATTGCCAAATTGAACTTTTGAGCCCAATATATAAGTTTCGTCACAGTTTCCTGACTCATTTCTTCAGCAAGATCTAATTTATCAATACAGAATCCTGTTGAAAACATTTCCGGCAAAACTACTAAATCCGTTTTACCACTAAGGCTTGCAATTTGATTTTCAGCTTTTTGCAGATTCTCAGCTTTTGCAGCCCAATTAATAATATCCTGAATAAGTGTGATTCTCATAATTGTTTGGATTTTAAGAATATAACAAAAAAAGAAATCATCGGTTCAAAAAACCAAAAAGTTATTGATTTGTTGACCGATGATTTATTAATTAAACCTTTTAATAAGGTGAATGAAAATACTAATTTATTATTTTAAAACCGGTATATGGAATCAATGCTTTGGGAATAAGAATACCCTCTGGTGTTTGATTGTTTTCAAGTAAAGCAGCAACTATTCTTGGAAGAGCCATGGCACTACCATTCAGGGTATGAGCCAGTTGCGTTTTTTTATCATTCCCTTTAAACCTGCATTTCAATCGGTTTGCCTGATAACTTTCGAAGTTGGATACCGAACTTACTTCCAGCCAGCGTTCCTGAGCTGCCGAAAACACTTCAAAATCGAATGTTAATGCTGATGTAAAGCTCATATCACCACCACAAAGTCGAAGAATTCGCCAGGGTAATTCAAGTTTCTCCACCAAAGTTTGTACGTAGCTAACCATTTGGTCGAGCGTTTCATAAGATTTATCCGGATGTTGAATTTGAACAATTTCCACTTTATCGAATTGATGCAAGCGGTTCAATCCACGAACATCTTTTCCATACGAACCCGCTTCGCGACGGAAACAAGCCGAATAAGCCGTATTTTTAACAGGCAACTCGTTTTCATTCAAAATTACATCTCTGTAAATATTGGTAACTGGAACTTCTGCAGTTGGAATTAAATATAAATCGTCGATGGTGCAATGATACATTTGCCCTTCTTTATCAGGCAATTGACCTGTACCATATCCCGATGCCGCATTGACAACATAAGGTGGCTGCACTTCCAGATAACCTGCTTCCATGGCATTATCCAAAAAGAAATTTATCAACGCACGTTGTAAGCGGGCACCTTTGCCTTTGTAAACTGGAAATCCAGCCCCTGAAATTTTCACTCCCAATTCAAAATCAATTAAATCATATTTTTTGGCTAAATCCCAATGTGGAACAGCGCCATCATATAATTTAGGCATTTCACCACCTGCACGCTCAATTAAATTATCCTCGGCATGTTTTCCTGGAGGTACACTTTCGTGTGGTAAATTTGGAATCTGCACTAATAAGTTATTGAGCGTTTGCTCTATTTCCGACAGTTTTTCATCCAAAATTTTTATGTTGTCTTTCAACTCGGTAGTTTTGTCTTTGGCTTGAGCAGCCTCAGCTTGTTTTCCTTGTTTGAAAAGCAAACCAATTTCTTTCGACAAATTATTCATCTCTGCGGCCTGATTGTCGAGTTGAGTTTGAGTCGCTTTTCGCAATCCGTCAAGTTCAACAACCTGAGCAATTATAGCTGCTCCGTCGAAATTTTTCTTTCCCAATCGGGTAATTACCTCATTGGTATTATCGGTGATATATTTGAGTGTCAACATATTATATATTTACAATTTGTGAATTTACAATTTACAATTGCCTAATTCATTATGACTTGATAATTAGCTCTTTTGTAAAATAAAAATTTCCTACAATTTTACACTTCGGTTTCTTTATTTACAATTTATTCATTTACAATTGCCAGATTTATTACAAATTCGTGGCTCTTGGCTCTTAAATCTAAAAAAAAATCTCCCGCAATTTTACACTACGGTAAAACGACAGGAGATTTTTGTACGTTTAGTTTCTTGACTAATCTTAATTAGCTTCGATAGGTCTGATTGAAACAAAAGATTTATTATCTTTTCTTTTTCTGAATTCCACTTTACCCGCTACTAATGCAAATAGAGTATGATCTTTACCAATACCAATATTTTCACCTACATGGTGTACAGTTCCGCGTTGACGTACGATAATATTACCTGCTTTTGCAAATTGTCCGCCGTATATTTTTACTCCAAGTCGTTTGCTTTCCGATTCACGACCGTTCTTTGAGCTACCCGCCCCTTTCTTATGTGCCATTTTAAATAATTTTTTCGGTTAATTAAGCTACGATTTCTTTGATTGTTAATTCAGTAAAGTCTTGACGGTGACCGTTACGTTTGCGATAACCTTTACGGCGTTTTTTGTGAAAAACGATTACTTTTTCTCCACGAACGTGAGAAACAACTTCACAAATAACTTTTGCACCGGCTACTGTTGGAGCACCTACAGTGATAACACCTTCGTTGTCAAGCAATAACACTTTGTCAAATTCAACCTGAGAACCTCTTTCGGCCTCGTTCATACGATGGATATACAGTTTTTTGCCGGCTTCAACCTTAAACTGTTGTCCCAAAATTTCTACAATTGCGTACATTTAAGAACTAATTTATTATTACATCGGTAAGGTGAGTTGCTTCGCAGCATTGCTTCTTTTTAACCCTATTCGAAATGAGGGTGCAAATTTAGTACTTTTATTTTAATCTACAAAGTGTTAGATTCGTTTTTTTCATTAAAATCACAAGCAAAGTGTAGGTTTTTATTCACAATACAAGTTCTGCAAATAATTTTTCGAGTTCCAAATCCAGATTTTCAGCATAACCCGGATGTGGTCGCGAAGTTTGAATACATGAGCTGCGCACAGCCGTGAGCCATCTAAATCGTTCAGGGATATCGAGTTGTGCTATTGTTCCGGCAGATTTTTCTCCTTTGCAAATTTTTTCAAATGAAACAAGTGTTTCTTTTAATAAATTGAAATCCAGTTCTGTTGAAAATGAATTTAATCGTCCTTCATCTAATTTGTAGCTCATACCTATGTATTTTGCCCTTTTTGAGAACAAAATAACACCTACATTAATAAATTCCTCGCGCTCAACCTTAGGCAAAACACGAATCACGGCGTATTCAAATAAGTGTTTTCCTTGCATTTTGAGCTTCGATTAAAAAGATTTCAGAATTTTTAAGACGTGAATTCAAAAACTGATAATAAACTTCACGCACCGATTCTGTTGTTTCGTTTACTTCCAAATTACTTGCCCATTCGTCAGGAATCAGGTTTGCAATTTCATGAATAGCATCATCAGTTAATATCGCTTTACATTCATTATCAGCAGTTTCCAATTGATCAGCAAATGGCAAAAGCACATGATCTTTGATTAAAGTAAATGGTGTCAAAGCTTGTTTTTGGTGGTTTGTCCACGAATGGTGAAAATACAAGGTAGCACCATGATCAATAAGCCATAACTCTTTGTGCCACATAAGCATATTGGTATTTCTAACGGTTCTGTCAACATTAGTCAAAAAAGCATCCATCCACACTATCATCGAAGCCGTTCGTCCATCCACTTTGGTTGTAACAGAGTCGTAAGTTAATGCTCCTGATAAAAAATGAAGTCCTAAATTCAAACCACGACTACCCTGAAGCAAATCCTGAATTTCTTCATCACCTTCCGTTTGTCCAAAAGCCTCATCGAGTTGAACAAAAACCAATTCAGGAACGCGTAGTTTCAGAAGTTTAGCCACCACACCGCCAATAAGTTCCGAAATCAGCGCTTTGGCACCATGTCCCGAACCCCGAAACTTAACAACATATTTAAATCCGTCGTCAGCTTCAGCCAATGCAGGTAAAGAACCTCCTTCGCGCAAAGGAGTGATATAGCGGGTTACATTTACAGTGCGTAAGGTCATAAGTTGTAGTTGTAGTTGTAGTTGTTACTACTACCCCAAACCCCTAAAGGGGATCTTTGGTTAGTATTGAATTATATGTTTTACTGCCCCAAACCCCTAAAGGGGCTTTTAGTAAGTATTGTTTTGTATATTTCCTTTTTTTTAAAATTCTATTTCTTTTGCAAACTCTCAAATTGCGCTCTTTAAGCCCCTTTAGGGGTTTGGGGTAGCATTTTTATTTTTTAAACAATACCCTGAAAGCTTCTTCCACTTTTTTTACCATGACAATTTCCATATTTATTTTACCAATATTCAGGGCTTTAACATTGAAGTCAGGGATAATCATTTTGGTAAAACCCAGTTTTTCAGCTTCTAAAATACGTTGTTCAATGCGGTTAATCGGACGAATTTCACCTGAAAGTCCAACTTCACCGGCAATACATATATGCTTTTCGATAGCCAGATCAACATTGGACGAAAGAATAGCTGAAATAACTGCCAAATCGATAGCGGGGTCGTTAATTTTCAGTCCGCCGGCAATGTTCAGAAACACATCTTTTTGAGCCAGTTTAAATCCGGCTCGTTTTTCAAGAACTGCCAATAACATATTCAACCGACGTAAGTCGAAACCAGTGCACGAACGCTGTGGTGTTCCATAAGCTGCTGAACTCACCAATGCTTGTGTTTCAATCAAAAATGGACGAACGCCTTCGATTGCCGAAGCAATGGCAACTCCGCTCAAACCTTCGTGATTTTGTGAAAGGAGAAGTTCGGAAGGATTACTCACTTCGCGCAATCCACTTTGTTGCATTTCGTAAATTCCAAGTTCAGAAGTACTTCCAAAACGGTTTTTGATTGACCGCAAAATACGGTACATATAATGCTGATCTCCTTCGAATTGCAGAACGGTATCAACTATATGTTCCAAAACTTTAGGCCCGGCAATACTACCTTCTTTGTTAATATGCCCGATAAGTAAAACTGGTACTCCTGAAGTTTTGCAGAATTTAAGTAAATGTGCAGCACATTCTCGAACCTGCGAAACCGAACCCGGCGAAGACTCAATCAATTCGGTAGAAACAGTCTGTATTGAATCCACAATCACCACATCGGGTTGGATATTCTGAATATGTACAAATATCTGTTCGAGTGATGTTTCACTAACTATGTAACAATCAGGATTATCGTATTTCAACCGTTCGGCACGTAGTTTTAGTTGTTTTACACTTTCCTCGCCCGAAATATAAAGTGTTCGTTTTCCTTTCAGGTTCAAAACAACTTGTAGTACCAATGTTGATTTGCCAATTCCCGGTTCGCCACCAATTAAAACCAACGAGCCCGGCACCAATCCTCCACCCAATACACGGTTTAATTCATTGCTCGAAGTGTCGATACGGCTTTCTTCCGAAGTTTCCACATCATCAAGCCGAACAGGTTTTTGTTTGGTAATTTCAAGCCCACCCAAACTTATTTTGGGAGTATTATCTTTGCTAATAATTTCTTCTACATAGGAGTTCCATTCGCCACATGATGGACATTTGCCAATCCATTTGGGTGAGTCTGTTCCACAGTTCTGACAAATATAAACAGATTTTGTTTTGGCCATAGTTAATTTTAAATTTGAAAGGTTTTTGATGTTTTGAAAATTCTGAAAATTAGGTAAAAACTATAATTGCTCCACTTCAAAAGTATTTCCTTTGCGAATATCACCCGTATTATACCCTTTATTAAACCAACGCATTCTTTGTTCGGAAGTGCCATGTGTAAATGATTCAGGGACAACATAACCTTGCATTTGTTTTTGTAAATTGTCATCGCCAACGGCATTAGCAGCATTCATTGCCGACTCTATATCACCTTCTTCCAGTTGAATAATATTCATTTCTTCGGCATGACGAGCCCAAATTCCAGCGTAAAAATCTGCTTGAAGCTCCAATCTTACCGACAATTCATTGTATTCCGTTTCACTAACTTGTCCTCTTTGATTTTGCATATAATCGGTATAACCCAAAAGTTTCTGAATATGATGCCCCACTTCATGAGCAGTAACATAAGCCATGGCCAAATCGCCCGGGGCATGAAAACGGTTTGCTAATTCATGAAAAAATGACAAGTCGATATAAACTTTTTCATCGGCAGGACAATAAAATGGTCCGCTTGATGCGCTTGCACCTCCACAGCCTGATTCTGTTTGATCAGTAAAAGTTACAAAAGTCGGATTACGATATTCTTTCTTTAATTGTTCTTCAAAAATCTTTGTCCAAACATCGTTGGCACTGTTGAAAACCCCTAACGAAAATACCTTTAAATCTTCGTTTTCTTTTGAAGCTGTTTCATCTATTTGTTCCGACCCGCCACTTGGAATTACTTGATTAACCGTGTTTAATAATTGTTGAGGATCTTGATTAAGTAATAGGGCAATAACAAAAACTACTATAGTTCCTATTCCTCCGATGGCTACTTTTTTACCTGAACTTCCTCTTCTGTCCTCGTAATTTGATTGGTCATCGTTTCTATTAAGCCACTTCATTTGAAACCGGTTTTAAATTTTTTCACTTAGAATACTTTTAATTACTCAGCCCCCCAACCCCCTAAAGGGGGAGTTCAGAAGCGTTTGTCAAGGTTAATTTGTTGCTACAGGCTCTTTTTTAAATACATTTAGACTAAAAAAGTATCAATTTTAATATCAAAATCGCACTTACAAGCATCTTTATGGATGCTGAGTTGTAACGAATACTTTTAATTTTTTTGAAATACAAATATATGCAAAATTGTTCAGTTTGTAATAAAAGCAATTT
>CAMBSB010000151.1 GCA_945870155.1 Paludibacter jiangxiensis | reverse complement strand
AAAGCGTTAGCTGTATGGTTAACAGCACTATTGCAAGCTACAATACTTTGGCCAGGTAAAATTGGATATTTAGTACCATCTCCCGGGAAACGAAAAACCTGACGGGCATGTATATTTGTTGGATTATCTTTTGCTGCAAAAGCAATAGGAGAATCTCCTTCTACGAGTGCTAAATAGATTCCATCAATAAATTGAATTTCGTCAGAATTATTAAAAATCTCAACATAAACGTCTGCATCATATTTTGCATTGTTCAAATCTTTTGTGCCAGAGGCATATACTTTGCTGATTATCAGACTCTGTTTTACCGACAATAAGGTTGATATAGTTATGATACTATCTGAAAAAATCTTTTTTGAAGATGCAATACCTGAGATAAGTGCCGGTCTGTTTTCAACCAAAGAATCACTCATACTTATATACTCATCACTTGTAATATCCCAAGAAGTAGATATATTATAAATATCAGGAATTATATCTTTGAATATTGCTATTCCATTTTGATCAGTATTGGCAGTATAGGTCATTCGCTCGCTTCGCAAGCTAACTGTTTTATTAGCATACTTATATTCTTCCTTAATATTATCAGGCATTGTAACTTTAACAGTATATGCCGATACAAGGGATAAGTTCTGCTCTTCTTTACAACCGAACATCATTGATAACAAAGAAAATCCGATTATAAGTGAAAATAAATAATTTAAAACTTTCATAAAGTAAACTGATTATATCTGGACTTTTATAATTTAATATTTAATTCCATACCAAAGCTAAATTTCCCAACATTTTTTTGAGTTACAGTTGTTGATGTAGATGTATTATGCCATGGTTCATAAAACAAAGTGTTGTTTACAAAGAATGAAAACCCTGCAACTTTAGATATTTCTTTTGTTAATCGCGTGGATATGTTCCAAATCGGATAATTATCTCTAACAGGAATTTTATCAGTGTTATCTCTCACATTATCTTTCAACAAGTGCCCCAGAATTCTAGTATCAGGGTTGCCTAACATTGCTCTTGTAATAGGATATGTATCGAAACTGCCGGTTTGATTGGCAACAATATATCCAATAGGCTCATCTAATTCATAGGTAGTCCAGGATGCATTTGCCCAAGATACAAAAACAGTATTTGACATTACCATTTTTAGTGCAGGTATATTGGTAACTGCTCTAAATGTAGAGTTTAAACTACTATAATATTTGACAGTTTTACCGTCGTTATAAATAAATTTAAATGGTGGAGTCTGATTATCTAAATAATAGTTATTCCAATTTGTTAATGATTCTCTTTCCGGGTTTGAATATGAATATCCTACCGATTTGGAACTTGATCTGGTATATGCAGCACTAAAATAGAAGGAGGTACTCAAAAAAGTAGAACGCCCTAAATTAGCATCTAATTCAATACCCATATTTTGATTCCATTCGCTGTTTTTGTATAAACCTTTGGTTGAATATACTGTATCAACCCTTACCGGTGGAGTGCTTGGATCAAGAACAGGTTTCTGATTCTGAATATACTTCAAACCTTTTCCAATTTCATAATACTCAGCCAAATATGTAAAATAATCAGCACTACTTCCAAATCCATTAGGAGTAATATCGCTAAATGCCACAATGTTGATATTTCTATCTTTTGGTAACTTAATATCAATACCAATTTCGTATTTGGTATTTGTTGCATTTTTTAGTCCTACACTCCGTTTAACATCATATACCATGGTGTGATACATGACCATTTGTTCTGTAGGATTAGATTGGTATGCTGTATTGGCAGCTATTCTATCGATATATTTTTTTTCAGGGTATAAATAGTTAAGTCCGGGAGTTTTTGAATTTTGTCCAAAGCCCAATCTAATATCAATATTTTTTGAAATTTCTACCGAAGCATTAATGCGAGGTGATAATGCCGAAACCTGTTCTTCCATTCCGGGTTGAATCATATTAAACCTTAGTCCGGCGCTAAGATTCGATTTCATGCCAAACATTTTCCAAGTCATTTTATCTTCTAAATATCCTGAAATCTGATGGACAGAAGGAATATCATAATATGGTCGTGGACGTCCATCTTCATTTGATTTTAAAGGTAATAATGGATCGTCATTGTAATAGCCCAATGCTTTATTTTGCTCATAACGATATTCGGCGCCCATACTTATTTGATGTGCCCATGTCTTATTTATATTAAATCCAAAGTTATTAGTAAGTTTGAAGAATATATCCTGTGGATTACTTTTTACTCCTCCACTGCCAAAATAGGAAATAGTTTTAAATGGAACTTCATAATAACCTGTATTTAATGACGTGATAATTGGTTTAAATCCATTAGCAGTGATTTTGGCTGTTTTATGCGATTCGCTTATTAGTGTTGAATACCCTATAACATAGGATAAAGTGCGCATCCATGGTAAATTAAAAGCAATCTTTCCATCATGGCTTATTTTAAAATTATTATTTGTCTGTTTTTCAACTGTACCTGCCAATTGAGAATCCTCATCATCAGCCGATAAATCTATCAAACCGCTGTAATTAAATTTGAAATTTGTGCGCCAGTTTTTCAAAAAAGTATTGCTGTAGTTTAACGATACAGAATATCGATCGAACGATTGTGTTTTTTTTCTTGGATCGCCCCAAGCTTGTACATAATCAAAGTTTGTGTTTAAAAAACCTCCCTTTTTACCAAAAGCATAACCTTTTCCAATTGAAGTGTTTAATGTAGTAGGGTTAACTTTTGTACGTACTTCATAGGGTGATTTTCCCGATTTCGTTTTAACAATCACAGCACCTGAAGTCAAATCGCCATATTCTGCCGATGGAATTCCACGAATTACCTCAACTGATTCAATATTGTCAGCAGAAATTTGCCGCATATCCACACCTTTACCACCTGTATCGTTATTTCCATCTAGTTTAGAATCAATATTAGCATTGTTTGAAACTGGAATTCCATCCACAATAATCGATGCTCCAAATGAATTGTTTTTGTCGAAGCCAGCATTCGAAGCACTTCTTAGCTGTAAGGAATTGGCTTTTGTTAAATCGGATGTTTGCATGGTAGCTCCAGGCAAAAGCTGCATCAAATCACTTAAGTTTGTTGCTTGCAGGTGCTCAATAGCTTGCCGGCCAATGGTGGATGAAGTGGATGCACCGGCAGCGCTATTTTTGGCTACCACGCTTACTTCTTTGAGTTGAAGTGAAGTTTCTATAAGTCGTATAGAAAGCGCCAAATCTTTGTTTACATTGATTGTGCGTACTACCGACTCGTAGCCCAAACATGATATTTCGACCGCTGCTTGTCCGCGTGGCACATTCACTAGCGTTGCCACGCCATTCATATCTGTTACGGCATTTATGCCCATGCTTTTCATTTGCAATGCTGCGCCTATAATAGTTTCTTTGGATAAACTATCCGTTACCGTGATGCGCACTGTGTATGATTCGCGCTTTTGAGCTTGAGCATTTGCTGAAAGCAAAACTAGAAACACCAAAAATGCTGAAAAGAATAAATGTTTTATGCTCACAATATTATTTTTTAAAATTAAGAATATTCGTCCTAAGACGAATATTCTTACAAAATGAATCATTTTTTCGTCTACAGACGAATATTTTTACAAGAATACTTTTGTTGTTTTATCGCTGATGCGGATAATGTAAACGCCTTTTGTAAGTTCCACGCTATTTTTTCCAACAATTGAAACAAAACTTTTTATAGTCTGACCACTTATACTAAACACTTTGACTGTTTCGGGAGCATCAGTTTCGAAGAAAATGGTATTGCCGGAAGTGGAAATATTGTTTGTTTTGGGTTGAATAATGCCCGAAAGTTGCACATCTAATTCGGCCGCATTGCGTGCAAAAATATAATGTGTTGTAACAGATGGATTGTTTTTTGCAATTAAACAAATTATATTTCGTTTTGCAGGTATAACAGTACCATTATAATCGGGATTTGGCATACCACTTGGTGTGCGAAAAGTAGTAGTGGTTGTTGCCATCGTCGCATCATGAATAACATAAGGTGTATTTGGTCCAAAAGTTTTTGTTCCATTGGCTTCATCGAAAAACAAATCATTTATTTGCACCAACTGATTAGTTCGGTTTGGCACATCAGCAAGTGTAACAACAGGTGGAATGATGGAATTTCCAGTTGAAATAACCGTAAAATCGTTGTATGGATACAATTGCGGCGAATCATTAACCTTATTTACCTGAACTATAATGCCTGTAACTTTATCACCAATATTATTGGTAAGTGTAGTATAGCGGTATATATCCGAAAGAAGTATGCCGGCTGTATTGTCTTGAAAAAACATAGCCTTATAAGTTGCAGTATATGAAGCGGTAACAATTGCCTCGCCTATATATTTAAAATATGTCAGGTTAGTTCCCGTTGTTGCCATTTTAGTGTAAAACTCGGCTAAAGTTGCAATAGTTTCTGGGAAACTGATTAATACCACTTGTTCGCGACTGTTCTCCTTACCTGAAGCTACAGCTATAGTTCTAATTTTGGTTGTTGTCGAAATACTCAATGGAGTTGAATAAACGCTCGAAGCAGTTGTTGGTGTTGTGCCATCGGTGGTATAATAAATTGTAGCACCCGTAGTTGCCGAATTTAAAGTTACACTTTGTGGAGTTTCGTAAATACCTGTTGGAGATGAAGAAACAGGCATGGCCACTTGTTCGGTTCCGAAATCAGTTATCTGAAAATCATCGATATTTACTTGTTCGTTTGCGTTATTAGGCGTGCGCAATGTCATGACTAATTTAAATCGGATATTTCCATTGTAATTAACAGGTAAAGAGTAAGTTAGAAATGTGCCATTCCATTTTGGAACAGTTACCGGAGTACCTACATTTGTCCAATTAACACCAGCATCGGTAGATTGTTGAATTGTAAATTCACCTCCAAAATGATTTGAGTACGAGCCATAATTAAACGAAAGTACACCTGCACCAGCTTTGTCGAATTTCATAAACATAAAATTTTGACCTGTCAAAGCTCTCATGCGCATGGAATAAAGTCCGTTTATACGATCATTTTCGGTAGCAGTAGTTGGTTTTGTAATTGCACAAACATTCCAAACACCTGAAGGATAGGTTATATCCTTAGCAGAATTATTTGTTGATGCGACTGATGGGCTATCAAAATTCTCAAAAAGAGTCGCTGCATTTGTCTGTGTTGCATCGAATAAAAATAAAGCAACAATCATCAAAATTTTAAAAAGAGGAGTAGTTTTATGCATAAATGTAGTGTTTAAAGTAAAATTAAATACAAAGATAATATGGATTTTTCAAGTAACAACAACCGTCTTTCGCAATTAACGAAAGACGGCTGCTAAATCAATCCTTAACAAGGATTAGAGGGAACTTATTACTTGATAAATTTTGTGGCTAAACCATTGATTTTCAAAATATAAATACCATTATCAAGTTTGCGACTATAAGTAGAGTTTGAAATTGTTTTATCAATCAGCACTCCATTTACATTCAATAATTCAATAGTGGATAAACCATTCAATTGCACTTCGATACCTGAAAGCGTACGAATGATTCGAGCCTGAGTTGCTGCATTATCTAATTTAGTAATAATCTGGGTTGTAAAACGAGCTATTTCGTCGTTCATTACCGGTGCAATACTCCATCGATTATCTCTTCCTGAACCATCTGCATTCGATTCCCAATTGTCGGTATTCATGTCATTGGTATAGAATTTATATTGCGTATCAGCTGGAATTTTATCGCCAAGTACACCACTGATGGTTGTGCTGAAAGTACTTCCAGACTTAGTCAGTTCGATAGGTGTAGCCCAAGAATCCCATCCTCCTTTTACGAATAATTGTGTTGGTACAGCAGAAGTTGCAAAACTAACATTCAATTTTACTGATTTTACACGGTACCAAATTGGAACATTATCAGTAGCAGAATAAGCTCTGTTGCTCCCTGTTACAGGAGGGTTGCTACCATTGTATGCAGCTTCTTGATAATCCCAATCGCTTTTTTCGCATAAATACTTGTATGCTACATCATTTGCACAAGCAAAAGTTCCAGTAAATTCATTTGGATTGGCTGTTGCAGTTAACTCATGAGGATTTGTAATATCCCAATTCTTTCCGGTAAATGTACCAGCCACATAAACTTTGGCAGTACCATTTGGAACAGTAACAGTAAATGCTTTGGTTGGAGCAGGTATTGTTAAATCACTTGCTTCGTGAGCACCCATATACGTAGTTGTTGCACGAGAAGCAGCGATAATATCAGTTAATACTGTTGCTAAACGAGGTGCACCTAATTCTACATCGTTTACTGATGTGCCGGTAATACTCAAATCAGTTAAGCTAGTGAATTCAACATACTTTGAAACAGATGCAGCATCTTTTGATGTGCCGGTTTTCCATGCTGCTAAGGTAGCATAATCAGTTGTAGTAGGTGAAATGCCAACTATACCCAATACTGCACCTACTCCATTTGCAAACAAATTATTGTTATCTGAGGTTAGCGCACCAGTTCCTTCAAGATTAATTGCATAGTGTTTTTGTGTGTTTCCAGAAGCATTTGAACGATTATTGATTAAAATATTATTTTGTACAACATCAACAGCTGGACTTGTGGGACTCCCTGTTTTTAAGAATGCAAATGTATTTGTAGTTCCAGCAACACCAACTTCAGAACCCGACAACACTACAGTGTTGTGATAGAAGTTATTAGCCTTAGTATTTGATTTGCGGATACCACTCATATTTATTGCAGTTGTTAATCCACTACCCAATGCAATCATATTGTTTTGAGTATTGGTTAAACCGTTACTAATATAAACGCCAATTATGTTAGCATTGGTGCTAGTAGAAGCTGTAGTGATACCATAAATTTTATTTTTTTCGATGGTTGAAATTCCAGTATTTATTGTCTCGAAAAATATTCCATAAGCCTCAACTCCATCTGCAGTATTAGTTGCATTGTTCAAATTGTAAATTGTATTATTTCCAATAATATTTCCGTTGTTGTTACCTGCATATATTATACCAATCATAGATGCCGTTGAGCCAGTGTTTGGTCTAGTTCCATAAGATTTTAAATCCCTAATTATATTTAACTTAATTGAGGTAGCTAAACTCGCACTATTTGTATAAATACCATTAGTAATATTTGAACCAATTGAAGAGCAGGTTAAATTAGAAATCACGTTTTCCTCAATAGTTGTACCTCCAGTATTACCAATAGAAAGACCACGTAAATTACTTTGCGATGTAGCATAGGTATTATAAGTACTTCCTTTGTGTTCAATACTGTTTGGCACTGTCAAACTACCAATTAAATTCTTAGTATATGTAACAGGGCCTGCTCCAGCAGCACTTATTCCATAAAAATGTGCTCTAGTTGCAGAATTGTTTAAATCTACAATTATTCCTCCAATTTTATTATTGGAAATATTAGCTATGCCAGCACCTAAATTAATACCAACGACTAGACAACCTCCTGCTGCAGTGAGTTTTACTTTGATAGAGCCAGTTGCATTCACCGAGCCAACTGTGTTTCCAGTAATTGTTCCAATATTTACAGTTCCTGTAGCGTGTTGATGACCAATAAATGCACTACTTGAACTTGAATAAGCACTTGTTATATCAATATTAGAGATTACATTACCTTGAATACTTGAAGCAGTTGTTGTCCCAAATGAAGTTTGCAGAGAAAATAAACGGTATAATCCTCCAGTAATAGTCCATGCTGTACCTCCACATTGTGGAGCAGATCCCCCAATGTAGTTGTTGGTTATTGTATTTCCATTTGATGCTCCACTCACATTAATACCAAGATGAACTACAGCAGTTGTTCCATCATAAGCACGTGATGCTGTTTGATAAATGCTGTTATCTGTTATGGTTGATGTTGAATAATTTGTACTAAAATCAATACCTGAAGTTACAGTTGTAGATGTGGCACTAATATAGAAATCATAGATATTGTTATTCCGTATAATATTACCTTCACTTGGAAAAGCATTTGCAGAAGAAGCTTTGATACCATTAGCAGCTCCAGCTGCATTTATATCGCAATATTCAATGACATTATTATCATTACCTGTTCCAGATGCTTTTGCATCTCCTAGGAAAATCACTCCTGCTCCTGAAGATGGGCAGCTTCCAACAATATTACAATACTGTACAGTATTACCTTGTGCATCATTCCATAATCTTATAGTTCTATTTCCATTATCAGCATTACTTGTATGCGAGATAGTCAATGATTTTGCAGCACCAGTTTTATTAAGTTTACCATTTATGATAACATTGTCAGCTCCATTTAAATCAATAATTGTACCCACAAATGCACCTGATATAGTTGCTGTTGCAGACGGATAAATAGTTAAGCTAGTCCAACTTGCAGTAACAGGTTGATTTAGAATTGCAGAAGCAGTTTCGGTAGTACTAGCAGCAATTTGAATTTCAATGGTTTTTCCACTTTGGTCAGCTTGTGCGTTAATAGCATCAAAAGCCTCTTTAAGAGTTAAGTAAGAAGTATTGTCGGCAATGCCGTTAGCGCCAACAATAATTACGTTTCCAACTGAAACGGCCTTAACAAAGGAACTTGCCAAAACTATGGCAAGTAATAGAAGTGTAGTTTTCTTCATAAATTTAAATTGTTTGAAAATGATTATTGTAAATAATTAATTTTAAATGTAAAATACTTGTGTTTTAAATAAATTCTGATTTTGAGAATTGTTTTAGATTTAAAAAATATTTTTAAAAACAGTCTACAAATATATAAATTTTCAACGTAATAATTATCAAGTAGATAAAAATATTTCAATACAAACTGTTACTAATAAGCAAAAAAGCAAAAAACCTTTTACTTTTTCACCAGAACAAGTCGCAATTCGCTGATTGTGAGTTGAATAAAGAATTGGATTTATGTAAAAAAACAATATGAAATAAATATTAAATATCGTCAATTTTTTATCTTAGGGAACTTCACTTTTTCGGTATAAACTTCTTTGATAATTTTACGTACTTCTGGGGATCGTAATCCTTCGTTATAGAAAAGAATCTCACCATCAGAATTAAGTATTCTATTCGTCAGCAATTGTTTTTTAACTTCTTTGGCATCCGAAATTTGTCCACTTACCATCAGCAAAACCCCGGGAGCAAAAGTCATTTTCTTACCTGCGGGTAAGTGAATATTTGCTTGAGCTGCCTTTACGGTATTCGCATAAGCCACACTGTCGCGACGATAACACTGCACGGCCAACAAATCGCAAATACCTGAACTCACCCATTGTGGCCACTCTTGCATCAAATTGTCCTTGCACCAAGGGTATGGATTTGGGGCAAAACTAACCATTACATTCGGTTGAGTGGCTTTTACTTTATTATAGAGCGTTTTTCCGAAATTATTCAAAATATCCAATCGCCAGCGCATCCAAGCCGAGTCTTTAAAGTTTTGTGGTGGCGATTGACCTTTATGCGCTTTTTGGTAGCTTTTTACAGTTTTTTTGTCGTAACCAGAATTGATACACGAAGCCGGTAGACGGTCGTCGCCCTGAATGCCATCCACATCAGGATATTTCTTTATAGCCTCGGTTATTAAATCGAGCAGAAATTTTTGCACTTTTGGATTGTACGAGTTGAAATAATAGTCGTGGTTGTTGTAATTTGCCGGTTTACCATCATTTCCTATTCCCAACCATTCGGGATGTTTGGCTAAAATTGGATTGTTTTGCGGTGTTGCCAGCTTAATATCGGCCATAAAACCAAATTCAAACCAAAAGAAAACTTTGATATTCCGCTTGTGTGCTTCGCTTATTAAGTCGCGAACAGGGTCGCCCGATGGACTCTTTCTGGGTTCGTTATATGTTTTCATAAATGGAGTCAACAAACTTGTTGAATCAATGCTGGGGTAATTGGTGTTTTTGAGCAATACTTTGCTTGGATAAAGTGTTTTATTAAGCGCATACGAAACCACAAACACCGAATTGAAGTTCAAGGTATCGAGCGTAGTTACAAAATCAACCACGTTTTTATAACTCTTCATCACATCAGTGTATTGCGGGTCTGGTACCCACACACCTCGAACTTCCGATTTGGCTTGTACGGCATTATTCAAACCAAAAAGTAATAAAAGCAATAATATGCCCCCTAACCCCCTAAAGGGGGAATTAGAGAAACCCCCAACCCCTAAAGGGGAGTAAGAGTTTGTTTGGTCTTTTTTATTCATATCGGTAAAAAGATTTTTTTTATAATTATCAATACTAATTTAAGTCACCCTTTAGGGGGATTTAGGGGGCCATCCCCTTTAAGGGTTAGGGGCCAATATTCATGTTTTCCAAAACCATTTCCTCCGCACAGTAAACACCGTTATCACCATCATACCACTAGTAATAATTAGTCCTTTAGCTATACCGAGCCAAGCTGCAATTTCGTACAGTTTATTGATGTGTGGCATTAAACCAACCAACGCTAAAATCGGCACAACCAGAAAAGTGCCTGCTACATAAGCCACCATTGGGTTTTGACCACTTTCTGCAATATACCTAAATAGCTTTTTATTTCCAAAATAATCCATTACAATGGAGAAGAAAATAAGTGTAAAGATAGCCAAACCAGCCGTAACAAAGAAATAACTCATGGTGGCATGGTCTTTTCGGATTCCGCCTTCATAAGCTTCGAAAACTAGTCCGAGTAAAAGCCACGAAATGCCCCATTGATACAATTTGAGATACAATCGGCTTAAGGAATGAGTTGGATTGCGGAATAGATACCAACCAACAAAACCTAAAATGATGTTTAACAAGATATTGATTTCGAGATAGCGACCGAATAAGCAAACTAAATTACTCACTACAAAGGCTATCATCAAAACCATGGCAGCCCACATTCGGCTTTTCGTTGGGAGTTTCGCTTTTTTATCATCATTGTCGGCAAACCAATTCACCAACACATCGCCCGCTATAGTTCCGGGTATTACAATGAGCAAATATTTCAGAAAGTCCATTTGATAAAGCCACTGTGAGCCAATATAAAATGCTGATTGAATGTTTTCGGGCAAAAAGATGGCCGGATTAAAATTCCACACCAATTGATTCCAACTTCCTGAGATATCGGCTGTGAGACGAAATGCAAAAAACAATGCCATAATGCCAATACGTGTAACTATGCTTGTTCGTGTGAAAATCCAAACTACAGCACCAAAAAGAGCCATATTGGCCAAAATAAGAATGATAATATCGTTGTGCGACAGTTTGAATCCTTGCTTGAAAACATCGGGTTGCGATAGCACATTAAATGCTATCAAGCTGAATAACAAAGCAATTCCTATCCAATTGAACCAAGCATTGGTTTTTTCAGTTAGTTTGGGCAAACGAACAAAACTGACGAAAAACAAGCCAAAAGCAAGCAATGCCAATGCATAATTCCACTGTCCACCCACACGATAAGGCGTAGTATGATAAATAGCTATGGCAAAGAGGACTAATAAAAATGTACGTTTCAGAATGGATGGAAAAAGACTTTGCACTTTTGCTCCTTTATCTAATTTTCGGCTCAAAGCCAACGGGAAAGCGGCTCCCATTGCAAACAGGAAAAATGGAAAAACCAAATCGACCCACGTAATACCAAAAATGGTCGGGGCGAATTTAAAATCGGAACGTGGACCAACCTGAGCATGATACATCCATGCCGGTAGTGATTCGGCTATTGTGCCCGACAAAACCATACCGATAATGGCTAAGCCACGAAGGGCATCGAGTGCAGAGGAACGATTTTTCATTTACAATTTTTTCATTTACAATTTACAATTTTCGAAGTAAGGTTTATATTTTGTCCTTTTACGTTCAAAATAAATATACCATTTTGAGGAAAAGAAATGGTTTTAAAGTCGTTAGCCATTGACATATTCCAGTTTTCATTAAAAATCAGTTTTCCAGTTAAATCAACAAGATTAATTTGAACTTGTTGTGCATTTTCGAGTTGTAAATTGATTTGCAAGTTTCGATTTTTATCATTGAAAACCAGCAATTTTTGTCCATTGTTTTCTACAACAGGAACAGCAGTTGATAAACCAAGCGATTTGCGCAATAAATAAGTGTATTTTTCGGGCGTCACAAATTCCACATCGGCACCAATAGTAGCATCGCCTTTGATACTTTCTATCAATGTTTTTAAGCGTGGCAATGTAATGTCGTTTGTTTGTAATGATGCATTGTCAAAACGAAATCTTTGATAACCAGCCATCAAAAAACGGGGTTTCGTTTTTCCACTTAGTTTACTTACAATTCGGTCTTTAACAGTTGTCAGGTTCGAAAAGTCGGCATAAAAAGTATCGTCGTTTACATGGTTGTACAGCAAACCGCCATAATTGTTGTATGCTTTTTGTGTAATTAATCCGGGGTCGTAAAGCATTGTCATTTGCGCATTGGTTTGCTCGGCAAAAGCACCTAATTTAGCAAAATCGAAATTATTGGAAATAGTAACGCCTCTGTATTGCGACGAACCTGCGCCGTTATAATGCTTGTAGGCATACACCGAATTGACATTAAATTTATCCATCAAAGCCATAGTTTTCACTTTTGCATCGGGCAAATATGATGTTGGAAAAACATCCGGATAAGCATAACCCAGCGGCGTGGCCACAGCCATGAAACCATCGTTGGCAGTGGCAGTTCGGTAATAATATTGCGCTACAAAAGGAAATTCTTCGAACATTTGCAAACTAAAACCCCAAGCTACAGGTACTTGTCCGCGTGTAGTTGATTGCCATGCACCGCCTTGAAAACCGATATTCCAGTTTCCGGCATCGCCTTCGGAAGCAATAAAAAGTACGTAATATTTATTTTCGAGAGGAACGGAAGCAAAACTAATATCCGCTTGTCGTTGATAATTAAAATTACCATCAACCGGAAATACATGATGCCACGATAAATTGCTTAACAAGGTTTCGTGAAAACTGCCTCCATAGGCCGAAATCCATTGTACCAGCGGTTCCGGGCGCATCCATCCATATACATGAAAAATCATGTTCGGCTTTTTAGCCTTCAGATAATTTATTACCCGTTCAATTTTGGCTGCTTTTTCGTCGCTGAGTGATGTAAAACGCAAATCCTCTGTGCC
>CAMBSB010000150.1 GCA_945870155.1 Paludibacter jiangxiensis | reverse complement strand
CCGCATTTTACGAAACTATAAGGGTCTCAATCCCTGTTTGGCAAAGTAGTAGTTTATATTCCTCGCTGCGCTTCGGAATGACAAGGGTATCCTTTCTAATCCAATACCCGTCGCCGACTGTTGTTGCAATGCGAAGTGAGTGGTGAATGGTGAGTGGTAATTGGTGAATGGTGAATGGTAATTGGTGAATGGTGATTCCGAATGATAAAAACAACCAAAGCGAAGTTTTAGATATGAGAAATCTAACAATAATAATAGTTTAAATTACGATAGTAGTAGAAGTCGGAATCCAAACCACATCCAACAGACCGCCAAAAAAGCGGTCAGTTGGTGCAACCAAAAAAGATGTCAGTTGATGACGTCGATTAGCAACTGACAGCTTATTTCTTCGATTAGCAACTGACCGGTTTCTTTTCTTCCGGTCTGTTGCGTAAGTTCAGACTTCCTGACCTCTCTTATATTAAATTGTCGGTATTTTTTTCTAAGACATCGTAAATTTTGATTGACATCATTATTAAAAGATTTCAGATATAGTAAGGCGAATTTTATTACAACAAAAAACACCGTCTTTAAAAAAGCGGTGTTTCGTTTAGAAGTTTTATTTTAGTACATGACAAAAATTATATACTACTTATAATATATTGAATTTAAAAAGTATAATTTGACTGCTACCTTTCGGATTCGGACTGACCTCGTCAGGTGAACCGAAAAACAAGTGAGGTAGGCGGTTAAAAATCGTCCTTGTTTGAGTTCCGACGTATTCCGTCGGAATGAGTTTGGACGATTTGAGCCTACCGAGCGCAAGTTTTTCGAGTGAAGCGGGCGAAGTCTTGAATTTTTTTGCATACTTTTTTGTTTCAAGACAAAAAAGTATGTGGGGTATGGGGCAAAGCCCCACATTTAAAAAGTTTATAACGAGCGAATTATATATGTTTTGATATTTTTTAATATCAACTAATATAAAAATCATTCAAATATGACACAAACTTTCAAAAATTCACTAACTCCTTCGCCGCTTATGCCGGTACTTTTTGTTGGACATGGCAACCCAATGAATGCCATTGAGCAAAATGAATTTACCCAAACATGGCAAATTTTGGGCGAATCTATTCCCCGTCCACAGGCCATTTTATGTATTTCGGCACATTGGGAAACCCGTGGTACAAGCCTCACAGCCATGCCATTTCCTAAAACTATACACGATTTTGGTGGTTTCCCTGAGCAGCTTTATCAGGTAAATTACCCCGCACCCGGAAATCCTGAATTAGCAAACAGCTTGAAAAAGCAAATTAACAGTACCGAAATCAAACTGGATACCACCGATTGGGGCTTCGATCATGGAGCCTGGAGCGTTATCAAACACATTTATCCAAAAGCTGATATTCCCATGATACAAATGAGTATAGATCATTATCAAAGTCCTGAATATCACTATCAATTGGCTAAAGAACTGCTTTATTTGCGTTCGCGGGGAGTTTTAATTGTTGGTAGTGGAAACATTGTACACAACCTGCGTGAGCTAAATTGGCGCGATGAAAATGCCAAACATGCCTGGGCTATCGAAGCACAGGAAAAAGTTAATCAAGCCATATTAGATGGCAATCACCAACTTTTGATAGATTATAAAAAACAAGCCAGTGCTTTTCAAATGGCCATTCCCACGCCCGAACACTTTATTCCATTGCTTTATGCCCTTGGTGTACAAACCAAAACGGATAGAGTCAGCCTTTTTAACGATAAAATTTTTATGGGTTCACTATCTATGACAGGAGTTTTAATAGCTGAAAAATAATTAGAGTAGGAGAGAGGGCGTTTTATCTTTCCGAAACTGAATACACTGACATACAGCCTCCCGACCCGATTCTATTTTAGAAGCCGGTTTGGGAGGCTGTTTTGCTATAGTTTTTTTTATTTTTAATTAGTCATTGTATATACATTTGCTACTCACTTGCTCGAAGTCGGTACAGATATACGCTATATTCAAAGCCTCTTGGGGCATTCAAGTGGAAAAACCGCAGAGATTTACACCCATGTTACAACTAAGGGATTTGATCAGATAAAAAGTCCGTTAGATAATCTGGAAATTAATTAAACTAAAACATTGTTAATGTAAAATATTATATATATCTTTGGGGCTAAAATTAAATGAATCCAAAAACATTTATATTTTTATATTTATTAACAAGTTGGCTATACGAATACTTAATAAAACGAACAATATAATTATTATACAGTATATCAGCAGTATAACAATCATAAATCAAGTTTTTACAGTAGATATATGCGAAATGCAACATCGCATAGCCAATTAGACAACGCATATTTAAGTGTTAGGGGTAATTTTAGAAAAAAAGAAACGAATAGTGAAAACGAATAAGATTTAACCTTTTAAAGTTCTGACAGCTTAATTACTGACATGAATTGAGACTAAATTAATTTCTGATAATTAAATACTTCTCGACTTTTCTTGTGGACAAATAATAATGCAAAGTGACTGATATGTTGACAACAATAATTTTCTTCGTTATGACAATCATTTATTTGTCATTGACATTCTGGATTGCATTTAAACGCTCGAAAAAAATCAAAGAAGAACAACTTGGAATATCAAGACAAATTATACATTGGCTCTTTTATATTCTGTGGGCAGGAATTTTATACATTTTTTTTCTATACGTTTTCTTTTGGATTTTCGTATTTGCAACTTCTGACTTTAGAGAGAAAGCATTTGATGCTGAGAAGTGGAAGAAAGAACCAAAGACACGAGTGCTAATGATTGAAGACTTGAAGAAACGAAAAATACTGGAAAACAAATCAAAGACCGAAGTTATCAATCTACTTGGAAATCCTGAATATAATGACTCAACATACGAGAATTTTACAGATGATTTATATAGAATTGATTCACTGAATCCTAAAACAGATATAATTTACAGACTAGGTGCGAGAGAAGGAATTCTACAACATATTCGACTTTTAGAAATTTGGTTTAAGAATGACACCGTATTAAGATATGAAATGAGATAAAAAAACTACCCCTAACATCATAGGACTTAAACGCATCACCCCGAACGCGCAACACCCCGCCAAGCACTGCTCTTGACGGGGTGTTGCGATTTAAGTCCTTGTTGAACGGAACCTTCGGTACGTGCTGTGGGTTCTGATTGCACTCTTTATGGAGAAAGAATGCGTTTTGGGTGGAACTTGAGTTGGGCAGGTTTGCCCAATTTTTCAAAAAAAGCTGTTTGAGTCACACAAAAAACTTCAGATAATTTAATTTTTAATCCTGATAAGTTTGTTTTTTGATGCATTTTTGGGCTTTTTGCTCCGTTTTGGTCAAGTATAGACAATACAATGGCCATCGAGCTTCTTTTTGGGAAGCCGAATGTTGATTATCAGAAACTTATTTTTTGTGCAGCAGCATTTATGGCTGCACGGTGAACAGCATCGGCTGGTGGTGGCGCGCGTGCACTCCAACTACTCACGGTGTGGAAATGTCCCACTTTGCAGTGTGGGCAAAGCTCCGGGTCGAAGTTTAGCTTTTGCTTGCACACTTCTTGCCACGTGGGCTTGAGTTTCTTTTCAACCACTATGCCCATGCCGAATTGTACATCACGTAGTTTTACTTTGTTGCGAGAGGACAGAATGCCGTAATGCCTGATTTTTACAAACCGAAAGGGCAAAATATGTTGGCAGAAACGCCTCAGAAACTCTGTGGCCTGAAGCGCCATTTCCTTTTGCGCATCGCCATGGCGGTAATCTTTCCACCCGAAAGTGACCTGTCCCTCGGCAATCGATTTTATGCGGTGATTGGAAATAGCTACTTTATGCGTGTAGCGTCCCAAGTATTGTATCACTTGCTTTGCGCCAAAAAACGGCTGCTTGGCATACACCACCCATTTGTGGTCACTGAGTTTTTGGAGCAACTGTTTGTCGGGCTGATGTTCAGGTTCAATATCAACACTTGCTTTGAGCAGACGTATAAAGATTTTGCTGTACTCTTTGCTCAAGGCTTTTACCGGATACAGATAAGTGGCATACTTCACTTTGGCTGCTTTTGTCAGCGATTTCCAGTTGCCTTGCTGCGTAGCACCACCAGATGGAACAATGCAGTGCAAATGCGGATGAAAACTCAAGTTCTGACCCCAAGTGTGAAGTACTGCAATGTGTCCGCTTTGTGCACCCAGATACTTGGGGTTGCCGGCAAATAGTTCGAGCGTGAGTTTTACAGCTTCAAATAAAATGTTGTACAGGGTTTTGCTTCGCAATAAAAACAGTGAATTCAATTCTTCGGGAAGCGTAAAAACTACATGAAAATAACTCACATCCAGCAAGTCATCTTCCCGTGCTTCTATCCAGCGTTCGCGACTGGTGGCTTGGCACTTGGGGCAATGGCGATTTCGACACGAATTATACGAAATCCGTATAGTACCACACCCATCGCAAGCATCTACATGTCCGCCCAGTGGACTGGTGCGACATTCGCTCAGCTTTGCCAACACGCTTCGTTGCTGCTCCGTAGGTGCGTATTTTTGCTCAAAATCAGTACCATGCAGCGCAATAATTTCCGATAGTTCGTGGCTTGGACGGCTCATAAGCGGCCGTAAAGTGAATCTAGAGGTGAATGAACTTTCCTTCCGGTTGGAAACTGTGCTACATGAAGATAAATCATAGTGGTACGAATATCGCCATGACCCAGCAGGTTTTTAATGGTAATCAAATCAACGCCATCTTCCAATAAATGAGTGGCATACGAGTGGCGAAGCGTGTGCATGGTGACCGTTTTTTGTATGTTTGTTTTTCGCAAAGCTTCTTTTATGGCATTTTGTATAGTGCGCTCGCCCACCACTTCGCCTGGCGTTTCGCCATTAAAAACATAAACTTGCGGTTTGTATTCGGCATAATAGCGCTGCAAAGCCTGTTTCATAACTTTAGACAGCACCACATACCTGTCCTTGTTGCCTTTACCTTGCTTGATGTGTATCATCATCCGATCGAAATCAACATCGGCAATGTGCAAATGTCTCAGCTCATTCAGTCGCAAACCTCCGCTGTAAGCCAAGGTGAGCATCACTTTGTGCTTGAACATGCGCGGAGATTGAAAAAGCTCCCTGCATTCTTCTTTGCTCAATACCGTTGGCAAAGTGTTTTTCTCCTTTATCACAGGCATACGCAGAGCCTTGTAATTCATGCCAAAAAGTCGGAACCAATAGCGCATACCATAAACTGTAAATTTAAAATAACTCTCGCCAAACATGTCGTTGGTGGCTAAACGATACAGATAGGCGTTGATTTCCTCGGCTGCCAAATGCTCAGGACTCACCCCGAAATGCAATGCCAAAGTAGCGGCATTGCGTCCGTAATTTTCTACAAAACTGGAGCTACTCTGCTCAATAACTGCCTTTTGATGAAACTGTTGGTAACTATCCCTGAATCCGGGAACTCCTGCACAGGCTTGCTCCACTAACGAAACATAGCCTTTTTTTAATGATTTTGCTTGCATATATTCACATTTTTAATAATTTATAATGTGAATATCATAATAATTATCTATTTTTGGATGTTGAATGGAAAAATTAGATAATATCGGGTTAAATGGTCTGGTTTTTACCGAAGGTTTAGTTCAACACGCGCCTAAGCTCATTGGCTGGCTGACGTGCATTTAGCAGGTGTTGCGCCCGCATTAGCTTATTCGCTTGGCGACAGTGAATGCTCCCGCAACCAACGGTCATGACCAACGGGAATAAACCGCAGGATGCCCATAGTCTTAGTCTTTAGGAGGCATAGTAATAAAAGCCAAAAGACTGAAATACGGTTGAAAAATCTTTGAAGAACTGTCCGCTTTCGGTTGGTCTTTATGACTTGTCGGTTAGACAGAATTAGCTGGTTTTCGGGGTTTTGCTCGGCGGACAATTCCTCGCAGATTTCAAAAGGAAAGAATTTGACTTTTAGCTTTTACGACTATAAACCGAAACGACAAAGATTTGAGCAATTACTGTTCGACCAACTTAAATTTAGAATTTCAGACTTTGCTCGTTGGGAAGTTGAAATCATATTTTGACAACAAATAACAAATAACAAAGAATATGAGTATAATTAGATTAACTACTTGTAACAATATCATTGAAGCCAATATGATAAAGCACACATTAGAAAATGAAGAAATTGAATGCTTCCTTACAAACAATAACTTCACGACTCTAATGCCCGGTTTTAATGGAATCTTAGGAGCAGGTATTCAAATCATGATTGAAGAAAATGACTTCGAAAAAGCGGCTAAACTATTAAATATTGAAGAGAAATCTGAAATTATTAAATGTCCAAATTGCAATTCAGAGGATATTTCATTTGGACTTGGAGAAAACAAAGTGAGAAAAATTTTCATTACTGTTATTTCTGCATTAACTGGAACTCCAATGGGAAATATAAGAAATACCTATTATTGCAAGAATTGCAAACATGATTTTAAAATACATTCAGAAACACAATCGACAAAAAAAGACAACTAAAATAATTCTAACACTTTGGCCGTTTATCGGCTGAAATTTAAAAGCTGAATGACAACAAACTACAGGCCATAACTCGTTTTAAAATGCTTGAGCAATAATTAATAAAAAAATATGACAAAACAAGACAAACCAGCTTTAATCCTGATTGATATTCAAAAGGGTTTTGAAGATGAAGACATTAAGTACTGGGGAGGACGCAGAAACAATCTTGATGCAGAGACTAATGCAAGGAAACTCCTTGATTTTTGGAGACAAAATAACTTGCCAATTTTTCACATTCAGCATTGTTCAACTCACCCTAAATCAAAATTTGTTGAAGGAAAACCCGGTAATGAGTTTCAGGACATAATTAAGCCAAATGTTGGAGAACAAATAATTAAAAAGAATGTACATAGCGCATTTATTGGGACAGACCTAAAACAACAGCTCGATAAATCCATCATAAAAAAACTCATAATTGTTGGTTTGACAACTGACCATTGTATATCTACAACAGCCAGAATGGCAGCAGATTATGGATATGATACTTTTGTAGTTTCTGATGCGACAGCGGCATTTGACAAAGAAGGAGCTGATGGACAAAAATACTCCGCAGATATAATACATGGTACTGCATTAGCAAGTTTACACAAAGAATTTGTAACGGTTTTAACAACAAAAGAATTAAAAACCGAAATAGACATTTAAAAAAGCCAGCCACCAATGCACGCCTGTGTCCATTGGCTGGCTGACGTGTATTTAGTAGGTTTTGCTTCTGCCTGCCGCAGGCAAACCCTAAATTAAACATCCCTTAGCGATGACCGCCAAATGCCCAAAGCTTCGGTCGTTATTGGCAAGCAGAAGTTTCAGAATGGATAATGAAATGAAAAAAGGAGCATTAAACAAAAGAAATAAATTCAAATCGAATATTTATGAAATTCAGCAATGTACGATTATTAGTCAAAGACTACAAAAAATGTTTTAAATTTTACACAGAACAATTAGGATTAGAAGTCCTTTGGGGAGATGAAAACGGATGTTATGCATCATTTAAAGTGGCGGAAGGGATTGAAGGATTGGCCATTTTCTCTTCTGATTTTATGGCTTCAGCTGTTGGAAATAATGAAAAAACACAACCGATTGGTTATAGGGAGAAATCAATGCTTGTTTTTGAAGTAGAGAATGTAGATGCTAGCTATCAAGCATTTTCAGAAAAAGGCATTCACTTTATCAATGAACCGATTGATATGCCTGACTGGGGAATGAGAGTGGTTCACTTGCGAGACCCGGAAGAAAATTTAATTGAGTTTTTTACACCTTTGGCTGCACAGTAATATGAATTGGGAACCGTGGACGGGTTGTTATAAAATAAGCGATGGTTGCACTTACTGCTATTTCTATGGCCCCTTCTCAAAACGATGCGGACAAAATAATGTACACAAAACGGATGAGTTTGATAAACCTATAGCTAAAACGACAAAAGGTACAGATAAAATTCAAAGTGGAAAGATTGTTGCGACTTGTTTCGCAAGCGATTTTTTTATTGCAGAAGCTGATGAATGGCGTAAAGAAGCTTGGGCAATGATAAAGAAACGACCTGACCTTGACTTTCTGATTTTAACTAAGCGCATCGACCGCTTTAATATTTCTCTACCAAACGATTGGGGCGATGGATATGATAATGTGAATATAGGGTGCACAATTGAAAATCAGGAAACAGCTGATTATCGACTGCCTTTGTTTCTATCTTACCCCATTAAAAAGAGATTTATAGCAGCAGCACCACTTTTGGGCGCTATTGATATATCGGCTTATCTTAGCGGAATTGAGCATGTTACCGTAGGTGGTGAAACAGGACGAGAAGCTCGTATATGTAATTACGATTGGGTTTTAGATATTCGGGAACAATGTGTTAAAGCAGGAACAAGCTTTTGGTTTAAAAACACAGGTTCGCTTTTTAAATATGATGGTACAGTTCAAAAAATCAATCCTTTCAAGCAGAGTTGTGTAGCAAATGAATTTGGAATTAATATCTTAAACGGCAAAAAGCTTTTTTAATCATACAAAAAAACAGAAGGAGTTTTAAATACAAAGCCAGTCGATAACATCATAGGCATTAAACGCAACACCCCGCCAAGCTGAGCTCTTGACGGGGTGTTGCGCTATAACTACTTAAAAAATTTAAATAGTCAGTTATTTTTAACTTTATAGTTTTTTCAAAGCTTTTATTTCATCCTTGCCTGCTTTTTTTAAACTAATGGCAAATCCACCACCACAAGCAAGTTTTTGTTTCAATATGCTTTTGCTATTTACCAGCATTTTTGATATTTTGTAAGCCATTGGATTCGCTTTCCAGTCAGCATCGGCTGCATCTGCGTAAATTGTAGCCACATACCAGGTTTTTTCATCTAAAAAACTAAATGGGAGCAGAGCTATTCTTGAATTTTCGTCGGTTATTCCACCTACAAACCAGTTGTCGGAGTTTTTTTGTTTACGTGCAACAGTCATATAATCACCGGGTTCAGCTTCCAAATATTTCGTATCGTCCCAATCCACTGCCACATCTTTTATAAATTGGAATGCATCCATGCGTTTTTCGTAATTTTCCGGTAAGTCGGCAGCCATTTGCAAGGGGCTATACATGGTAATATATAAAGCAAGTTGTTTGGCTAGTGTGGTATGCACCTGATTTGTGTTTTTTGGGTCGTAATAACTCATTTTTATTTCAAAAATTCCCGGCGTATAATCCATAGGACCACCCATTAAGCGTGTAAATGGTAAAATAGTTTCATGTTCAGGCGGGTTCCCAGCACTCCATGCATTAAATTCATTACCACGGGCTGCTTCACAAGCCAATAAATTTGGATAAGTACGATGTAAACCTGTGGGACGAACCGGTTCGTGTGCATCAACCATAATCTTGTTATTGGCAAATTTCTCAACTACACGGTTATAATGATTCACCATCCATTGCCCATCGTGATGTTCTCCGCGCGGAATAATCCAACCTACGTAACCTGTTTTTACGGCATCGTAGCCATATTGTTTCATTAAATCTATGGCTTTATCTATTCTGCGTTCGTAGTTGGTAACCGAAGCCGATGTTTCGTGATGCATAATGAGTTTAACCCCTTTTGAATGAGCATATTCATTCAGATATTTAATATCAAAATCGGGATAAGGAGTGATAAAATCGAACACTTCTTCTTTCCAGTTGCCAGCCCAATCTTCCCAACCAACATTCCATCCTTCAACCAACACCCCAGCAAAACCATGAGCAGCAGCAAAATCGATATAGCGTTTTACGTTCTCGGTTTTTGCACCATGTTGGGGCAGGGGAGTTAGTGCATTCCAATCGGTATCTTTCAGTTTAATATTGGGCGAATGTGAATAATTCCACGACATGGTATTCGGAACATGCATTCCCCACCATATACCTATCATTTTCTGAGGTTTAATAAAACCTGGATCGGCAATTTTGCTTGGTTCATTCAGGTTCAGAATGGTTTTGGATGCTAAAATGTCGGTAGCTTTGTCACTTACAATCACTGTGCGCCAAGGGGTGTGCTGTGGAGTTTGCATATATGCTTTAGTTCCTACAGCATCGGGCACTAAAGCTGAAGTCAGAACAAAATTTTTCTGGTCGATAAGCAACTGCATGGCCGAATAATCAACCAAAGCTGCTTCGAATATGCTGATATACAGTCCTTCGGCTGTTTTCATCATCAAGGGGCTTTGCACAGCATTTTTAGCAAAATATCCATGTGTGCCTATGCCTGTTCCATCTACTTTTGACGCATCAACTTCCGATAATTTTGTGGTGGTGTATGTGTATTCGTTGGTATCATAGTCTCCTGGAATCCAAAATGTAGTATGATCGCCAGTTAAAGCAAACTGTGTTTTTTCATCAGTAATTCTAAAATAATTCAAATTGGGTTGTTTCTCAAATTCATATCTAAAACCCAATCCATCATTGAATAATCTGAAACGAATTTTCATCCACCTTTTCTCAGTTTTTTGTTCTAAAAAAACCAATAATTCATTATAATTATTTCTAATTTCTTTCACTTCTCCCCAAATCGGTTTCCAGCTTTCATCAACTGTGTTTACTTCGGTTTTTTGAATTGTAAAGCCCTTAATAAGTGCTGGATCATTCTTTAGTTCCAACCCTAAGTTGGAAGTTTTAATAACCGTTTTGGTTTTGTAAACCAGCGCGTATTGTGCAATACCTTCGTTGTTGATAGAGAAATTCAGCTGAAAATTTTTATCAGGAGAAAATAAATTCTCAGACATTGATAGCATACTGATAAACAATGCAATAATAAACAAAGTGGGTTTTTTCATAAAAATTTGAATTGATTATGTTGATAGTTTTTATATAGTTCTACTTTACTAAAATAAAATTTGATAAAATTATTAAGCCTGCCTTCCGAATTTATCTACCGCAGGTAGAGGTAGGCACAATAGAAAATCAAAGATAATAAAGACAAAATAGACAAATACCTATCGCTATTTAAAGACTTTTAGACTATAAAATCGCTGAAAGTAATTTTTTTAATGTGAACTATTGTGACTATTGTGGTTTACTCTCTAATTTAGTAAAAGTAGAAACAGCCACAAAAATAAGTTATTTATTTTGTTCTAAATTAGATATGATTTATTAAATGTGATATTGTGTTTGCAAACGTTTGTTCTTTATTTGCAAATTAAAATATGCATACTTATTTATGTATTAAAATCTAAAAATAAGGAAAAACATGATTTAAAAACATGTTTTTTGTGTAAATAACAAGCTTTTAAATTAAAAATGTGAGGTTTATTCGGGTTTTTTTGCGAACTTTGCAGCCAAATATTTTATATAAAAGAAAATAAATAATGAATAGCAATGAAAAATGGCATGGAAATTCGAAATCGAGTTCGAATTCCGGAGCCGGCCGTGATGGTAAACCGTTTGAAAAACGTGATGTGAAATCGATTTTAAAAGGCTCAAGAGGAGCTGCAAAAACTTCAAACGACAAAGTACGCTATGGTGACAAACCTCGATTTGATGACAAGCCCAGATATAATGACAGGCCTCGTACTGAAGAAAACAGAAATAGTGATAAGTTAGATTTTAAAAAGAGAGATGATAGTCGTCCGGCTTTTGGCGACCGCAAACCATACGAAAACAGGGACAGTAAACCTTCGTTTGGTGATAGAAAACCATATCAAAGCAGAGACGGAAAACCTGCTTATGGCGATAGAAAACCTTACGAAAACCGCGAAGGTAGACCAGCATTTGGTGATAGAAAACCTTACGAAAACCGCGAAGGTAGACCAGCATTCGGCGATAGAAAACCTTACGAAAACCGTGAAGGCAGACCTGCATTTGGTGATAGAAAACCTTACGAAAACCGTGAAGGTAGACCTGCATTTGGTGACAGAAAACCTTACGAAAACCGTGAAGGCAGACCTGCATTTGGTGACAGAAAACCTTACGAAAACCGCGAAGGAAGACCCGCATTTGGCGATAGAAAACCTTACGAAAATCGCGAAGGTAGACCCGCATTTGGTGATAGAAAACCTTATGAAAACCGCGAAGGAAGACCAGCATTTGGTGATAGAAAACCTTACGAAAACCGTGAAGGTAGACCCTCATTTGGTGATAAACCTTTCAGAAAATCTTATGAATCGGATGATGAAAGATCAAGTGATGAGAAATTAACTTTCAAAAAAGCTTCGGAAGTTACTCCTAAAGAATATGTTGAAACTCGTTTTGATAATAAAAAAGATGGCGTTACTTTTCGTAAACCATTGCGTAGCAGAGATGATAGCTATGATCCTAATGCCAAATATAGCAAAAAGAAACAGGTTGAGTTTCAAAAAACTTATGTTGACCTAACAAAACCCGTACGACTGAATAAATTTTTAGCAAATGCCGGTATTTGTTCACGTCGCGAAGCTGATGAATATATCCAAGCCGGTGTAATTACGGTGAATGGCGAAGTGGTTTCAGAACTGGGTGTGAAAGTTTTGCATTCTGATAAAGTGATGTTTCATAATCAGTTAATACGTTCTGAGAAAAAGGTTTATATATTATTAAATAAACCCAAAGACTGTGTTACAACATCCGAAGATACACATGATAGATTGACAGTTATCGATTTAGTTAAAAATGCTTGCAGCGAAAGAATTTATCCCGTTGGTCGCTTGGATAGAAATACAACAGGGGTTATTCTTTTAACTAATGATGGCGATTTGGCTTCAAAATTAACTCACCCAAAATATGATAAAAAGAAAATTTATCATGTAGCCTTAGATAAACCACTTGTAAAAGTTGATTATGATCAAATTATGGCTGGTGTAACTTTGGACGATGGTGTAATTGCTGCTGACTCACTTGAATTTGTAAAAGCAGATGATTTGAAACAAGTTGGAATTGAAATTCATTCAGGTCAAAATAGAGTAGTTCGCCGAATTTTCGAGAAATTGGGATACAAAGTGATTCGCCTGGATAGGGTTTATTTCTCGGGTTTAACCAAGAAAAGTCTTGCTCGCGGAAAATATCGTTTCTTGAACGAACGTGAAATTAATATGCTTAAAATGGGCGCTTACGAGTAAATGCTTAGATTTTAAAATAT
>CAMBSB010000149.1 GCA_945870155.1 Paludibacter jiangxiensis | reverse complement strand
TTAAATAATTAAATTGCCAAACTTTTTTAAAATCTTAATTTGTAAAATTCGTCTTAATTCGCAAAAATTGGTATTAATTAAACTGTATCCATAAACGACCTCTGTACCTTATTGAAAACCACAATGCCAATTGCAAGCAAAATAATCATAAAAACCATACTATAACTCAGCATTCCCCAGCTAAAAGTCCCTACGCCCATTGTTCCATATTTAAAAGTTTCGATTATAGAAGTCACGGGATTTATGGCCATAATCATTTGACGCTGAGGTGACATGGTGCTTAGTGGATAAATTACCGGTGTAGCATACATCCACAATTGAACTATAAACGTAAATAGAATAGTTAAATCGCGGTATTTGGTTGTCATCGAAGAAATGATAATTCCAAAACCCAATGATAATCCGGCTAACATCAATACTAAAATTGGAAGTAATAAAATATAGATGTTTGGATTTAAGTTTACTCCTTGCAAAACATAATAAATATAAACTGCAATAAATAATAAAATTTGTATGCCCATCCGAACCAAATTGGAAGCTACAGTAGAAAGCGGTACAATTAAACGTGGGAAATAAACTTTACCAAAAATGGCTTGATTGGTAGTAAAAGTTGTCGAAGTTTTATTCAAACAATCGGCAAAATATTGCCAGCAAACAATGCCGGCCAAATAAAACAATGGCTCAGGCAAACCATCGGTGCTTATTCCGGCAATTCCAGCAAAAACAACCATATACATTATAGTTGTAAGTGCCGGCTGTATAAAAAACCAAGTCGGACCGAGTATAGTTTGCTTATATTGAGTAATAATATCTCGTTTAACAAACATCGAAAACAGATCCCTATAATCCCAAATTTCTTTGAAATCTATATCAAAAAGTTTGTTTTTAGGGCGAATTACTGTAGTAAATTTCATCTGTTTATATTTTTAGTATCTGCCCCCAAACCCCCTAAAGGGGGAATAAGACGGGTATTTAATTTTTTTGGAATTTTTATTTTCATTCCCTTAAGTGCCCTATCCCCTTATAGCTATCGGGATATTTTTGGGCATGTGTGTTCATCTGAATAATTTTTAATACAAAATTGTAACAAATCAGCGTTGCCCCAATTATACAAACATTGATTTAGAAGTAACCCGCTAATTATAAATAACACTTAAAATGCTATAAATTGAAATTTAATATATGAAAAAATATCAAAAACAAGCTAGAACGCCCCCCTTGGGGGGTAAGGGGGGCTTAACAGTTAAGTATTTACTCAAAATAGTTTAATACCCTAAAGCCACCTTCTTTTAAATAGGTTTCTTTTTTCATCAGTTTAACATCCGATATCATCATGTCCTTCACCAATGCTGCTAAATCATATTCAGGTATCCAGTTTAGCTTTGTACGCGATTTGGTTGCATCGCCAATAAGCAATTCCACTTCGGTTGGTCGGAAATAGGCTTTATCTACTTCAACTATTGGAGTATCAATGGCTTTAATTTTTTCTAAAAATTCTGCACCGACTTGCTCTGTAAACAAACTCTCATTCACAGTATTTATATATCCTTTTTCGTCAACACCTTCGCCTTTAAAAATCAGTTCTAAGCCAATTTCACCAAAAGCCATACGTACAAATTCACGCACTTCAGTTGTAATTCCAGTGGCTATTACATAATCATCCGGAGTATCTTGTTGAAGAATTAAGTACATTGCTTTTACATAATCTTTGGCATGTCCCCAATCTCGTTGAGATGAAAGATTTCCTAAATAAAGTTTTTCTTGCATGCCCATAGCTATACGAGCGGCTGCACGAGTAATTTTACGGGTAACAAAAGTTTCACCACGTAAAGGTGATTCATGATTGAAAAGAATTCCATTGCTGGCATGCATATTATATGCTTCGCGATAATTTACGGTTATCCAATATGCATACATTTTTGCTACAGCGTATGGAGAACGTGGGTAGAATGGTGTTGTTTCTTTTTGAGGAATTTCTTGAACTAATCCATAAAGCTCCGAAGTTGAAGCTTGATAAATTCTCGTTTTTTCAGTCATTTTCAGCAACCTTACAGCTTCTAAAATTCTTAAAGTGCCTATACCATCGGCATTTGCAGTATATTCGGGAGTATCAAAACTTACTTTCACATGACTCATGGCTGCTAAGTTGTAAATCTCATCAGGCTGTGTTTCCTGAATAATTCTTGTTAAATTCATCGAATCTGTCATATCGCCATAATGTAGTATCAAATTTCTATTATCTACATGTGGATCTTGATATAAATGATCGATGCGGTCAGTATTAAAAAGTGAAGATCTGCGTTTTAATCCATGAACTATATATCCTTTTTTTAATAATAATTCAGCTAGATATGCGCCATCTTGTCCCGTAATTCCTGTTATTAGAGCAACTTTATTTGTCATTTTTGTAATTATAAATATTTAATTTTTATATGGTATGAAAGAATTTTTAAACTTAGCAAAAGTAGTTAGATTTTGTTTTTTTGTAAATCTTTTATAATGAATGATACTTCAAAGCTATCTATTTTTGATAATGTGGATAACCCTAAAGTCAGAGTGAAATTTATATAACTATTGATTATCAATAGTATAAATCCATATATTGAATTTTACGCATTACAAAAATAAGAAAATAATAACAAAAACTACTATGAATATTAAAAAAAAATGATGTTGAATTCATTTTTGATAAAAATTACTTTTATAATATTGATACGAATCTCTTATTCAACAAAAAGAGCTATCTTTGCACCTCAAAAATTAAATTATAAAACCATTTGTAAGGTTAAAAAATCATGATTAAAGTAACATTTCCTGATGGTTCGGTACGCGAGTTTGCTAAAGGCATAACCGGACTACAATTAGCTGAAAGTATCAGCTCACGACTAGCACAAGAAGTGCTGGCAATTACCGTAAATGAACAAATTTGGGACTTAAGCCGTCCAATTGAAACAGATGCTGCAATAAAATTGCATAAATGGGATGATGATGAAGCAAAACATGCTTATTGGCATTCATCAGCACACTTAATGGCCGAAGCATTACAGGAATTGTATCCTGGAATGAAATTTGGCATTGGACCGGCAATTGAAAATGGTTTCTACTACGATGTTGATCCCGGAACAGCTGTAATTAAAGAGGGCGATTTGCCAACTATTGAAGCCAAAATGGTTGAATTAGCTGCACGTAAAGAGCTTATTGTACGCAATGATATTAACAAAGCCGAAGCTCTAAAAAAATTTGAAGAAAAGGGAGATGAGTATAAAGTAGAGCTAATCAGCGACTTAACCGATGGAACAATAACATTATATTCACAGGGAAATTTTACCGATTTATGTCGTGGTCCTCACTTACCTAATACTGGTGAAATTAAAGCTATTAAGCTGTTAAGTGTTGCCGGTGCATATTGGCGCGGTGACGAAAAACGTAAAATGCTGACCCGTATTTATGGTATTACATTCCCTAAAAAGAAAATGCTTGATGAGTATTTAATACTTTTGGAAGAAGCCAAAAAACGCGATCACCGTAAAATTGGTAAAGAGCTTGAATTGTTTACATTCTCCGAAATGGTTGGTAAAGGTTTGCCACTTTGGTTACCTCGTGGAACAGCTTTACGTTTACGTTTGGAAGATTTTTTGAAAAAAATTCAACGTCGATTTGAATATGATCAGGTAATGACACCACATATTGGTAACAAACAACTCTATGTTACCTCAGGGCATTATGCCAAATATGGTAAAGATTCGTTCCAGCCAATTCATACGCCTGAAGAAGGTGAAGAGTATTTATTGAAACCAATGAACTGTCCTCACCATTGCGAGATTTATAAATTCAAACCACGTTCGTATAAAGATCTTCCTGTACGTTTGGCCGAATTTGGAACAGTTTATCGTTATGAGCAAAGTGGTGAATTACATGGTTTAACTCGTGTACGCAGCTTTACACAAGACGATGCTCATATTTTTTGCCGTCCCGATCAAATCAGAGAAGAGTTTTTGAAAGTAATGGATATTATTTTTATTATTTTCAATGCTTTAGAATTTAAAAACTTCGAAGCACAAATTTCATTGCGAGACCCGAATAACAAAGAAAAATACATTGGTTCAGATGAAAATTGGGAAAAAGCTGAAAGTGCCATTATTGATGCCTGTGCTGCTAAAGGATTAAAAGCTAAAGTTGAACTGGGCGAAGCAGCATTTTATGGTCCCAAACTCGACTTTATGGTAAAAGATGCTATTGGTCGTCGTTGGCAATTGGGAACTATTCAGGTAGATTATAATTTACCTGAACGTTTTGAACTTGAATACACAGGCGACGACAATGCTAAACATCGCCCGGTTATGATTCACCGTGCTCCGTTTGGATCAATGGAACGATTTGTTGCTGTGTTAATTGAGCATACTGCCGGTAAATTCCCATTGTGGTTAACCCCCGATCAGGTTGTGATTTTGCCAATCAGCGAAAAATTTAACGATTATGCTTTTCAGGTGGCTAAAGAGTTGAATTCGAAAGACATACGTGTTCAGGTTGATGATAGAAACGAGAAAATTGGTCGTAAAATTCGTGACAATGAGTTGAAACGTATACCGTTTATGCTTATTGTGGGTGAAAAGGAAGCTGAAAATGGTGAAGTAGCTGTACGCAAGCAAGGTGATGGCGATAAAGGAACTATGAAAGTGGCTGATTTTGCAAAAATGGTGAATGACGAAGTGGATGCCTTGATGAATCAGTATAATTGAGAATAAAGATAAAAGAACAAAGATTAAAGACAAAGAAAGCGAATCGTAAATGATTCGCTTTTTTTCTTTAAAAAGTTTCACTATAATGAAACATTTTGTATCTTTGCAACATGAAAAGAACCATAATTACATTTGGTGGATATTTTGAAGAATTCATTTCAATTCTGACTGAAAAAGAACGGATTAAGGTTGACTATCTTTTAACTTTATTAAGGTCACAAGATAGGCTACCTGTTAAATTTATTAAATTAATTAGAGAAAGTGTATATGAATTAAGAATTGAATATAACTCAAACATTTATAGAATTTTCTTTATTTTCGATAATGATAAAATAGTGGTTTTGTTTAATGGATTTCAGAAAAAGACTCAGAAAACACCTCAAAATGAGATAGAAAAAGCAATTAAAATAAAAAATGAATATTATGAATATAAAAGACAACAAAATAAAGAACTATAGTCAAGTATTAGACGAAAAGTATGGAGTAGATGGTACAATTCAACGTAATAAATTTGAACAGGAAGCTTCTGATTTTTATACCAGTATGATATTACACCAAGCTCGTAAAGAAGCAAAATTCACTCAAGATGAACTTGCAAAGCGGATTGGTACAACAAAATCATACATATCGCGAATTGAGAACGGTACTATAACACCAAGTGTAGGTGTTTTTTACCGAATTATTTCAACACTGGGAATGAAAATAGAAATAGTTAAACAAATTGGATGAAATTAACAAAAAAAAGCGAATCAAAACCTGATTCGCTTTTTTTTGCAACAAAAATGAAATTACAACAACGACCCAATATTACTAGTAAAAAGTTTAACGGATATAGCTAAAAGAATGATACCAAAGAATTTACGAAGTATATAAATGCCGCCTTCCCCGATTATTTTTTCAATTTTTGAGGTGGATTTAATTACAAAATACACGAAAATTAAATTCAGAATCAGCGCTGAAAGTATGTTTTCGGTGGCATATTCGGCTCTTAGTGATAACAATGTCGTAAACGATCCGGGTCCTGCAATCAATGGGAAAGCCAAAGGTACTATTGATGAACTTCCTTCAGGGCCTTTGTTCCTGAAAATCTCTACATCAAGTATCATTTCTATCGCAAAAATAAAGATAACCAAAGCACCTGCCACAGCAAAGGATTGAATATCAACATTAAAAAGCTTTAATACACCTTCGCCCATAAATAAAAAAGCTACAAGAATAATTAAAGCTATGGCACTTGCCCTAAAAGGATGAACTACTGCCGATTTTTTTTTAATATTTAATATAATGGGAATTGAACCAAGTATGTCAATAATTGCGAAAAGTACCATAAAGGCACTGGTAATTTGTATTACGCTGAAATTCATTTGTTTATAATTTTAATAAATGCCCCGTAACCCACTAAAGGTAGAATTTGACGAGCACTGATGTTTTTTTAGTAATTTATAATCATATCCATTTGACCTGAATTTTTATATCGTTCTATTTTTCATTTTCATGGTTAATAAATCCTATAGGTCTTCGTTTTTTATCATTAGGTTTGTTTTCACCGAGTTCAGTTAAAGCTAAATATATGCTATCAATTTCATTGCGCATGTCTTCGCTTACATCATTTATTGATTCTAGCATCTCTTCACCAAGATTTTTTATAACTTTTAAAGTTTTTTCTCCTTGAATTTCTAATTCTTTAATACGTTGACGCAACTCATCGATTTCTTTTGATTGAACATTACTCGATAAAATATATTGACGAACAGCAACGAAAGCTCGCATAATTGAGATATTGACTTTTACGGCTACTTCATTACGTAAAACTGAGGATAACATGGCAACACCTTGCTCTGTAAAAGCAAATGGTGTATAAGCACTAAAATTGTATAGGGGTGTGCCAATTTGGGATACCCCTATGGATATCAAATTGTTAGCTTCGGCTTGGGTGAGTTGAAACATGAAATCATCAGGAAAACGATCCATATTTCGCCTTACTGCACGTTTGAGCAGTCTTGTTTCAGTACAATATAATTGTGCCAAATCCACATCAAGCATTACTTTGCAGCCACGAATTTCAAAAATTTTACTTTGAATTACTTGTAATTCCATCAACTAAATTGTTTTAGAATTTTCTTGTTAATGTTTCTCCTTTCCTTGTCAAAAATCCAACCCCATTTATTAAAATAGCGTATTAGATTTTGTATATGAATAACTAACATTTTTAAATTTACATAAGAGCTTTTCGCATGATGATGTATTATCTCAACTTCAGGAAAGAATACTGTTCTGAATTTTTTATGTATCCTACGTGTTAAATCAATATCCTCGGGATACATAAAAAACCGCTCATCAAATAACCCAATCTCTTTCAATACTTCGGTACGAAGAAACATAAAGCAGCCTGAAAGATAAGGTACATCCATTATTTTATTATAACCGGAAGTTCTCATTTCAAATTTTTCTTTTTGTTTTTTGAACCAGCTTTGCGGAAAAAAACGCCTGAAAATTAAATCGAAAGGTGTGGGAATAAGTTTACAAAGATACTGAATTTCTCCGTTTGGATAAAATACTTTGGGCATTAAATGTCCAATATCTGTATTAATATTCATATAACTGACAATTTGTTTCAAAATGGTCGAGTTAAAACTAATATCAGGATTAATAACTAAATGGTAGGGAGTATTTTGTTCAATGGTTTTACGAATGGCGATATTATGAGCAGCTCCATAACCAAGATTCTTGCCGTTAAAAATATATTTTACCGGTAATTCAGTATATTTATCGGAAGGGGTAGGGGAGTTATCAATTAAAAAAATTACAGAAGTTGTTTTTGAAGCAAGTAGAATTTTTATCAATTGAAAAATTTCTGAAGGTTTACTTTTAAAAAGTACAATTGAAACATTCAACATGTTGATTATTTTTTAAAGATTTCAAAAAGTTTATCATGATATTCTTTTATTATAATTTTTTCATCAAACTTTTCATTTACAATTTTTCTACCATTTCTTCCCATTTCTAATCTTTCATCATCACTTAAAAGCATCATTTTTTCCATATAATGAGCTAGACTATTTACATCTTTTGATTCACATAAATATCCGGAATAATTATGTTTAACAATATCCCTACAACCTGTTACATTTGTTGTTACTATTGGTTTTTCCATTGCTGCAGCTTCTAACAAAACTCTTGAAATACCTTCCCTGTATGAAGGTAAAATAATACAAGAAGCATTAAGAATGTAAGGAACTACTTTACTGGTTTCACCAAGGTATGTTATTATTCCTTCATCTTCCCAATCATCCATGCACTCTGGTGAAATTGCTGCGGGGTTAGCTGCTCCTAATGCTCCTAAAATTTGAAATTCGACATCTGGATATTTATTTCTTAGAATTTTTGCAGCAGCTACATATTCACCAATACCTTTATCCCATAGTACCCTACCAATAAATAAAAATGAAAATTTTAAATGAAATTTATGTTGAGGGTGAAAGATTTTCAGATTAACTCCTTCTCCGTTTATTACTTTACTTTTCTCAATTTTAATAATATTTTTATCTACAAATAAATTTCTATCATCATTATTTAGAAACCATAATTCTTTTGTTTTTATTTGTGAAAATCTATAAAGTTTAATGGTTAACTTATTTATAAATCCTTCATTTAAAAATGTATAGCCAAGTCCTGTTATTACTGATATATGTGGTATGTTTACTAAACTAGCAGCAATTGATCCATATATAACCGGCTTAATTGTATAATGAAAAATAAAATCAAACTTTTCGTGCAAATATATTTTTCTGAGTTGAAAAATGAGTTTAATATCGTGAAATGGATTCATGCCTTTACAATCAACTTCGATTGGTATAAATCTGATTTTCTGTGATTTAAAAGCAGTTGTATCGCTATCTTTTGGAGCAATAACAATAACTTTATGACCAGTTTTTATCATATCTTTCAGTAAATTAATCCTGAAATTATGCATGGTCAGTGAACTGTTTCCTATAAAAGCAATTTTCATATATTTTGCATTAAAAATTAACGATTGACGGTTTTCAGATTCGATTTCAATTTCAAATAAGCTTTTATCATAAATAAACGGCGTAAGAACTTTATAAATATCGAATTCATATTTTCATCGGCACAAAATGATGCGTTTTCACCATGTCTGTTATAATCAATTAACACTTCGTCCAATACCTTTACAGTTCTATATTTAAAAGCACATATTCCTATCCATGTATCGTGTTCAATATGAGTTTCAGGAAATGGCAAAGCATATTGTAATAGCGATTTATTAAAGGCCATACAACAACCCATAAATGGAGATTTAATATACATACCCCATTTTGATCTTTTTGGTTTAAAGAACTTTATAAATGATGGTAACATTAACTCGTCACCTTGTATTACTGAACAATCGTGTACAATACAATCAAATTTTTCTAATGTTACTCGAACTCTTTCTACTTTATTTTTATACCAAAAATCATCTTGATCGGATAAAAAAATAACATCTCCTTTCGCTTGTAACAATGCATTTTGAAAATTATTTCGGATATTATCCATTTTATTGAAAAGAGCAATTCTGCTTTTCCCTTTTTGATTGATCCAATGAAATATTTTAATTCTCTTATCATTTAACGCTTCGATTAATTTCAAGGTATCATCTGAAGATTCTGCATCGGAAATAATCACTTCATCTTCTTCATTTAGTTGACAAAGTATTGACTTCAGTTGTTTCTGAATAAATCTTTCTCCATTATGTGTTGCTATACAAACTGATATCATTATTTGAAAATAAATAAAAAAGTTAGCATTGAATATTTCTTATTTTTGAACTTTAGAAATTGTTTAAAAACTCTCAGAATTAATTTTATTTTATAGAAAAAATATAAATAAAATCCCATTTCAGAGCGTATAAATCTATTTTCTGTTTGTAGAAAATCTTTATATCGCGCAATACTTACATTTTCTTCGAAATTTATAAATGAAGAATCATGCTCAGTTGTTACATCGAGAATATAAACTGACTTATTTTGTTTATATATCTGATTATAACACCAATGGTCATGTAAATCAAAAGGATAATCCTTACTGAATCCACCTATTGACTTTATAAATTCAACTCTAAATAACGACATCGAATTAAATGCAACTATTCTATCATTTGTAAAACCAATATTTTGAATGTCACGTTCAAACCTCATTTTTGAACTTAGGAGTTTTGGAGACAAAACTTTTTCTTTGCTAACTAATTTGGGAATAATTGCAACCAAATCAGTCGATAAATCTTTGTCAAAAAGTTTATTTAGTTTTTCAAAATAATTATTTGGAATAAGTGTATCTTGATCAAGTAATAAAATCCATTTTTTTGTATTTTTAATAGCTCTTTGTAAAGCAAAATTATAAGCTCCTTCAAGTTTACTATTTTCTTTGGAGTTAACAATTGTAAATCTAGAATCCTCAATTTTCTGATTTATATCATTGTTATATATAACTAATTCATAATCAATAGATATTTTGTTTAATTGTTCTGTTAATGATATGAAAGTAATACTTTTATCCAGCGAGCATTGATATAAGACTATTACTATTTCTATTGAGTTAATCATTTGCTTGTTTTGAAATAAATAAATTCTTTTTATTATACCAAAACATTCCTAATAATACAGTTAACTCTGTAATTAACAATGATATTGATGCCCCTACTGAATGATATGTAGGTACTAATATAAAAACACTTACTAGTGCAACAAAAGCTGCTAAAAAATATGTTTTTTGAAAGTTTTTTTTGTCTTTATCGTTTCCAATAGCAAGTAATCCAAACTGTCCTAAAATACCTCCAGAAGCAATAAATAATGGAGCTATCGACATTATTTTAAATATGGTATCTGTTCCATCATAATCTTTACCTAATAAATGCATAATTGGTGATGAAAAAAAGAAAAGTAGAATAAATAACATTATCATTATAGCGATAATAAATATTAGGATTTTTTTAGTAAGTTCAATGGCATTATTATGATAAGGTAAACTCATGGAGCTTATTTTTGGATAAAAAGCTTGTGAAATGGGGGTGAAAATAAGGAAACAAAATCCACGCATAATTCTTTCAGCTGCAGTATATTTTCCTACTTCATCCGGAGTAGAATAATATCCCAGAATGACAACAAATAGCACTAAATATACACTGCTTGCAGCATTTGATAAAAATATAGGATAAGCTGCGTTTAATTCTTTTTTAATTTCAGACTTTAAACTAGTAACCCAACTCGTTATATATTTTTTTTGCAATAGTATCCATATTGTCAGAAAACTTCCTAATAAATAAACTAATGATTGAATTAATGCAGCAATATTATAATCAGCTGAGTCTTTCACAAATATAAAGGTTAAGGGTAGTAATAAAATTTTTGAAAAAATATTTACCATAGAAATTATTTTAATTTTTCCAAGACCTTGAAAGAGCCATACAAACGAAAATGTATTTGCAATAACCATAATAAACATGATTAATAAGGTTGTAGAATATATCTGAAATCGTGGAACTAAAAAAGCTAAAATCATTAAAATTAAGAAACTAATAAACAACAAAATAATTTTAGCCAATAAAGTTGCAGCAAATATTTTATTTATTTCTTCATTATTGTCTTTTGACAATGCTATTTTTTTTGTTGCACTAAAGTTAAATCCAAAATCTACCAATAACATCAAGTATTGACTTACAGATAATGAAAATCCAATATATCCAAATTTTTCAGCTCCTAATACAATCATCAAATATGGAAAAACTATCAAAGGTGCCACATAATTTAATCCTTGAAGGGCGATTAAATAAACAACATCCTTAACTTCACGCTTATTTTCTATCATCTCACTTATTAAACTTTAATAGTTAATTTCTTATTTGCCCAATATGGGATGTGACTTAAAATTAATATCTGAATCAAAAAAGACATTGTTGATAAAGTTGTTTCATTCATAAATTGCGTAAGTAAGGCTGCTACGAGTATTGAATATGTTACAATCATAGGATTATCATTCTTAATAGCTTTTTTGTAAACGTATCCATAAAAAATTCCTATGAAAAAAGCAAAAAATAATATTCCTTTATACCCAAAATCTTTGAAATAAGGATACAATGTTGTATATACATTAGTAATAATTTTTTTTTCTTTATTTACGGGGATAAAGCCTAAAATTGGATTTTGAGGTTTTGTTGATGCCAGTCCGACTTTATATGTTATTGCATTAAAAATTCTAAATGAATTTTGACCAAAATATTCAGAAGAATTGGGTTGTATAGTTTCAAAAGCGGGCATACCCGTTAGTACATAAAGCGTAAAAAAATCGTAATTTAATTTATCATCTTTAATTTCGGCATCTCTTGAACGTAGAATTTGCAAATAGGTAAAAAAGACAAATATCGCAGCTAAAGAAATTAAAATAGTTTTTGTTTTAATTTTATTTTTAAAAAATAAAACTGCAAGTGTACCAACAAATAAGGTCAGAAACGACATTTTCGACATAATTAAAAATGCCCAACTAAAATTTGCAATAAAGAGGAATACTAAAATCCAAATTCTCTTTTTATTAAAATGCAGTAATTCAATTATATAAGCTACTAACCATAAAGTAGCAAAGTAATTATTCGATGTTCCTTCATCTAAACCTTTAATATTACCTAAAGCAGCATTTCTTAAGTTAATAAAGATGTTGTTTAACAATCCCAGCTCGCTTAATAAGTTAATGATGTGCCACATCATATAAGGGAATGTAAAAATAGTAATATATAAATATAAATTTCGAATTTTAAAATTTGGTTCTTCAGTATTATTCGATTTTTGAAATACGCTTTGAGTTAACAATGAAGATAAGGTAAATATGCTAACCCAAATTGAAATTCCTGTATAAAACTGATTTTTTAAATGAAATAAATTATGTGGGTAAAAATTATAGGCGAGTATACAAAACAACCAAAGACCCGAAACTAAAGTTGCGGGTGCAAATATATTTTTTGAGGTACGTAAACTTAATAAAAACGAAATTGAAGTAATTATTATTGCATAAATCATAAAGTTTTACCTTTTGAGTATTCTTTCGTTGTTCTATTTTGATTATTAAAATTAATTCGACCTACAAATAGCAAAAATTAATTACAATTTCCTTTTCACTCATATTTCCCCATTTTATCCTCTATCATAACATCCTCTCTGGAACTTTGAATTTTAATATAGGTCATCAAACTTTCGGCTCCGGCATCGTAACAGGCTTGCTGAGCATGTTTTACTACTTCCATAATTTCATCGTAACTTCCTTCCATTACTGTTTCGAAAGGTGTAACCCTGAATTTTAATCCTGAACCGGCAATAATTTCTATCGCCTTATCAACCAAAGTATAAGGATGAATATCCGAGGCTGTAGGGAGAATTTGAAGTGCAATATTTACGGTTTTTGTCATTTTTTCAGCTTGATACAATATTTAATTAAACGTAAAAGTCAGATAAAAATTGTGT
>CAMBSB010000148.1 GCA_945870155.1 Paludibacter jiangxiensis | reverse complement strand
ATATCAAATTACTATGAAAGACATTGCAAACAAGGATGTTACAGTTGACAAATTTATATCATTCAGTACAGTTGACATTCCATTGCTATTGGGTTTTAAAGTTTTAGACTTAAAAGTAGCCAATTTAAGAGTGTTTGCCGGACCTAAATTAAGATTAAACGCAGGTTCAGAAATTTCATTCCCCAACTTGACAGATGCGAATGGAATTGATAGAAAGAAACTTATGGGGGAATTTAAAGATTCGCAAATTGGATTGGAAATAGGTGCAGGAATTGATGTTTTAATGTTAGCACTGGATGTGAAATTTAATTTAATCGACGATATTTATAAAGCTACTTGGGAAACAAGACCAGATGCAGGTTCAAATTTTATTATTTCACTGGGTTGGAAGTTGTTTTAATTTCAACGTTTAATTTGTTTACAAATCCGTTAATTGACTGATAATCAATAAACGGATTTTTTTTGTTTTTATGATATTTTGAAAATTCCAATTATTTAGAAATTGTTTTTTCAATCATGTTAATTAATTTTCGTAAAATAATACTGTTGTCAAATTGTTTATTCAGATCTTGAATAATTTAACTGTTTTGTGCTGTGAATTTATTTGTTAACATTTAATTTTGTATCTTTGCATCCCGAATTAAAAATATAAAAAATGAATTTAGAATTAAACATTCAAACTTTAGTAGCTCAATCAGTTAAGGAATTATATAAGTTGGAAATTGAAACAAATCAAATTCAACTTCAAAAAACTAAACGTGAATTTGAAGGTGATATTACGGTTGTTGTATTTCCATTTGTGAAGGCTGCACGCAAATCACCCGAAGGTGCAGGACAGGAAATTGGTGAATTTATTGTTAAGCACAATTCCTTAATAGCCTCATTTAATGTGATTAAAGGCTTTTTAAATCTGTCCATAAATAAATCATATTGGATTGATTTACTTAACCTGATACATTTGAATCCGAATTTTGGGAAAGCAGAAACTGCTGCTGAACAAAATACAATGATGATAGAATATTCCTCCCCAAATACCAACAAACCTTTGCATTTGGGTCATATACGAAACAATTTATTGGGTTTCAGTATTTCGGAAATTCAGAAAGCCAATGGTTGGAAAGTGGTAAAAACCAATATTGTTAACGATAGAGGTATACATATTTGTAAATCAATGCTTGCCTGGAAACTATTTGGAAACAGTGAAACTCCAACATCAACAGGTATTAAAGGAGATCATTTAGTTGGCAAGTATTATGTAATTTTTGACCAAGCTTTTAAAGCAGAAATTAAAGATTTAATGTCTAAAGGATTTACCGAAGATGAAGCAAAGAAAACTGCACCTTTAATTATTGAGGCTCAAAAAATGCTTTTGGCCTGGGAGAATAATGATCCCGAAACCCGTAAGCTATGGGAGATGATGAATGGCTGGGTTTATGCCGGTTTTGATGAAACTTATAAAGTTATGGGTGTTGATTTTGATAAAATTTATTACGAATCGGAAACTTATTTAACAGGAAAATCGGAAGTTGAAAGAGGAATCAAGTCGGGAGTTTTTACACAAAGAGATGACACCTCTGTTTGGGCCGATTTAACTGCTGATGGTTTGGATGAAAAATTATTGCTACGTGCCGATGGAACTTCAGTATATATGACTCAGGATATTGGAACAGCCAAACTAAGATACGATGATTTTGACATAAAAAAAATGGTTTATGTTGTTGGAAATGAGCAAAATTATCATTTTCAGGTTTTGTCATTGTTGCTCGATAAACTTGGATATAGTTGGGGGAAAAATTTAGTTCACTTTTCGTATGGAATGGTGGAATTGCCCGAAGGGAAAATGAAGAGTCGCGAAGGAACTGTTGTTGATGCCGATGATTTAATGGAAGAGATGATTTCAACTGCTCGTGAAACTTCTGAAGAGCTGGGAAAACTTGATAACTGCACGGAGCTTGAAAAAGCTGAAATTGCTAAAATGGTAGGCTTGGGAGCTTTAAAATATTTCATTTTAAAGGTTGATCCTAAAAAGAATATGACCTTTAATCCAAAGGAATCGATTGATTTTAATGGTAACACAGGTCCTTTTATTCAATACACACATGCTCGTATTAAATCAGTATTGCGTAAAGCTGACGATTTAGGACTTAATTATAGAAATAGTATTGATAATCAGATAGAAATATCAGATAAAGAAAGTTATTTAATTCAACTTGTTGGTGAGTTTCCCGCAGTTGTTAAACAAGCCGGTGAAGAATTTAGTCCTGCAATAATTGCCAATTATCAATATGAATTGGTGAAAGAATATAATCAGTTTTACCACGATTTTACTATACTCAAGGAAGAGAACGAACAATTAAGGTTGTTTCGTTTAGTTCTTTCGGATGCCATTGCAATGGTGATAAAAACAGGAATGAAGTTATTGGGAATTGAGGTTCCGGAGAGAATGTAAAATTCAAACAAAAAAAGCCTCTTGATTAAATTTCAACAGGCTTTTTTTGTAATATACTATTCTGATCTATATTCTAGTATATCAGCAGGTTGGCAATCCAATACCTTGCAAATTGTTTCAAGCGTACTAAACCGAATAGCCTTAGCTTTTCCTGTTTTTAATATTGATAAGTTAGCCGGTGTTATATCAACTTTCTCCGACAGCTCATTTAACGAAATTTTTCGTCGAGCCATCATTACATCTAAATTTACTATTATTGGCATTTTATTAGCTTTTCAAATAAAAACATTAATTATATAGTTAAATCTTGTTCTTCCTTCATTTCTATGGCCATTTTAAGCACTTCATTCATTATCAGAATTATAACCCCCATAATGATAGAGTTGAAGTCAATTACTTTAGCAAACGAAAAATTGAAATGTGCTAATTCTACAAAATGTTTTGCCGAAATCACATTCAGGGTTTGAATTATTGATCCAAAAATTCCCATTGCTAATATTATAAATCCAATCCGATTAATCCGTTGAAGATTAATGCGATCGAACACCTCGGAGTGTTGTAATGACCGTAAAATTTTCACAACTAGAAATGGAATCCAAACACCTAAAACAAGAATTACTATCATTAATAAAGAATAAACGCTTTGTAATATTATTAACCAGATTGGTTTTTTTGATATTGCATTAGCTATCACTGAAATATTTGTTGCCCGAACTAGAACTTCTTCTCCGGTTTTGCTATTAATTTCTGTTGTTTCCACAAAGTTTTCATTCTTGGGTGTAACATCCATCATCAAAAACTCTTCTGTTTTTGTATTGGTTTCAGTTTCATATTTTGCAATGGTTAGACCATATTTTACACCCTCAATAAAGGGTAAAACAGCACCCTGATACAAACTCCCAAAGAATATTATCAATAATATCAAGCAAAGTGTTTTTAGTCGTTTCATTCCTGTTTTTTTATGTTTACTTTATAAATTTCAGTACAAAGTAAATTGATTTTATTTGAATATCAAAATTTATTTGTTGTTATTCGATATTTTTAATTCCATTTACTTAAAATAAAATTAATTTCTAATCATTAATATCAGATGAAATTATTTTTTTAAAGCAGATATTTTTGATTTTATAACGTTCAGTTTAATAAAGATTTATCTTTTAATTTGAAGAAGGGGATAGGCTCAATTTTGAGTCGAGCCGCCCCCTTTTCTTGAGTTAAAATATTATTTTAATTTGAAGTAAGTAGTTTTAACGCATTGATAAATTTAAATCTAAAATGTTTAGCGTTCTGAGATGATTTATTGTTTACTTGTATATTTAAAATTATCTTTTTTTTATATAAACCAAGTAATCAATTTTTTCAATTATTTCACTTCCAATTCTTCAATCAATCGTTTTGCACCAGCAACTTTATCCATTATAAAAAGCATATACCTTACATCTACATTAATTGTTTTTTGCAAATTTGGATCAAAAACAATATCTCCACTCATAGCTTCCCAATTACCATCAAAAGCTAATCCTAATAGCTCACCATTGGCATTAAAAATTGGGCTTCCTGAATTTCCACCTGTTATATCATTATTACTCAAAAAAGCGACATGCATTTCGCCGGTATTTTTATCAAGGTATTTGCCAAAGTTTTTTTCAAGTATAGCCGTTTTAAGATTTGCAGGAACATCAAACTCACTGTCATTTGGGATTTCTTTTTCTAAAATTCCATTTGTGGTGGTATAGTATTTATATTCAACAGCATCGTTAGGTTTATATCCACCAACTTTGCCGTAGGTTAAACGCATTGTTGAATTGGCATCAGGATATCTTGAAGCTCCATTTTCAATTGCAATTTCTTTTAATCCAGCCTCGTATAAATGTTCATTATCTGATATCACTTTAATAAGTTTATTGTACTCGTCGGATTGTAAATTATCAATTGCTTTTGATATTTGAGTATAAAAAACTATTGCCGGATCTTTCTGGAATACAGATTTGTTTTTATTTAATTGTTTAATGAACTTTTCATAATTTGCAAATGATGATTTTTCGAATAGCAGGTTTGTAAATTTTGAATAATCACCACGATATTTTTTATCAATTACGTTATAAATATCAGGTAAAAGGTCTTTTGAATTAACTTTTTTGAATTCTGAAAGCATTAGAGCAAAAGTTGCTTTGTCTACTTGTTCATAATAATCTTTGTAAAGTTCCTTGGCTTCAGTTATTATTGAATCTTTTGTTATTGATTTAGCTGTTATTTTTGATAATTGATTTGCTATTCGAGGCAATTCTATGCCGCTTAACAATGATTCACGTAGGTAATTTAACGAATGAGTATAAGGAAATATTTTTGTATAGGCATTTTCTAAATTTTCCAATACATTCCCATATTTTGACTTTCTATCATTGTTTTTTGATACCCATTCTTTAAATGCTTGTTCTTCAGCTTTTTTTCTATCAATTATCCTCAATTTTAAAATAGCTTTATTCATACCGATACTGTTTTTCCAATAGTTTGAACTGCGGGCATATTTGCTGGCATAGGCAATATTGATGGCTTCATCTTGTCTCATGAATTTTTTCCATTCATTTTGCTTCACGTCACGAATATCAATTCTTGCCTGATTTATGGCTTTCATTCTGTTATTTATTCCCCATGATGTTAAATATCGGTTTGTAGAGCCCGGATTTCCAATTATCATTGTATAATCATTTGGCTTATATCCTTTTATTGAGATTGAAACAAATCTTTTAGGTGAATATGGTATGTTCTCTTTTGAGTATTTTGCCGGTTTACCGTTTTTATCACAGTATACCCTAAATACTGAAAAATCGCCTGTATGTCGTGGCCACATCCAATTATCAGTATCTCCTCCAAATTTTCCAATTGATGTAGGTGGAGCAAATGCAAATCGAATATCTGTAAACTCTTCATAAACAAATACATAATACTCGTTTTTCGAATAAAATGATTTCACATTGGCTAAATAATTTGTTCCTTTTTCAAATTCTTTTTTTATAGCATTCAGGATTGAATCTTTTTTGCTTGAATATTTAGTATCAAATTCAGACAGGGGTAATTGAGATAAAACTCGATCTGTAACATCTGTAATACTTGCTAAAAATTTCACAGTCAAATCCTTAGCTGGTATTTCATTACTTATTTTCTCAGCTACAAATCCATTTTTCAAATAATTTTTATCCAAAGAACTTAATTGCTGAATTGCTCCAAAACCACAATGGTGGTTTGTAAAAACCAATCCTTGTGATGAAACAACAACTCCGGTACATCCATTTCCGAAAATTATTACGGCATCTTTTAAACTAATATTTTTGTCACTATAAATTTGGTCAGCACTTAAAGTGCAACCCATACCATTCATTTTTTGAATATTTAGTTTTTCAACTAATGGTAGCATCCACATACCTTCTTCAGCTTTTATTGAAGTTAAAGTCTGTGTTAAAAGGAATAATATCAAAATTCTTTTCATTGTATTTTACTGGTTTTTTTACATTTGATAAATATAAAGTGATTTGACTACGAGTTATTAATTTCGTGACAAAGATATTAAAACAAAAAAAACTCCGGTGCAATTATTTTAAATAATTACACCAGAGATTTTAAAAACAATTTGGCTTAATTAATTAACCAATAATCATTCTGTGACCTTTACCATGAATGTTAATCAACATGATTTCAGGATCTTTGCTCAATTGTTTGCGTAATTTGCAGATATAAACATCCATGCTTCTTGAAGTGCGGAAATTATCTTCTTTCCAAATGGTTTGAAGAATGTATTTGCGTTCCAAAATTACACTTGGGTTAGCTGCAAATAAAACCAATAAATAAGCTTCTTTAGCTGTAAGCTTCACTGAACTTGATCCATGAATTAGTTGTCTTTTGTCAACATCAAAAGTATATGTTCCAATTTTGTACGATGGAGCACTCATTAATGTTTTCATGGTTTCTGTCAAATCCATCAGGGCTAGTTTTTCTGTTTCTAATTTCATTTTGTTTGTGTTTTACGGGGTTTTTTTTATTTTTATTTATAAAGCTTCTTTTATTTAGTATTCTTATTTGATTTAAAAAATGAATTATATTTTTAATTAAGCATTCTCTTTGTTTTGGTTTTTTTGGAATCTATATTTTAACGCTTAAACTATATATATTGTTTAGAAATAAGTAAAAAAATTGATATACAGTTATTTATATTATGTGTATATTTTCTATTTAATAACTATTGTGTGTGTTAAAACATTCCTATAGTCCAATAAATTACTCTATTTCAGTCTTTTGATTTGCAAATATAGTTAATTCTTTTGTATTACAACACTTAAAAGTAAAATATTTTAATAATTAACTCTAATTAGCTGTAGTTAACAATAAAATACATTTTCAATTTTGTGTGTTTTTTAATCCATTTTGGTGTTTTTAAAAACATAAACATTTTTAATACTTCTTTAGATGCATTATAATTATATAAATACTTGAAGATTCAAAGTAGGATTAGATTATTGATATTGAATTAAAAATTTTCAAAAAGCAATATAAAGAATTATACACAGTTTTTATTATATTAAACAAATTGTTGTCAATTTTGTTTACTCAAGTAATATTTATTTTTTCTTAAATTCAAAAAGTATTATGAGTGTGATAAATGATATATTGAAAATTAAATCCATTACATTGCCAAACCGAATTGGAATGTCGCCCATGTGTATGTATATGGCGGTTGATGGAATGGCAACTGATTGGCATTTTGTGCATTATGGTACAAGAGCGGTAGGAGGGATGGGTCTGATTTTATTAGAAGCAACTGCCGTGGCGCCTGAAGGTAGAATTACACCTTTTGATTTGGGTTTATGGCATGATGGTCAAATAGAACCTTTAAAAAAAATAACCAATTTTGTTCATTCCGTAGGTGGAGTTTGCGGTATTCAAATTGCTCATGCTGGACGCAAAGCTTCGCACGATAAACCGGTAAACGGAGGGAAACAACTCAATATTGAAACTGGTGGGTGGGAAACAGTCGCTCCTTCTGCAATTCCTTTTGATGAATCAGAAATCCCTCCTCATGAACTTAGCCTTGCTGAAATTGACAATATTGTAAACTTATTCAAACGTAGTGCTCTCAGAGCTTTGAAATCCGGATTTAAGGTTTTAGAAATACATGCAGCGCATGGATATCTAATACACCAGTTTTTATCACCAATAAGTAATAAGCGAACAGATAGTTATGGGGGTAGTTTTGAAAATAGAATTTCATTATTGTTGAAAATTTTGGATGCTGTAAAATTAGTGTGGGACATAAATCTTCCAATATTTGTAAGACTATCTGCTACTGATTGGACTTTAGGTGGTTGGACTTTGGACGATACGATAAAATTAAGCGAAATTTTACATATAAATGGAGTGGATTTGATTGATTGCTCCTCAGGCGGTAATGTGTCTACAGCAAAAATTCCTTTGGCACCAGGGTATCAAGTTGCTTTTGCTGAGTCAATACGCGCAACAGGTATACTTACTTCTACAGTTGGATTGATAAATTCCACTTCACAAATAAATGCAATCCTAGAAGCCGAAAAAGCCGATTTAGTTTTATTAGGAAGAGAGCTTTTGCGCAACCCATATTTTCCTTTGCAAGATGTATTTAACAATGTAAATGATAATTTTGAAATACCCACACCCTATTTAAGAGCCAAAAAGTAAAATCGAACTATAAATGATTCAAAGTATAAAACAAATATAATTACATATTATTTTATAATATATTTCTATTTAAACTACTGAAATAGTGTTGTATAATTCGATTTTACAAATGGAATGTCACATTGTTTAGTAATCAAAACAAAAAAAACAAAAAATCACTTTGTCATTTCAAAATCATTATCTATCTTTGCAGTCCAAATTTGAAAACAAAATATAACATATAAAAATAAGTAAAAATTATGATCGTAGTTCCAGTTAAAGAAGGCGAAAACATTGAGAGAGCATTAAAAAAATTCAAACGCAAATTTGAAAAAACAGGCGTAGTAAAAGAATTACGTCGTCGTCAGTGCTTCGATAAACCTTCAATTGTAGGTCGTGAAGAAAAAATGCACGCGATTTACGTACAAAAGATGCAATTAGGCGAAGAATAAAACAAAATAATCAGCCGAAAACTTTTTTTCCTGATTTAAAAGTATTATTTTCGTTGCAGAATTGAACCTACGGTTATGATAAACGAATTTCTGCAATATATACAGTATGAGAAGAATTATTCATCTCATACTGTTTTGTCGTATCAATACAGTAAATTTTAATGAATATTATTATTATAATAAAGCGATATTAAGTTGAAAATAAAAAAAGTATTGAATAAGTTAAGTAAATTGTACTAGTTTCATTTAAAAATTTCAATTAAATATGCATAGCTTTACTAAAGATATTGTTTACAAATCGTACATTATTTTATTGATTGCTATTTTTAACTCATTAGAGGTTAAATCGCAGAATCTTGATTCTGCTCTAAATGTATTAGACAGTTATCTTTTAAAATCAGAATATAATATTCGAAGTAAGGAGCATGCAATAAAAAAATTGCAAAGTCATGTTACTTTATATGCAAATAAACCTTCTAAATTACTTCAAGTTTATTCTCAATTATACGATGAATATAAATCGTACAAATACGATTCGGCCTTTTATTATGCCTCCAAAACAAAAGAAATTGCTGCAATTTCGGGAGATTCTAATGAGTTGGCTAAATCATCGCTTCGCCTTATGTTTTGCTATTTGTCTTCCGGTTTATTTAAAGAGTCATTTGATTTATCAAAGGAGATTGATATTACCAATTGCAATACGGAAACATGCTTGATGTATTACAAAACATTGGCGCGATTGTATTATGATATGGCCGACTATAACCGCGTGGAGCCTTTTCGTGAAAGTTATATATACAAAGGACTGGAATACAGTAAAATGGCTTTGAGATTATTGAAGCCTGAATCCAGCGAATATTTCAGTTCGGTAGCACTTTACAACCTCAAGTTGAAGGATTATCCCTCCGCTATCGAATACTTTAACAAGGCACTGAAAAACAATGAAAATTACCGAGAGATTGCTATAAATGCATCTAGTCTTGGGTATATTTATACTTTAACCAATGAGTATGACAAAGCAGCCATAAAAATTATAGATGCTGCCATTGCCGACATTCAATCGTCGACAAAAGAAACGGTTGCGTTGCGCTTGTTGGCAACCTTGCTATACGAGAAAAAACAAGACATTGACCGTGCATACAAATACATTAAAGTGGCTTTGGACGATGCGTCGGTATACAATGCCCGTCACCGAAAAATTGAAATAGGCCAGATTTTGCCAATTATTGAAAAGGAACGCATAACTACTGTTGAAGAACAACGAAACCTCCTGATTTGGCTGTTTTCGAGCGTATTTGTCTTGTTTGTTTTGTTCCTACTGTCAACAATTATTATTAACAAGCAATTGAAAAAAATAAAAATTGCCCGCCAAACCATCGAAGAACAGAACACAAAACTGCTCATTATCAATACAAAACTTACTGAAACAAATAGTATTAAAGATAAATACATAGGTAATTTTTTCTACAATATTTATCAAAATATCAGTAATTTAGAACACATTTATCGTTTAGTTAATAAAAAACTTTCTACTAAAAGCTTTGACGATCTGGCAAAATCGTTTAAACAATCGGACTTAGAACATGAGCGTGAAAATATGTACAAATCCTTCGACGAAACTTTCCTGAAATTGTTTCCTAATTTTATAGAAGAGTATGAGAAACTTTTTACAGGAGAAGAACTTGAACAGAGTCACAAGCATAGCAATACATTAAATATCGAAATGCGCATTTTTGCACTTATTCGTTTAGGAGTATACGAAAGTGAGAAAATATCAAAATTCCTGAATTACTCCGTACACACCATCAACACTTACAAAACCAAAGTAAAAAACAAATCATGGGTTCAAAACGAACAGTTCGAACATAAAATAATGGAGATTAAGTCGGTAAAGTCAATCTAAATTTTCATTAAAGAATAATTGTTAATAATGCGAAAAACAATTGTAGCTTTAATTTTCTTATGCTCTGTTTTGGCAATACCTGCACAAAACACGACAGATTCATTACTTAAAGTATTGGATTTGTCTGTAGAAAATTTTCAAATATATTCTACGCAAAAAGAAAATAAACTGAACAAGCTAAAAGACTTGCTTAATTACAGCAGTTCCGATAGTTTAAAATATGATATTTGTGGAAAATTGTATGATGAATACAAAGCCTATAAATCAGATTCGGCACTAACATACGCCCGACGAAAACTTCAAATAGCCGAAAAGCTGAATAATAAACGGAATATTATTGATTCCAGACTTAATCTGGCTTCGATAATGGGAGTTACTGGGATGTATAAAGAGGCATTGGATATACTGGGAACTGTTGATATTAATAATGCTACGGATCTCAAAGCTTATTATTTTCATATCTACCGTACGCTTTATGGTTTTATGTCGGACTATGCTGTATCTTTTCAGGAAAAAAAACGGTACGACAACTTAACTTCTGCTTATCGTGATTCGCTGCTTGCAACCAATGAGCCGAGATCGAGTCCACATATTATGGTTAAATCCGATCAGTTAATTGTACGAAAGCAATATGATGAAGCACTCACTCTACTATTATCCTATTTCCCAACAATAAAAGAAAATATTCATACCAAGGCCATTATTGCTTATAGTATAGCTCAGGCTTACGAAGGAATGAACGAACGTGCGCTTCAGAAAAAATGGTTAATCATATCGGCTATAAACGATTTGCAATCAGCTACAAAAGAGTATATTTCACTTCGTACACTGGCATTTTTACTTTACGAAGATGGCGATGTGAGTCGCGCATATAATTACATGAAACGCTCGCTCGACGATGCTCTTTTTTGCAATGCTCGCCTTCGCACGTATGAAATTTCGAAAATGATGCCTATAATCGACAAGGCATACCAGATTCAAACCGATTCACGTCAGCGTTTGATGCTTATTACACTTATAAGTATCAGTGTATTGTCGGTGTTGCTTATCATAGCAGTGTTTTTTGTATATCGCCAGATGAATAAGCTGGCTTTGGCCCGTAAAAACTTGAGTGAAGCCAACGAACAACTAAATCAACTCAATTTAGAGCTATCGCGTATAAATATCGAATTAAAAGATGCTAACCGTACACTTACCGAAAGTAATCTGATTAAAGAGGAATATATTGGCCGGTATATGGATCAGTGCTCAGAGTATATTGATAAGCTAGACAATTATCGTCGAACATTAAATAAAACTGCCGTTTCGGGGAAAATGGATGATTTATTACAAGCCATTAAATCAAAGCAATTTATCGAAGATGAGTTGAAAGATTTTTACTATAATTTCGATATAACATTTCTGCAATTATTCCCTGAATTTGTTCAGGATTTCAAAAAATTGCTTATTGATGACGAATACTTACAGCTTAAACAAGGGCAAATGCTAAATACAGAGCTTCGTATTTATGCATTAATCCGGTTGGGTATTTCGGATAGTGTCAAAATCTCTCATTTTTTACGTTGCTCTCTTTCCACCATTTATAATTATCGTACAAAAATTCGTAACAAAGCAATTGGAAGCAGGGACGAATTTGAACTGAAAGTAATGTTGATTGGATTAGAAACAGAGTAAAAAAAGCAATAATATTACTAAAACAGCCTGTTCCAGATTTGGATTCAGGCTGTTTTTCGTTATATATTTACTACATTTTTATGCCTGAATTGAGTTTTAATATGCTGTTTATTAGCAGATAAAATAATTTATGAGTTTAAAACCACTACATTTTTTTTACCTCCCGATTTTTGTAACCAACAACAAAGTACATTTGCATTGACGAATGGCACATTGCTTTCTCCAAATTTGTTTATTTTAAATCTATAAGAAATGATGGCTAATAGAAAGAAGTATTATTTTTTCCTGTTTTTGTTGTGTAGTTTTTTCCTTACCAGTATTTTTTCTCAAGCTCAGGTATTGCCCGAATCATACCGAGGAGTTGTAACAGATATTAGTGGAGAACCTTTGATAGGTGTAAGTGTACTTATAAAAGGAACAAACACTGGTACTATAACAGACTTAAACGGGAAATTCTCTGTTCAATCAACAACAAACCGTCCAACTCTTGTTTTTACCTATGTTGGTTTCGAAAAAAAAGAAATCGTACCCACAACTTCCGACGTAAAGACTGTAGTGCTTGCTGAAGAAAATAAACAACTTCAAGATGTAGTGGTAGTGGGCTATGGCACGCAACGCAAAAAAGACTTGACTGGTTCGGTTTCGATTGTAAAAAGCAGTGATATAAAGTCGATGCCAGTGCCAAGTGTGAGTGACGCATTGCAGGGACGTGCCGCTGGAGTTCAGGTTATTTCTTCGGGTACGCCTGGTAGCGATGCAGTTTTTAGGATTCGTGGTACTGGAACAATTAACGATGCCAATCCACTTGTTGTTATTGATGGCTTTCCTATTTCGGGAGGGTTAAATCAATTGAACATGGATGATGTAGAAACAATACAGGTTTTAAAAGATGCTTCGGCTACTGCAATTTATGGTTCGCGAGGCGCCAATGGCGTAATCATTATCACCACCAAACATGGTACAGGTGCCAAATCACAATTGAATTTTAATTATTCCTATGCAGTTCAGAATGCGACTAATACAATAAAAATGCTAAATGCCAATCAATTTGCGACGCTACATAATGAAATGTTAGGCAATAGTGGATTGGCTCAAAATCCGGCTTATGCTGACCCTGCAAGTTT
>CAMBSB010000147.1 GCA_945870155.1 Paludibacter jiangxiensis | reverse complement strand
CGATTTTTGAATATCAAAAACGATGGTATTCAAAAATAATTCAATATTTTTTCGGCCAACACTTTGTCAACCAACACCATATCGAACAAAACCGGATTACCTTCCTTGTTGCGGAACGTATTCTCCACCAATATCTCATCAATAACTCCTCCCTCGCGGCTCCAACGGTTGTTGTTGCCCATATGCGAAGTAGCTCCCAATAACCAAAGCCTAACTTCGCTCGAAGCGTTGCCACCCAACACAGGTCTATCTTGAATTAAACCTACCTTTATGCCTTGTCGGGCAGCTGTAATGGCACAACAAACACCAGCCATTCCGCCACCAACCACTACCAAATCAAATGATTTTTCAATTTTGGTTAGTGTGCGTTTTTCTACTGAAAAAATTTCGTTAATCATATCTTAAATTATTTCTTCTTAATCGTACTAAAATATATCGATGAACCCAAAACTATCAAAACCAACGAAGTACTAATTACATATATCCTTCCCGAAGGTGAAATAAGACCTAAAATGCCAATTATCGTAGCTGTAACTAATATTCCAATACCAATCATTCGTTTTCCAAACTGATTTTCGGAATCCGATTCGGTAGTTGTGTCAGGTGCTGCTGCTACTGCATCGGCTTTTGTCGAAAGATACTTTTGATATTGTTCGTATTCTGTTGCTGGCTTTTTGGTTAACCACAACCAAACTTCCAGCATTGTCATTATCGAAACCGGCACCACCACACCCATAACCATACTGGCAGCGGTTGATAATGTTACACCACTTATTACAGGCAATAAAAACTTATATACCAACGATATGGCGAGTGAAGCAATGGTTGCACCTAACACGGTATGACTATTCTGACGTTTGGAGTACAAAGTCCACATTACCGGTAAATACATAGCACCACCGGTAATCGAAGCCACACTCAAAATCACATTGGTAGCTCCACCCATAAGAGGAATAAGCATGCCCATGCCTATCACTACTATGCCAACAACAAATGTTGCAAGGCGCGCAACTTGCATTAAGGTTTTTTCGGTTGATTTTGGGTAAATGGCTTTGAATAAATCGTTTGTAATAACGCCTGCAGAGATATTTAAAAAACCTTGAACCGAACTGTTGGTGGCAAAAATCAGACTTATGGTAATTAGTCCGAGCATACCTGCCGGTAAAACCGTTTGAGCCATTTGCATATAAGCTTGTTCGCTTTGGAGGATAAGTGCCGCAGGGTCAATATTGGTTGCTATGGGTTTAATTGCCCGATAAAGCATGGGAGGTAACATCCAAATTACTGGTGTAAAAATATAGAATATGCCAAAAAGAATGGGAACTTTCCGTGCTTCTTTGGGCGAGGAAACACTTGTAAAGCGTTGTATAAAACTCCATTGCCCTCCAAGATAAAATATATTGTAAAACAAAAATCCGAGAAGGAAACTTATGGTATATTTATCATTGCTGAGATTGAAAAATCCGGTAAGTTGTTGAGCATTTATGGCAGCTGTAAAACCTTCAATTCCACCCACTTTTTCGAATGATAATGGGAGTAGGATAAGTCCAGCTGCAATAAGTATAATAAACTGAAGCACATCGGTAACCACCACCGCCCAAAGGCCACCATACGTAGTGTACAAAATAATGATTATTCCCAATACAGCTATCACCCAATAAAGTGAAATGCCGGTTGTTACTTGCATGATAATAGCCACAGCATACAGGCAAACACCTTTCAGAAAAACCATAATAGCCAAGTAAATGTACGAATATGTTTTCTGTGTTTTTACGCCCAATCGCTGGCAAATATACTCAGCAGCTGTAAGCGATTTTGTTTTGTGCCATTTAGGTGCAATCAATAAACCTGTAACAACACCAGCAACCGACATGGCCCATTGAATGGTTATAGCTACCCAACCCGACGAGTAAGCGATGGAGCCCCAAACCACAAATGTACTGGCAGAGACAAATCCCATAAAAAGCGACAAACTATTTATCCACCAAGGCACTGCACCACCAGCGGCAAAGAACGAAACCATATCGCCTGCCGATCTTTTCGAAAAAGACAATCCTATTAAAATGATTAAAACCGAAAAAGCAACAATTACTGAAGCATCAATATATCCCATAATGATATTAATATTTATTTAAAATCCACCAAGGGAAATCTTGTTGTAAAAATGAATGTCCGTAAGTCGCTTACTAATATTAAAAAAACAATATAGAACTTTTCTTTAATTGTAATCTAACCAGGCAGTAAGATTAGCGTTTTTGTCTGAAACGAAACGAATCCAGCGTGCTTGCACCTCATTATCAAATTTATAAATAAGTTTTTTATTGGCTTTTACTGCCAATTTTTTATAGCTCATCCAATCGTTGTCGCCTAATGGGTCGAATTCAATTGTAATACTAACATCTGCATCTGTATGGTTGGTAAGTGTAAGCGTACGGTTGTCGTAAAGTCCGAAAAGATAAGCATCCGAAGGTTTTTTAGCAAACACTTGCTCTTGAATCCATGGTCCTCCCTTACCAAGTGGTTTCCCCAGTTTCCACAAATCATCAATGGCACCTGCCCATACTGCACACTGTTTGTCGTCGGACACGACAATGTGTTCATTGCCTTTCACCGCTTTCATATCAATGCCTGTAAGCACCATCAATCCACGATACGAAGAGTAGTCGTTGATACGGTAATTATGAGTTGATACAGGGCGGATTTTTGCAAATCCATCCGCATTTTCAGAAGGTAATTCGTAAAAAGTTCCGCCTAAACTAAACAAATCGCGCTCAGTAGCCACTTCGCGGCAAATACGCAATACATTTTCTTTGATGAGCGGAGTAAAAGCCGCGTTGCCCAAAGGCAAGCGCCACCGACGTTTCGAATCGTCAACAATAAGATACGAGCCTTTGTCGATGGTTACCACATCTTTTGGTATTGCCATTTTGTTTTTGATGAATTCCGTCATTTTAGCATCCGTGTTTTTTGTTAGTTTCATGGTTTCATCGAGTTCGTAGTAACCTCTGTCAACCACTTTATTATTTATACTGCTATTGGCGAGTATGCCCATCACACGACGATTATTGCCCAATGAGTACATTATTCCTCCTACAGATTCTTGAGAATTTACATCCGCCATTCCAGCAAACATTTTATCAGGTTTGTTCGAGCGGTTGCGGCTGTCGGAGTACACAAAACTTGCAGATACACGCGCTTCGTTACCAGCTTTAATACGCACCCACTCACCAGTTTCTTTGTTCTGAAAAGTAACAGTAAGCCCCGCTAGTGAAGCTACTGTTACTGTTTTCAATGTTGACCATTGATTGTTTCCAGCTTTGTCCACCTCAAAAGTAAAAGTCATGCTTTTATCGCTATCATTTTTCAAGTGACAAACACGTTTGCTCCATCCGGCAAACAAGAATGGTTCAGATACTTCACCAGCTTTAACCGTTTCTTTTTGCCACACTGCACCTCCCGCATCTGTAGTTCCAATATTGTCAGGTTGTTGCAGACTTGTGAACCATAAATTTGAATTAGAATTGCCCGGCCCTTCGATATGACCTTTGATACTGCGTGCATTCAGAAATTCCTTGTTGGCAGAATCGTCGCAACCAAAAACAAGCTGATTGTTCCATCGTGCAAAATCACCAATCACCTTAAGATAAGATGAACGCGGACGAATACCTGCTGAATTTGCAGCTGTAAATGTTTTAGGAAAACGCCAAAACAAACCGTGCATTGTCATTAAATAATCTGCATTTTCGGCAGTTCCTATATTGCGAATTCGTGGCCATTCGGTATTCCAACCATGTGCTCCATCATAGCTATGACTCGCTTTTGGCAAACGATAAAAACTCCATTTACCATTATTGCGGACACCCACAATAACAGATTTATGATCCCAACCTGTTACCCAAATTGGATCTGTTTTTGGATTTGAATTTCCATAAATTCCACCAGGCCCAGATACTTCTACAAACTGATTACGTCGAATAACTTTCCAGTCCTTTCCATCCCATTCAGCTAGACATCCAGATTTTACATCGAATTTCTTAAGCGCTTCTGCTGTAGCTTCTCCATTGTTAGAGAAAACCAGAACTCCTTGTCCTGAATACAATCCCTTTCCATGTGCACCTGGTATTAAATTATTTGACGGGTTAATACTCGTATCAACATGTGCTTTATCCAATGAATTTCCGTCTTTATAAAGTTCTTTTATTGCTAACGAATGAACATCAACTTCATAAAAGCCCTCTTCCATTGTGGCAATATAAAATTTATTTTCAGGGTCAGTTAAGTGTCTTGCAGCTCCAGTATATCTACCAGGAGCAGTTTTATAAGAAATTACTTTTACTTTGCCGACTGAGTCAATTCCGTATGGCCCGATAAATAATTGATTACTTTCTTTGTGAATCATGCGGTTGGCAGGCGTACCCCCTATACTTTCAGATCGAACAATTTGTTTCAAATCGGGTGTTATTTCGTACAATTTATCGCTGGAGCCAAATGGTAGATGCGGACCATAGGTGATTACCCAAAGTCTATCAGCCCACGGCACAACAGCACCAGTTCCACATTCTCCTTCATTATTGAAATAAGCCAACGACGGATAAATCCCACTTATTTGAACTGGTTTATTCTGTTTTTGAGCGCTCAATTGTACCAGAATAAACAATGTTACAAAAAGCACATGGGTTTTTTTCATTTCATTTAAAAACAATAATTTTTATACTAAATCTTCATTAATCTTCATTGGATGATTCTGATTAAATCCAATTCCTTCACCAGGCCCAAGAGGTGGATTCGATTCCAATGCCAACGATATTTCGTTATCGAGAAAAATGATTTCGATACGAGGTGCTATATATTTTTTCTTTTCCATGGTGTTTTGTTTTTTAAACTGCCCCAAACCCCTAAAGGGGCTTAAAGAGAAGACCATTCGGTACTAATCCAGTTCCCCTTTAGGGGTTAGGGGCAGCATTTTTTTATTTGATGATTACTCTTGTTGATTGATTATTTACTTTTACCACATAAACGCCTTTTGAATGATTAATGGTAAATGGTGAATGATTAATGGTTCCTTCTGCAGATAACTGTCCTAATGCATTATAAATGGCATAATTGCTTTTTTCAGGAGCAATAATCGTAATATGATTTGCTGCATTTACAAATACCTGAGCATTTAGTTTTTCGGTAGAGTTTACTCCTGTTGTTACACCAGGTGCACGGAATAAAAGACTGAAGCGGTCGGTTCCGGAAGTTACTTGTGAACTAAAGTTATAAACTGTGCCTTCAGAAAGCTCTGTTTCGGCTGTTGGATTTTGCTTATCCTTCAAAATCAGACTTGTACCCGACTCGAAATTAATTAATCCGGAGCCTGTAATGCTGTAATCGCCAGCTTGTTTAGCAATAAAGCCTAACTGAATTTCTGTTTCATTATTAAAGGCATTCAAACCATTTATAACTAATTTTTCGTTGCCCACAGTGCTATAAATCTCAGGAGTTGTAGCAGTTGCGCCTTCGAACATTTTGCGAGAATCGTATCTGTCAAAACTATTAGATGCATTTTCATTGAAATACAACACAGCTTCGTCGCTGCCACTGTTACCTGCAACTAAAATACGAGCAATGCGTTGTGTTTCCTGTTTTTTTGCTTTTAATGGCGTTGTAGGTATTGTTTCAGAACCAACAGTTACATTGCGGGCATGGTCGCGCATAGAGTTTGTAAATGTAAATGATTGCATATCAGCATTTGTTTTTACCCAAAATGCCTGCATAGGAGGAATATAACCTGTTACCATTCCTGTTCCGGCAGCATTTGTACCAACACCCGAAGTAGTATTTACAGTTTCGAATTTATATTCGTAAGGAGCAACTGTTTTACGTGTCCGATACCATATCGTAGTTTCTAAATTGTTATTGGCGTTAATGGCCGGCATAACATTTATGTACGAAGGATAAGGATTAGCAATCAGGTTATAACCTGCAAAACTACCTGTCGATTTACGTGTTAGTGTAACAGGAACGTCACCGGAGTTTAATTTTCCATTAAAACTAATTTTATTCGTATTCGAACCTGAAGCCGAAACCGCAACATAACCAACACCTTCGGACAACGTGCCACTATAGGAGTTTTGCCAACCATTTTGTTCACTGTAATACGACACCGAAGTGGCACCTGCCGAAGTTAAATTAGCTGCGGTGGCAATATTCGTTTCAATAGGACTTGCCATGTACCAATTTCGACCTTGTGGCAAATACTGCTCAACTGTAGCCGTAATTGTTGGGTTATCGTAATTATCAACCAAAGTGGCAGTAGCCGATGGACTGCTTTGCAAGGTAATTCCGCTACTTGCCGATAATGTATTTGCGCCCGACACAGTAACTTTAGCTCCGGGTGCAACGGTTATTGTACCTACGGATGTAGATTGATTAATGATTAAATGAGCACCGGCTTTTACCTGAATATCGCTAGAAGGAGTAAGTGTTAAATCGTTTACATTAATTTCTGAAGAAATCTGATTTGAGATATAACCATAAGCACCAATATCATAGGGAGTTTTGGAACTTCTTAGCGTACCAGCAAAATCGTGTGTAACATTAGCCGATAAATCAGCGCCTTTAGCATCAGCATCCGAAACTAAGTTTGGATTGATTGTAAGGTCAGGAGTTAATGCAGTTGCACCATTAAACTGGGGGTCACTATTGTAACTGTTTGCATCAAAGCCTGTACATGTACTTTTCCACGTTGTAAAGTCAGCAATTTCAGCTGCTACTACGAGACCAAAAGCATTGTTTGATGCTCCTATTTGGAAGATGTTATAATTACTGGCCAAGTAACTTGACGAATAATCAGTAGCATTGTTTAAGTTTATTGCAAAATGCTTACCTGTTGTTCCACCTGTGCGAACATTTACCAAGATGTTGTTTTTTAATTCGGCAAGTTTAGTACCTGCTGTAATTGCTCTATTAAAAGCATACGAATTTCCAGTTATTCCCGAAGCTATTGTTCCACCTACATAGGCCGAATTGTTGTAAAAGTAGACTTTATAACCATTACCGGTAGAACTTTCCTGTTGATAGATTGCATGTATAATATTGCCAACAGTGTTGTCTGTACCAAGTCTAACAATGTTGTTTTTTACGTATGTTGGCGTTGTGGAAGTTGAGCTATTAAAAACAACTAAGCCAAAAGTTGTTGCAGTTCCGGCATTATTTATAGCAGAAACATTGTAAACGCTGTTTTTTTCAATGGTGGATACTGTTTCTGCTCCGCAGAAAATACCATGAGCTGAAGATACTGCTGCAATGGTTGCATCACCTGACACGATATTGCTTACTTTGTTGCCTGATACAGTAGAAGAAGAACCTACATTTTGATAAATTTGAATACCTCTCACCGTAGTTACATAATTGGCAGCAGTTGCTTCTGTACCGCCACGAGCTATAATATTATCTATTATATTTCCGGTTACCAATGTATTTGCGGTGAAGATGTTCATTGCAAACAACGCATAAGTACTCTGGTTAGGTGCAACACTATTGTACAATTTCAGATTTTGAACTTTATTGTTGGTGAAATCTCCATAAGTTCCGGTAAATGCTCCATTTGCATTTCCAATTATTCCTGAAACTACTGCTTCATAATTATAGGCTGTACCGGAAGAAGCAACTTCCAATGTTACATTCGAAATTGTGTTGTTGTCAATAAGTGTGCGATTAGCATACGAGGTGCCACACTCCGATTTGATTCCGATAAAACGTGAATTGGTCGTGGATGTTAATTTGAATATTCCGGTTCCGTCGTTAGCTTTGTATCCGATTACGTTATTTTTAATGATATTGCCTTCACCACGAGCTAATATGCCATAATAGGTATTTGCCACAGCACCGTCGTTCAAGTCCGAAGTCCAGTACATTCTATTGCCGTCAATAGTGGTTGAGGCACTCGAGTTTCCTGTAAAGTAGAAAAAGAAAGCATTTCCTGCTGCAGTTGTACCAATATTAAATAGGTTGCTATTCGATATTGTATTTCCAGTATTTACGATACCACTTGCTCCCCAAAATGCAATTGCTGTCTGCGGTTTTGTAGCGCCATCGCGAATATCACAATTATCAATCAAATTGTTATTGTTTGCAAGGGTTTGTGAGGCTGAGCCAATAAGTATTGTTGCATAGGCATTCGTTAATGAAACTCCTTTTATTGTGCAATTCAGTATTTTATTGTTTGAAGCACCATTTTGTAATATTATAGTATTGGATGATGTATTTGGATTTTCAATAGATAAATTAGCTTTACTACCACCATCGATAATAACATATTGAGCACCGTTAAAATAAATTGTGGCATTTGACGCGAATGAAAGTGTTGCTCCATTGGCATAATTAAAATTCGCATTTGTTATACTTGATGCCGAAACATAGATATTATTACCATTGACGGCGGAGATAGTAGATCCAGCTGGAACAGAACCTGAAACTGTATTTCCAACAGCTAAACCGGCAGTACTTGTTAACGGAATCTGAAATGCCGAAGGTGCTACAGACTTACCACCGGTGGCGCTGGTGAAAAATAGCGAACCATTTTGACCAGCTACTGTATTCGTTGCATTATTTGATATTGTGAATGCAGTTTGGGAGGTAAGCGTTTCAATAGTTGTACCAACCGGTATTCCATTTCCACCAACTAACATTCCTACTGCCAATGTAAAACCTGAAGGTGCAGCTCCAAGAGTGACATTTTTGCTTGCACTTGTAGTTTTTGCATTTGAAACTTTACAAATTGTACCAGAGCTACTAGTAGCTAACCAGCTTGCATTGTACATATTTACAGACGTTAACGGAATTGGCGCATTTGCACCTGGTCCTGTCAAGGTTACAATCCCGTTAGTAACAGAAGAAACGGTAACGCCAGTGCTTGATGTTAAATTGCCGGTAAAACTATACAAGCCCATTCCACCAATTACTTCACCAGCCGCGAGTCCATTTAGAGTTCCTGTAAAACTCGTTGTAGCAGTTGATGCTGCTGTAGTGGTTGTCGATACCGGAGTGGGAGCTGCAATTGTTTTACTTACTCCACTTCCAGGTTTAATTGTAATCGTATTCACTGCACTTGCGCCGGTTTTGGCACCCAATGTGATCGGGTAAGTTTCGCCTGAAGAATTGTAATCGGCCTGAAGCACGATTTCGATGGGTTCTGTAACTGTTGTAATGCTATTGTACGCCCCTTGAATGGTTGTAAAATCAGCACCTGATGCACCAACAGTTTTGGTAACTACTGCCATAAGAAATGCAGTTTGAAAAAATAAAAACAGCCCTATTAGAAGCGTTTTTCGAAGATAAAAAAGTAATTTTCCCATATTATTCAAATTTTTAAATTGTTTAAATGATTAACCTTGAAGACTGTCCAAGAAATGACAATTTTCAACTTGCCAAAATTAGATGTATTTCAAATGCTCGTATTCCACTATTGTTTCCAATTCGTTATAAATTGTTACATTTTGAGTAATTCAAAAAATATCAATATCTTATGAAAACCTTGTCGAAACGGTCGGAAAGCGTTAAATGTAACATTAATCAATATATATGTTACATATCAAAAAGTGTTAATTGAATAAAGCACCTATTTTTGACCAATAATTTTTCAGAATAATATGAATAAAAAGATTTCATTTTTTGCAATGACCAATGCAGTAATTTTTATGTGTTTGGTATTTAGCTTTTCTAGCTTTGCTGCGGGCAAAAAAAATACAACTGCCTTTAACCCTATTCTTCCGGGGGACTTTGCCGACCCGTGTATTTTGCAACACAACGATACATTTTTTATTTATGCCACAGCTTGGGATAGCAAAGATGCTATTGTGTGGTATTCAACCGATTTTTCGGGTTGGAAAATGCGGAAACTTAACTGGCCTACAACAAAGTTGGCTGATGTAATTTGGGCACCATGTGTGGTAAAAGGTAAGGATGGTCGATTTTATTTATATTCGTCGACCGGACATAATATTTATGTAGGTGCTGCTGAACATCCGCTTGGGCCATTTAAAAACCTGATTGCGAACGAACAACCACTGGTAAAAAACCGCGAATACTGGAAGGATATTCACAGCATTGATGCTGATTGCTTTATTGATGACGATGGTCAGGCGTACCTCTATTACGGCTCGGGACACGATTGGAAAAACGGAATGTGTGCGGTTGGTCGATTGAACGACGATATGTGTTCGTTTAAAGAAGCGCCCCGATTGGTTACTCCCGCCAATTATTTTGAAGCGCCACATATGATGAAACGTTATGGCACTTATTTTCTGATGTATTCGGATGGGATTTGTATAGAAGACTCTTACAAAGTACGTTATGCAACTTCAAAATCGCCATTAGGCCCATTTGTCGAAGGAAAAAACAGTCCAATTTTGACCAATACACCCGATAGTTTGTCGTGGTCGTCGGGGCATCATTATACCATACGATTGGGTGCAAAAGATTACATTGCATACCACAAACAGGCAATTCCAATTTATTCTCCGTTTTGGGGTCCTATTCGTCAGGTGGCTTTCGACGAAATGCAGGTAAACGCCGATGGCACTATCGAATCGGTTGTTGTTACCCGAAACGGCGTTGACCGTAACTTTTTGAAAAACAAGAAAATACAAACAGAACTAAGCATTTCGAAAGCAAGCTCTTCGGAAACAATGGGTAAAAAATACGACGCTTCGAAGGCGTTCGACAACCACAATGGTACGTTGTGGGCTGCACCAACCGGCAAACCGGCATGGATAAAAGCCGACTTGGGAAAAGTAAAAAAAATAAGTTCTGTGATTCCGGTTTTTGATATTATAGATGGCGATTACGTTTATATAATTGAAACCTCAACGGACAATAAAAACTGGGTGGAATTTGTAAAAGCAAAAAATAACCTTGGAAATGAATGGCCGGTAGAGTTGCACAAATTTGTAAAAGCACGTTATATTCGGCTCACAATTCTGAAACAAACAAAAGAACCGAAACGAATGGGATTATGGGAATTGAAAATTTACGGTAAATAATTAGAAATTCGCTATCTTTGTAGTATCAGTTAACCTTTTTGGAAATTACAATTTAAATATCCAATTTCAAATACTATCAGCAACATGAGTTTTCGCACCCAAATATTAGTCCTTCTAGCTGGTTTACTTTTCGTTCCGAAAGTATTCCCGGTAAGCTTTAACCGCGAGGTTAAAGTATTGCTTATGAAGGATGGACTGTTGAGCGATTATGTAAATTGTGTAGAGCAGGATAAGCAAAACATGATTTGGATAGGTACTGAATTTGGGTTAAATCGATTCGATGGCGTTAGCATGTCGGCATATACCTTCGACCCACAAAATCCTTATAGTCTGAGCAATAATGTAATACACGATATTTATCCGGACAAAGATGGAAATAATGTTTGGATTGCTACCGAAGGTTGCCTCAATAAATACGAATATAAATCGGGTAGATTTTTAAAATTCAAACACCAACCACAAAAAAACGCTCCGGCTTACAATGATATTGTAAAAATTATTGCCCGCGATGAAAATTCGTTTTGGCTGGCAAGTTACAGAGGTGGCGTGCATATTTTCGACAAAAAAACGGGTAAAATTACTTGGGTAAGTGAAATTAAGAAACAAGTTACTCGCAACGATGCCGTCTTACGGGTAAGAACAATATTGTACGACAACAATACTGATTTATGGATTGCTACACAAGGAAACGGGCTTTTTAAGTACCAGACAAAAACGAAACAAATCGAACGCTATTTTGAAAAAACTGCAGCCGGAATTTCATTTAATTGTATGTATAGCGATGGCAAAAATTCAATTTGGGTTGGTTCGAACAAGGGACTTTTCAAGTACAATTCCAACACAAACAGTTTTGTTGTCGACAAGCGTTTTTCTTTTCTAAACCAACACACAATTACCGATTTAAACGCGTCAAAAAACAAGAGAGAACTTTATATCTCGACCGACAGAGGTTTATTTGTGGTAAATACTGTGCAACTTGAAACGGATGAGGATTTAAGTTACAAATACATCTCGGAAGGAATCGACAACAAAGGGTTATCTACAGCCTACGTGAACAGCGTTTTCGAAGACCATTCTCAAAATCTGTGGGTATCAACAGCATCGGGTGGAGTGAACTTGTTACTCAATAAACCTTCGAAATTTGAGGTTGTATTCAGGACAGGTAAAAATATTGGTACCGAAAGAAAAATTTTACCGGTTACCGAAGATTTGCAAGGTCGTTTGTGGATGGGTTACAGTACGGATGCACTTTTTGTATCGGACACGTTAAAACGCAATTTCAGCAAAAGTTCAATTATCAACGAGTTACAAAAAACAGGAACTGCCGACATTCAATCCTTGTGTTTTAGCAAAAGCAATGTTTTGTGGATAGGAACCGCCAACAAAGGGCTGATAAGTTACGATTTCACCAACCGCGAATTGTATGTCTACAACAATCAGAACAGTAATATCCCCGACAACGATATACGGGTTATAAAAGAAGATTCAAAAGGGAATATTTGGGTGGCAACCAATCGTGGTGGTTTATGTTCGTTTTATCAAAAATCGCAATCGTTCGAAGTATATAATCCCTCTGACCGGAATATTAGTTTTGCAGGATTAAGTTCGTTGGTTGAAGACAACGAAGGCAACTGGTGGATGGGTACCGATGATAATGGGTTGAAAATGTTTAATCCACAGACAAATACCAGCTATGCATATAGCTCGGCCGAAAAAGGAAATTTTTATATTCCCGATAATTACATTAGCTCACTTTATATTGATACCAAAGGGCAAGTTTGGCTTGGCAGCCGAAATGGAGGATTATTGTACTTCAACAAAAACAACAATGGATTTAAAGCCATTCCATCGCGCGTAGGTTTACCACAATCTATTTCGCATATCGAAGGCGACAAAAAAGGTAATTTATGGATTAGCGCCATCAATTCAGTATTTTGTTACAACCCAACCAACAATACTATAGTTAGTTACCGCCAATCGGAAGGTATAAATGCCGGACTTTTTCTGTTGAATTCGGGCATTAAAACAAATGCTGGTCGTATCTATTTTGCTGCTACAAAAGGACTTTTAGGCTTTAACCCAAACGATTTTTATGCTTCGTCCGAAAAAGCATTTTCGACCCTTATTACAGGAATTCAGATTTCGAACCGCGCCAAAGACGAAAACGAAAATGTGTGGATTCGGAATCTGGAAGTCGCCCAAAAACTTGAACTTGCTTATTATCAGTCGTCGTTCACCATACATTTTGTATCGCCAAACTA
>CAMBSB010000146.1 GCA_945870155.1 Paludibacter jiangxiensis | reverse complement strand
TAATTATCGATTATTTTTAATTTATTTTTGCGATAAAGATATGTTTAACATTTTAGAATTACTAAAAAAGACTTATTTGTCTGTAAATAAGACTATTAAAGTAACAGCATTTATACAAAAAAAATATCGGAAAAAATTAATTTTTTCCGATATTAACTTTACGTAATAAATTACGACTGTTTTAATTACTGAGCAGCTACAGTTGTGTCAACAACAGTTGTGTCAACAACAGCTACAGTATCAACAACTACTACTGAATCTTCAACAGGAGCAGCTTCTTCTGTTGCTTTAGGAGCACAAGAAGCGAAAGCGATAACTACAGCAAAAAACAAAAATACTTTTTTCATTTTCTTTACCTTTTAAAATTAAACATGTTTATTTTGCAATTCAAAATCGATGCAAAATTACATCTTTTTTTGATATTCAGTTAGTCTTTTGCAGTTATTTTTTATTTTTTTTTGATATAAATTATACTTGTCTAATATTCAACTACTTAGAAGACTGAAAACCGACAGAATAAAGATAACGTTTTATACTTTTTTTAGGTGTTTTCTCAAATTCGTTCGGATAAAGCTGAATTTTGGAAATCGACTCATAAGAAGCAACAGTAGAATTGAGTATTTTTCGGTTCTCTTCCATTAGCTCAATCAATTTATTTTGGTCAACATGTTCCGCATCTACTGCTTCATAATCCGGGCAAACCAATGCAATTAATTTACCATTACTTTCAATTACCAAACTTTCCATCACATAAGGCATATTATTAAGTTTAGCTTCAATTTCTTCAGGGAAAATATTTTGACCGCTTGCACCTAAAATCATTGTTTTATTTCTTCCACGAATAAATACATTTCCATCATTATCAATGGTTCCTAAATCTCCGGTATGTAACCAACCATCAGCATCAATTATTGCCTCTGTAGCTTCAGGATTTTTATAATAGCCTTGCATAACGTTTTCACCTTTTACGCAAATCTCTCCAATTTCAGAACCTGGATCCACATTAATGATTTTAGCTTTCATAATATCCAATACTTTTCCGGCTGACTTTGGCACAAAATCCTTTGAATTTGAATAACTTATCAGTGGCGCACATTCTGTCATTCCATATCCAATGGTAAATGGAAATTTAATTTTATGAAAGAACTCTTCAACTTCAGCATTCATTGGAGCTCCACCTACTACTATCTCTGAAAACTCACCACCAAAAGCATCGACTAATTTTTTGCGGATTTGTGATAAAATTGTTTGATCTAAAAATGGAATACTCAGTACCCAACGCATCGAAGGTTTTGCCAACATGGGTTGAATTTGCTTGCGATATATTTTTTCGATAATAAGCGGGACACAAAAAATTACACTTGGTTTTACTTCAGCAAAAGCTTTTAAAAGAATTTTTGGTGATGGAATTTTACCAATAAAATAAACATGACTACCGGCACAAATTGGAGTTAGAAAGTCGAAAGCGCAACCATAAGAATGTGCCAAAGGTAAAAATGAAACTATACGATAACCCGGAGCAACTAATTTGGTCTTCAACCCGAAAGTTATATTACCTGCCAAAGCATTACCACTAGTCATTACACCCTTACTAAAACCTGTAGTGCCCGAAGTATAGTTAATAGACACTAATTCAGAATTTGGTTTGTCGATATAACGAACATGATCGCGATAAAATCCTTCATTATACTTGGCATGAAACAAACTATTTATATAATCGGGTTGTAAGTATTTTTTTACCAGTTCGTCTCTTATTTCATTATCAGGATTATCAGGATGTATCTCTTTATTCAACAAGGTAATACAATTGAAATTGGTAAGAGAAAACACTGCTTTAATTGTAGTTAATTTTTCTTCTTCCAAATTTTCCCAAATATTATCTCCGGTAAAAAGTAATTTTGATTCGGAATGATTGGAAATATGATGTACATCGTTGGGGTTGAAATCCTGTAAAATGGGTACAACAACAGCACCATAAGTAATAGTAGCCAGATAAGTTAAAGCCCAATTGTCGTTATTTCGACCTATCAATGCAACTTTATCATTGGGTTTTAGTTTACATTGTTCAAACAAAATATGTAATTTGGCAATCCGTTTTGAAACATCGGCATAAGTCAATGTTGTATCTTCGCTATAATTACTAAAGGCTGGCAAGTCCCAATTCATTCTGAATGAATCTTCAAAAAGACGAATAAAATTTTCTTGAATCATAATTTTTTGTGATTTATTGATAGTTTCAATTCAATTTATACAATTTCAACTCAAAAAAATATAAATATAAAATGATTGAAGCTATGTATTAAACTAATTATATGCATTTTAAAACTTAATTAAACACACTATATTTATCAATTTTAATTAGATAGAGATAAAATTAACGACACAAATATAATCATAAATAACACAAACTCGAACTAAATGTGCAATATTATGAAAGTTTTTTGAATTTTTAATTATTTGGAAATAAAAGTTATATCATAATTTCGAAAATAATTTTCTATCAATCAAATCAATGAAACTACAAAAATGATGTATCTTTGTGCCTTCAAAAAAATATCATTAATATGCAACGAAAAATTGGTTGTATAAAAAATCATTTCATTTTATGAATATATCTTATAATTGGCTAAAGAAATACATTAACGTTGATGTTACGGCTGTAGATTTAGGTAAAGCATTAACTTCTATAGGTTTAGAAGTAGGAAGTGTTGACGAAGTTCAAACAGTAAAAGGCGGTTTAGAGGGTTTGGTTATTGGCGAAGTTTTAACTTGCGAGAACCACGAAAACTCAGATCATTTGCATGTTACAACTGTAAATGTGGGTGCCGAAGACAAGCTACAAATAGTATGTGGTGCACCTAATGTGGCAGCCGGACAAAAAGTGATAGTAGCCACAGTGGGTACAAAATTGTATTCAGGCGAAGAAAGTTTTACCATAAAACGATCGAAAATTCGTGGCGTAGAGTCGATGGGAATGATATGTGCAGAAGATGAAATTGGAATAGGTACGAGCCATGATGGGATAATTGTGCTGCCTTCGGATGCTATTGTGGGAACTTTAGCCAAAGATTATTATGGCATAAAAAATGATTATCTGATTGAAGTAGACATTACACCAAATAGAGTAGATGCTGCTTCACACTATGGTGTAGCTCGCGATTTATCGGCATTTTATGCCTTGAAAAATAAAACAATAAAACTTCAAAAACCTTCGGTTGAAGATTTTAAAGTTCAAAATACAAATCTCAACATCCCTGTAAAAGTTGAAAACAGCGATTTTTGTCCAAGGTATTCGGCGGTAACCATTTCGAATGTAAAGGTTACTGAATCGCCGGATTGGCTAAAGAATGCTTTGTTGGTTATTGGACTTCGGCCTATTAACAATATTGTAGATATTACCAATTATGTATTGCACGAATTGGGACAACCATTACATGCTTTTGATGCCGATAAAATTACCGGAAAAGAAGTGATAGTAAAATGTATGCCTGAAGGTACTACATTTACTACATTGGACGGAATAGACAGAAAATTGAATGGTGCTGATTTAATGATTTGCAATGCCGATGAACCAATGTGTATGGGCGGTGTATTTGGAGGTTTAAAGTCGGGAGTAAGCGAAACTACACAAAATGTATTTTTGGAAAGTGCTTACTTTAATCCGGTTTCAATTCGTAAAACTGCTCGTCGTCATGGACTTAACACCGATTCATCTTTCCGTTTTGAACGTGGTTGCGACCCTACCAATACCATTTATGTACTTAAAAGATGCGCTTTGCTTATTCAGGAAATAGCCGGCGGTGAAATTTCCAGCGAAATAATAGACATTTATCCTCAGGAAGTTAAACCATTCGAAGTACAGCTTTCAATACAGAAAATAAACTCGTTGATAGGTAAAGAAATTGGAACTGAAAATATTGAAACAATACTTACAGCTCTCGAAATGAAAATTGTAAGCAAAAACGAGGACAGCTATACTTTAAACATCCCTGCATATCGCGTTGATGTACAAAGAGATGTGGATGTAATTGAAGATATACTACGAATTTATGGATATAATAATGTGGAAATTGGAGATACACTTAAATCTACACTAAGTTATAGTTCGAAACCTGACAGTTACCAACTACAGAATTTAATATCGGAACAATTAACAGGACAAGGATTTAATGAAATTTTAAATAATTCATTAACAAAAGCTTCGTATTATACCAACTTAACATCTTATCCTGAAATCAATAACGTGAAGATTTTGAACTCATTAAGCTCCGATTTGAACGTTATGAGACAAACATTACTTTTTGGGGGATTAGATAATATTGCACGCAATATAAACAGGAGAAACAGCGATTTAAAATTTTATGAATTTGGAAATTGCTACCAATATCATGCTGAGAACAAAAAAGAAGGTGAAACTTTAGCTGCTTACTCCGAAGATTATCATTTGGGATTGTGGATTACAGGAAATAAACACGCACAATCGTGGACTACAGCGGAAGAAAAATCGAGCATATATGAGCTTAAAGCTTATATCGAAAACATTTTACGCCGATTGGGTTTAAATTTACAGAAATTAATTGTCGGTGAATATTCAGATGATTTGTACAGCGAAGCCATGTCCATTTACACCAAATCGGGCAAAAAACTAGCTGTTTATGGCATAGTACATCCTAAAATCCGTAAAATTGCCGATATTGATCAGGAGGTATTTTATGCCGATTTAAATTGGAACGAAATACTTGCAGGACTGAAAGGGCAAAAAGTACAGTACACCGAATTATCGAAGTTTCCCGAAGTAAAACGCGATTTGGCTTTGTTGTTGGACAAGTCGACAGCCTTTGCCGAAATTGAAAAAATTGCTTTTGAAACTGAACGTAAACTGCTTAAAAAAGTGAATTTATTTGATGTTTATGAAGGTAAAAATCTGGAAGCCGGCAAAAAGTCTTACGCAGTAAGTTTTATTTTGCAAGACGAAACTAAAACTCTTGCCGATGTTCAAATCGAAACCATTATGAAAAAACTTCAATCGAATTTTGAAACAAAATTGGGTGCTAGACTTAGGTAGTGATTGGTTAATTGGGTGATTAGTTGATTGGTTAATTGGTTGATTAGTTAATTGGTTAATTGGGTGACTGGGTGACTGGGTGAACTTATGAAAAATTTTTAATGGGAAAAGGAAACAAAATGGAAACAAAACTACTGCATACACCTTATGCCAAACCCGATGTATATAATGCATTGAGTATGCCTGTGTATCACTCTGCTGCTTATGAATTTGAATCGGCAGAAGCCATGGAGCTTGCGTTTGCAGGAAAAACAGCAGAACATACTTATTCGCGCATTACAAACCCTACGGTTCAGCATTTCGAGGATAGGGTAAAAACCTTAACAGGAGCTTTTAGCGTTACTGCATTGAATTCGGGCATGGCTGCCATTACAAATGCTATTTTCACACTAGCTAAAGCCGGAGCTAATATTGTTACATCAAAACATTTATTTGGGAATACATATTCGTTCTTTGCTTCTACCCTGGCAGCTTTTGGTGTAGAAACTCGATTTTGCGACTTAACTAATTTAAGTAAACTTGAATCGAGTATTGATGAAAATACCTGCGCCGTATTTTTAGAAATTATCACCAACCCACAAATGGAAGTGGTTGATTTAAATGCAATTGCAGCAATAGCGCATAAAAAAAACGTACCTGTAGTAGCCGACACCACCATAATTCCTTTTTGTGCTTTTAATGCAAAAAACTTTGGTATTGACATTGAAGTTGTTTCCAGCACCAAATATATTTCAGGGGGAGCCACAAGTTTAGGTGGTTTAATTGTGGATTATGCGTCTTTTAACTGGTTGGCATCGCCAAAGTTACATACTATAGCTAAAGATTTTGGCAATGCAGCATTCACTGTAAAATTGCGAAAAGAAATACATCGCAATTTGGGTGCTTATATGACTCCACATGCAGCTTATATGCAAACGCTGGGATTAGAAACTTTGGATCTTCGATTCGAAAAAGCATCAAAAAACTGCATGAAATTGGTGCAATTAGTTGAAAGTCATAAGAAAGTAGAGTCGGTAAATTATACCGGCTTACCAACCAACAAATACTACCAATTAAGTAAAAGTCAATTTGGCGAATATCCCGGTGCCATGTTTACATTAAATTTAGAGTCGCGTGAAGCTTGTTTTAAATTTCTAAATAATTTAAAAATCATCAAACGTGCCACCAATCTATTCGATAACAAAAGTTTAGCCATTCACCCTGCAAGTACAATTTTTGGCTCATTCACCCCCGAAGTACGTTCAGAAATGAACGTTTCGGACAAAACCATTCGGATATCTGTAGGATTGGAGTCAGTTGAAGATTTGTTCCAGGATATAAGTGATGCATTAAGATAAAGCATTTTAGTTAAAAACAAATAAGGCTGATAAAAATCGCTCATAATTAATAGATTAAGCTTATTTATATCATTTAAATTTAGTTTTTAAAATGAATTTATTCAATTTAACTGCAACAAAATTAATCTTTTCTTTTAAGCTTCATGTAAACAAGTTCTGCACATTTCATATTAAATACTTCCAAGATCGAACAAAAGTAAATTTGAAACTAAAAAAATAATGTATTTTTGCACTAAATGTTTAACTAATAATTAATTGATTAATTTGAATTTTAGTTACACATAAAAAAAATCACAACATTATGAAAATAACTAAGTTTCAAAAAACAATTCTATTGATTTTTTATACGATTAACTCTTTTGCTTCCAATGATATTTACTTTTCCAAAATCGGAATCGAACAAGGATTGTCACAACTATCGGTGAACAATATTTATCAGGATGAACTGGGGGCTATGTGGTTTGCTACCCGCGAAGGTCTGAACCGCTACAATGGCAACGGCATGGAGATTTTGCGACCCGAACCAAACGATACAAACTCCCTTGGAGAAAATTTGATTCTTACCATATGCGGTGACAAAAATGGTCATGTGTATATTCGAACTCAAAACGGGATTAATGAATACACATTGAGCACATCAGCCATGAAAAGTATTCAACGAAAAAGCACGAGCGGCATGTGCTATGGCATTCAAAATCTGTGGATTACCGAAGGAAACAAACTGTACACTTATAAAAATGGGGTCAAGGAATTATATTGTATTGTGAATCAATGTAAATCGCCTATCGAAAAGATTTTACAAACAGCCGACCAACGAATTATTTTGGGTTCGCTATCGTCGGGTGTTTTTGTGATTGACCAAAATAAAAAAGTACGCTCACTCCTACCCGATTGCAGTCAGGTATCTTATTTATTCGAAGACAGCAAAAAAAACATCTGGATTTCGACATGGGAAAAAGGCCTGTTCAAAATGGATCGTTCGGGCACATTTACAAACTATAGTTACAATTCGAAAAAACCCGAAAGTTCGGTTTCGTCGAATTTTGTGCGCGTGGTGTGCGAAGACAATAACGGTTCGATGTGGATAGGTACTAAAAAAGGGCTCGACTGTCTGATTGCAGGTACCGGTCAGTTTAAACATTACAGTTCGGAAGAGCAAAACAACCGACAACTTTCGAACGAATCGGTTTGGGCTTTACTCAAAGATAATCAGGGCACTATATGGGTTGGAACCTATTTTGGAGGTATTAATTATTTTAATCCCGACATTAATTTTTACACGCAACACACTTTGCAGGATGGCGTTTTCCGCAACAAGCCTTTCCCTATTATCAGCAGTATTGTGGAAGATGAAAAGCAGAATCTTTACCTTTGTTCCGAAGGCAATGGTTTGATTTATTATAACACAAAAAACAATTCGTATAAAATTTTCAATACCGCCAACGGATTAACTTCTGATAATATTAAAGCAGCCTACTACGACCACCAATACAGTCAACTATGGCTTGCTACACATTTAGGCGGTGTAAGTGTGTTAAATACTAAAACCGGTCTTTTTACTCCATACAACAAAATTAAACCCGAATGGCCACAAACTGATATTTTGAGTTCCATTATACCATACGGCAATAATCTGGTAGTTGGCACGCATGGAGGTTTGTTTTTGTTTGATAGAGTAACGAAAAAATACAGCTTGTTTTCCGAAAAGTTACATAAATTGATTAATTACATTCAGGATGTAAAGATGGATAAAGCGGGCAATATGTGGGTTGCGGGCAGCAATGGTATTTACAAATACAACCTGAAAAGCCAGAAAATTAACACATATCATTTTGATGCAAATAATCCGGGTAGCTTGAGTTATAATAATGCCTCTAAAATAATGGTCGATAGCAAAGGTCGGGTTTGGATAGGAACCAGCGGTGGCGGTTTGAACTTGTATCTTTCTGACTCAGATTCATTCCGACGTTATGATCAAAAACACGAAGGTTTAATCAACGACTTTATCAGCAATATGCTTGAATCCCGGTTTGGGTATCTGATTATTTCAACCACCAAAGGCTTTAGCATGCTCGATGTTGAAAACAATAAAATTCATAATTTCAGTGCCGAAAACGGACTGCCACTAAACTCACTTTACAGTGGCGGGCAGTGTTTAACGCGTAAAGGCGAAATTTATCTGACTGGAATGAACGGGATGGTTTCGTTTAACGAAGAAAACTTATCCATACCACATCGTTTGTTCAATCTAAATCTGGTGAATTTGTGGATTAATAACAAATTGGTGCAACCCAACGACGAAGCCGGAATTCTTGAAAAATCATTGGCTTACACCAAACTTGTGGAGCTGAATCACAAACAAACCATGCTGACCATTGAGTTTGCATCGAACAATTATATACCTGCTAATCAGCCTGTTTACAGGTATCGTTTGGAGGGTTTTTCGGATGCCTGGACAGAATTGCCGCAGGGCATTTCGAAGCTTAATTTCATGAATCTTGGTTCGGGGAAATACAAATTGGTGGTTCAGGCCATTTCGCCTGTCGACAAACAAATTCTCACGTCAACCGATTTGAATATACGGGTTTATCCTCCGTTTTATTTGGCCTGGTACGCGTATTTATTTTATGTATTGCTCATTATTTTAATCGTAAGGTGGTATATTAATTTCAGCCGTTCGCGCTTGTTGCTCGAAACTTCACTTTCGTACGAAAAGAAAGAAAAAGAACATATTGAGGAAGTAAATCAATCGAAACTGCGTTTTTTTACCAATATTTCGCACGAGTTCCGTACACCGCTTACGCTTATTAAAGGGCAAGTGGACATGTTGTTGCAAATGCATAATATACAGCCGGCAGTGTACAACCGTATTTTGAGCGTTAAACGTAACACGCTGAATATGCAAAGTTTAATAAACGAACTGCTCGAATTCCGCAAAAGCGAACAGGGACATTTGCAACTAAAAGTGAGCAGGCACGATTTTGTGAAGTTTTTGTACGAAGTGTATTTGTCGTTTGCCGAATACGCTAATTATCGCGAGATTAAGTTTAATTTCGAATGCAAAGAACCCGAAATTCTGTTGTGGTTCGATGCCTCACAAATGCAAAAAGTGTTTTATAACCTGATATCCAATGCATTCAAATATACATCCAAAAATGGTTCTATCAGTTTGCAAATCGAGCAATCGGAAAATGCTGTGTTTGTGTCGATACTCGATAGTGGTGAGGGCATAAGTGCCGAAGCCGTGGATAAGATTTTCGACCGCTTTTATCAGGCCGAAAATGGCTTGCAAACAAGCAATATGGTGCCGGGCACCGGAATCGGGTTGGCGCTTACAAAAAATATTTTAGAACTACACAATGCCGAAATAACTGTTGAAAGTGAGCCACAAGTTGGAAGCCGTTTTACTGTAACATTAAAGAAAGGTTCAGCTCATTTCAACGAAGAAGATATTGTGGAGGTGGAAGATATTGACACAAACTGCTTGCAACAGCTGAACGAAATTGACGAAGAATTTATGCAGGAAGTTATCAATCAGCAAACCGAAAACAACGAGCCGCATTACTCCATGCTAATCGTAGAAGACAATGATGAATTGCGCGAAATGCTGAAATCTGTTTTTGAGCCAATTTATAAAATTTATACGGCTGCCGATGGCGAAGAAGGGCTTGCAATGACCATTGAACATCAACCATCTATCGTGCTGAGCGACGTAATGATGCCCCGCATGTCGGGTACCGAAATGTGTACGAAAATTAAAAACAATTTCACGGTTTGTCATATTCCGGTAGTGCTACTTACAGCGCAAACAGCTGTGGAACATAACATTGAAGGACTACGTTTGGGTGCCGACGACTATGTGACCAAGCCATTCAATATCAAAACATTAATCACCCGTTGTAATAATCTGGTAAATGGGCGGAAGTTATTGCAGGAGCGCTTTAGTAGGCAAACCGATTTTTCGCCACGCCAAATTGCCACCAACAATCTGGACCGCGAGTTTTTGGAAAAAGCACAACTCATTATCGAAAAATACATCGACAGTAGCGAATTCGACGTGCCACTTTTCGCCAGCGAAATGGCTATGGGGCGCACCAAACTATTCAGTAAAATTAAAGGAATAACAGGTCAAACACCCAATGATTTTATTATAACCGTAAAACTCAAAAAAGCCGCCGCCATGCTCACCAACAATCCCGAATACAACATTTCGGACATTACCTACATGCTCGGCTTTAGCTCACCCAAGTATTTTGCCAAATGCTTCAAAGAGCAGTTTGGAGTTTCGCCTTCATCTTTCCGCAAGACGGAGGAGACGGTGGAAGAAGGGGAAGAAAATACGGAGTGAGGTATATAACCCTTGACCAGCAGGCTCACATCCCGGCAAAAAACATAACTTTTGCGGAATACAATCCTTAAAAGTTATGACTTTTGCGGATTTTAATCCTTAAAAGTTAAGTTTTTGTTTGGAAATTCGTTTTTTGTGTTGTATATTTGCAGCATAAATTAATTAGTTATGATTGAACGAATTTTATCAAAAACGATTTCAGAAAGGCTTTTTACCGGAAAAGCAATTATTCTGTTAGGTGCCCGACAAGTTGGTAAAACCTCCTTGCTGAAGTCTGTCTTTCAATCAAACAGCGATTTATTATGGTTTAATGCCGATGAGTTAGATGTTCAGAATTTATTTCAGAACACAACTGCTACCCGCCTGAAAGCCTTTTTTGGAACTAAAAAAATAATTGTGATTGACGAGGCTCAGCGAATACAGGATATTGGACTTCGATTGAAACTTATTACAGATAGTTTGCCCGAATATCAACTTATTGTAACCGGAAGCTCGGCTTTTGAATTGGCAAATAAGTTAAACGAACCCCTTACCGGACGTAAATGGGAATATCAACTTTTCCCAATTTCGTTTGCCGAAATGGTAAAACACCACGGTTTGCTCGAAGAAAAACGACTATTGCCACACCGCTTAGTTTACGGCTATTACCCCGAAGTTATTACAACGTTAGGCGCAGAAGAACAGGTTCTTAAATTATTGTCAGACAGTTTTTTATACAAAGACATATTAATGCTTGATCAGATTAAAAAGCCCGACAGCCTTGTGAAATTATTACAAGCATTGGCTTATCAGGTTGGTTCGCAGGTGTCGTATAACGAATTGGCACAATTAACGAATCTGGATGCTAAAACAGTTGAAAAGTACATTGTATTGCTCGAACAGGCTTTTATAGTATTCAGGTTAGGTTCATTTAGTCGTAATTTGAGAAATGAATTGAAATTTACCCGTAAAATTTATTTTTACGACAATGGAATTCGCAACGCACTGATAAACAATTATTCACAAATTGAAAACAGATTGGATGCGGGAGCTTTGTGGGAAAATTTTGCCATTTCGGAACGAAAGAAGCACTTGCATTATGCCGGAATTAATACCAATGTGTGGTTTTGGCGCACCAAACAACAAAACGAAATTGATTATCTCGAAGAACGAAACGGTCAACTTTCGGCTTATGAGTTCAAATGGAATCCAACAGCAAAAACAAAGCATCCAAAAATATTTTTAAATGCTTATAATGATGCGCAATTTACGGTTATTCACAAAGATAATATTGAGGAGTTTGTTTTGAACAGCAACATAGCGAAAACCTTGTAATTTCTTGCTTTGTATTGTACTCTTATTTACCTTTCGTTATTTCCTCCATCACACCCGTAGCTCGCGCCCCTGATATTCCGGTACTTGGCGAAGTTCCTAAGCCTCTAAGTTCGTCAACAATCAATTGCACAAGATGTTGTTGGATAGGTTGTTCGTGTACCACGTTTGTCGTCCACCGCCCTACTCCATGTCGTTTGGCAAAATCTGCTGCTTTTTCGGCATTGCGGCGCATTACGGTTTTTACTTCCGAAAAAGGTGTTTTGTACATAGCAGGTGTACTTTTACGTTCACACACATCGCCTGCGCCTATAATTCCCCAAACTACTTTTTCAATTTTCTCCATGCTGATTCTGTTTTTTTGTGAAACAAAGATACAATAAACGAGTCAAAATATTTTCAGTATGTACAATTCTATCCCTTATTTCGGTAAATTTCGGCATACATAAGCTCCAATTAGTTGTATTTTTGTACTAAGAAATGGAACGCGGATTTCGCTGATTAAGCGGATGTAAAAACGGATTTAAATTTCGCCTTTGGCAAAATGATTTTAAATCCGCGTTCTATTAATTCCATTTACTCCTAAATTATATTATGAGATTCACAACTAATCTATCAATTTCTACTTTGGTATTAACGGCAGCGTCAGGCTTATTAGCTCAAACAGTAACGCACCCGAATATCGTCATTATTTTTCCGGATCAATTTCGTCAGAATAGTCTGGGATTTTGGTCAAAAGATAATAATGAAAAATACATTCAAGGTAAAGCCGATCCGGTAAATACACCCAATCTTGATAAACTTGCCAATAATAGTATTGTTTTTAATCAGGCAATGAGTAATTTTCCTTTGAGCAGCCCGTTTAGAGGTATGATGTTAACGGGTACGTACCCCGTCAGAAATGGTCTTACAACTAATTGTCATAAAAGCAAAAAAGAGCATCTCAATAGCGACGCATTATGTATAAGTGATGTATTAGCAATCGAAGGTTACGAAACTGCTTATTTTGGAAAATGCCATTGGGTTCAAACTACTCCTGTTTTCGATACCAATGGAACTTATATTGGTTCTGAAAAAAGCCCCGGAGGTGAATATATAAACCCTTATGATACCTATGTGCCACCCGGAAATGACCGCCATGGTTTCAACTATTTTTTTCAGACATTAAATGATAATCATTATAATCCAATGTGTTATTCGAATGATTCAATCGCTTTAAAAGGACTAAAAGATGGACAACTGTATAGACCTCATAGGTTTTCGGCTGAGTTTGAAAGCGAAGCCGTGTTGAATTATTTGGATGTAACGCATAATCAGAG
>CAMBSB010000145.1 GCA_945870155.1 Paludibacter jiangxiensis | reverse complement strand
GTTACTGCTCAATACCCTTCATGATGTTATAGCAAGGATTTAGTTATTAATAATGGAGCTATATTGCTGATAAATATAAAAATTTCATTCTGTTTTATGAACTAACTCTCAAAAATGCACCAAAACGCCCCCTTTAGGGGGTTGGGGGGCTGAGTAGTTGCTATTTTTCAAATTCCCAATTAGTCTCACCATTATTTATTCCTTATTATCGGAAGGGAACAGGGTCGTTTTTCAGACTTTTTGAAAACACCCACATACCTACAAATGTAATGCATCCATTTAGCATTAAAAGCTCATAACCAAACGAATAGTGTAGATATTGCTGAGAATAAACATTTAAAAAATAGCACAAAACAGGAGAAATAATGGCAATAAATGGAATCATTTTGTCATTGGCAATACGATTTGTAAATAATCCAAAAGTGAACAAACCAAGCAAAGGTCCGTAAGTATATGAAACAATAATATATATGGCATCAATGACACTTTTATTATTTAGTGCCTTGAAAATCAAAATAATTATTGCAAAGATAATTGAAAAACAAACATGAATAATCATCCGGTTTCGTTTTGCTCTACTTTTATCTTGATGTTGCACTCCAATTATATCCACCGAAAAAGATGTTGTAACAGAAGCCAGAGCTGAATCGGCACTAGAAAAGGCCGCAGCTATAAGTCCTAAAACAAATAATATTAAAACTGTGTTGCCCAAATAAGTGGTGGCAAAAAGAGGTAAAATCTGATCGCTCAATACTGGTAATGCAATATTATTTTGACTGGCAAGCATTAATAACATAGCTCCCAATACAAGAAAAAGTATATTTACCGGTACAAATGTAATACCATACCAATACATATTTTTTTTGGCATCTTTTATATTCTTGCATGTAAGGTTTTTTTGCATCATGTCCTGATCGAGCCCGGTCATTACAATAGCAATAAAAATACCACTGAAAAATTGTTTAAAAAAGTTTTGCTTCGAATGCCAGTCATCAAAAACGAAAATTCTGGTTTTATCACTATTAATCAAGCTATTAAACAAGTCGACATTGGATAAATTTAACTGTTTCGATACTTCTATTACCAGCAAAACCAGACAAGCAATCATAATTATTGTTTGGAGGGTATCGGTCCAAACTATTGTTTTAATTCCACTCCTAAAAGTATAAACCCATATTAATAAAATAGTTACACAAACAGTAATTGTGAATGGAATGTGCCAGGTGTCAAAAACTATCGTTTGTAAAATAATTGCAACTACATAAAGTCGAGCTGATGCGCCAATAGTTTTAGATATTAAAAAGAACGAAGCACCTGTTTTGTAAGCATTTTTTCCGAATCGTTCTTCGAGATAAGTGTATATTGTAGTGAGGTTTAACCTATAATACAAGGGCAACAACACATTGGCAATAACCAAATAGCCAAAAAAGAACCCAAATACTGTTTGCAAATAAGTAAAATCAATAGTCCTTACCATGCCGGGAACCGATACAAAACTTACTCCCGAAATAGAACTACCAACCATTCCAATAGCAATTATCCACCAGGGCGATTTTCTGTTACCTAGAAAAAAGGCCTCATTATCAGTGCTTTTATTGCTCACTAAAAATGAAATGAGTATTAATACAGAAAAATATAGAATAATAATAATTAAAATAGTTGAACTTGTCATGTAATGAATTGTTATTAAAAATAGCGGACAAAAATACAAAAAATGAATGATACATTGGAGATGGTGATGCATAATAGTTTTATTTCAATATTTTTCGTAAATTTGCAGACATAAAACCTTATTGTTAAAATAGGTTTTATAACATGTAATATACTACAAATTCGCACTCAAAAATTCCCTCTTTAGGGCGTTAGCGAGTAGAAATTAATGGATTGTATATTTCAATTTTAAGTATATTTAATAAACCCGAATGATTCAACAACAATATTCTTCTTCTTTGCTTGAAAATGCGGTGAACGAATTTGCAAAATTACCGGGCATAGGCAGAAAAACAGCTTTAAGGCTTGTATTATACTTACTAAAACAATCTGAAAATGAAGTAGATGCATTTGGCAATGCCATGATTAGATTGCGCAAGGAAATAGTTTATTGTAGAGTTTGTCATAATATTTCGGATACTGAAGTTTGTCATATTTGCAGTAATCAGTCCCGCGACAGTTTAACTGTATGCGTGGTTGAAAATATTAAGGATGTGATGTTTATCGAAAACACCCAGCAATTCAAAGGACTTTATCATGTTTTAGGAGGAATTATTTCGCCTATGGATGGAATTGGACCTGCTGATTTGGAGATAGAAAGTTTAGTTAACAGAGTAAAAACGGGAGATGTAAAAGAAGTTATTCTGGCTTTAAGCACTACCATGGAAGGAGATACAACCAATTTTTACATTTTCAGAAAATTAGCTCCAACCAATATTAAAATTACAACAATAGCCCGAGGTATTGCCATAGGTGACGAAATTGAATATGCCGATGAAGTTACACTTGGTCGCTCAATTCTGAATAGGGTAGAATTTACAAACTCTTTTAAATAAAATCAATAAAAAGCTAATATTTAAGCATATAGATAAACAATAAAAATGAAAAAAACGCTCAAAAATCTTACAATTGCATACTATTCGGTTTATGTTGCTGCCATTTTATCAGCCCTGGCTGGAATTTATATTTTAAAATCGGGTTATAAAATCGATGCATTAAGCCAAACCGGAATTAGCATATCATCAACACTCATAATCCTTATTATTGGTTCGGTACCTGCTACATTGGCAGGCTTTCATTATTATACAAAAAAACTGCTATTGATTGAAAATCAGGATGAAAAATTATTAAAATATCAAAAAGCAGCCTATATTCGAATTGCAATTCTTGGACTCGCTTTAGTTTTAGGTGTATTGTTCTTTTACATAATGAACTCTCAATCAATGCTTTTTAGCGCAGGCATAGCAGCTATAGGATTGTTTTTTAGCAAACCTGCCGAAGTAAAAATTGTTTCAGAATTACAATTAGAAGAAAACGAAGAAACGAAATAGTAAATAAAATCAGAACACACAATAAAACCAAATTTTATGTTAGACATTGCCGTAGATTTCGATGGAACAATAGTTACTCACGAATATCCAAAAATTGGTCGGGAACTCCCTTTCGCCATTGATACTTTAAAACGTTTACAAACTGATTTTCAGGCTCGATTGCTGTTGTGGACTGTACGCGATGGAGTTGAATTAGAGGAAGCAGTTGAGTTTTGTCGTGCTCGTGGACTAGAATTTTATGCTGTAAATGCCAATTATCCCGAAGAAACTGTAAACGACAAACAACCACGAAAACTCAAAGCAGATTTGTTTATCGACGATCGCAACTTAGCCGGTTTGCCCGACTGGGGAGTAATCTATCAGATGATTGCATCCGGAAATCACTTAAAACCTATCAGCAATGACATTCAAAGTGACTATCCTAAAAAGAAAAAGGGTTTTTTCGGCTCATTATTAGGATAAAATACATTGAAAACAAATCTTTCGTCAAAAAAAAACAATGTTACTTCAAAACGACATTCTACGACTTCGTGCCATTGAGCCAGAAGATTTGGAACTACTGTACAAATGGGAGAATAATCCAATGTTATGGGCGGTTGGGAACACCCGGCAGCCCTATTCGCATTTTGCTCTGAAACAATACATTAGCCAAACTGATTTGGACATTTATGAAAGTAAACAATTGCGATTGATGATGCAGTCAAAACTTAGCAGTGAAACAGTAGGAACTCTCGATCTTTTTGATTTTGACATACATAACAGCCGAATTGCTCTGGGCCTTTTTGTCGACGAAAAATTTCAAGGCAAAGGATATGCTAAAAATGCACTTCACTTAATTGAAGATTATGTTTTCAACTTTTTGAAAATAAATCAGTTATATTGTCATATTGCCGAAAGTAATCAGGCTAGCCGATTGATGTTCGAGAAAGAAAATTATGAAAGTAATGGGATTTTAAAAAACTGGGTCAGAAGTAATGAAGCTTATGATAATATCATTGTTTTTCAGAGATTTAGAATAGAAAAATGATGAGTTTAGAATCAAGAGCAAAGAACAAAGACAAAAGAGCAAAGACAAAAGACAAAAAGTAAAAATAGCATACAAAATAAACTAACAAAATAATCACACATCTTGCATTTCTCCCCCTTCAGGGGGTTGGGGGGCAGGTAAAAACATATTTCCAACCAATGAGAATTGAAAACGACATTAAACTGGGTTTTAAAGATGTAATGTTCCGCCCAAAACGTTCTACATTGAAAAGTAGATCGCAGGTGAAACTAGAACGTAGTTTTAAATTTATGCACACCAACAGCAATTGGAGCGGTGTTCCGATTATGGCAGCCAATATGGATACTGTAGGTACTTTCGAGATGGCTTTGGCATTAAGTGACATGAAAGTTTTTACAGCTATTCATAAACATTATTCGCTTGAAGAATGGAATAAATTCATTCAGAATGCACCTCAGGGTATCGAAAATTATATTGCCATTAGCACAGGAACAGCATCCACCGATTTAGATAAAATCAGTCAGATAATGGAATCTAATCCCCAATTAAAATTTATTTGCATTGATGTAGCCAATGGATATTCCGAACATTTTGTGGCATTTGTAAAACAAACGCGTAAAAAGTTTCACGATAAAATAATCATTGCTGGTAATGTTGTAACCGGCGAAATGGTGGAAGAACTTCTACTTGCAGGAGCTGATATAATAAAAGTGGGTATTGGACCCGGTTCGGTATGTACCACCAGAATTAAAACCGGCGTGGGCTATCCACAACTTTCGGCTATTATTGAATGTGCCGATGCAGCTCATGGGCTTGGTGGTTTGATCATTAGCGATGGTGGTTGCACTACACCCGGCGATGTTTCAAAAGCATTCGGAGCAGGTGCCGATTTTGTTATGCTTGGTGGCATGTTGGCCGGACACAACGAAAGTGGTGGTGAATTGATTGAAATTAATGGAAAAAGGATGAAACAGTTTTATGGTATGAGTTCATCAACAGCTATGGAAAAACATGCCGGAGGTGTTGCAGATTATAGAGCCAGCGAAGGTAAAACTGTGGAGGTTCCATATCGTGGAAATGTAGAAAACACCATGTTGGATATTTTGGGCGGAATACGCAGCACATGTACCTACGTGGGTGCTTCACAACTGAAAGAATTGAGCAAAAGAACCACATTTATTCGTGTTTCGGAACAAGAGAATCGGGTTTATACTGATTGACTTTTAAAAATTTGAAAATTTGAGGTTTGAAAGTTTGAGGTTTTCTAAACAAAAATCGGAACAAACTGTGTTTCAAAAACCTGGTCTTTAAGCCCCCATTTAGGGGTTGGGGGTCTCGGGATGACAGAGTTCCGACTCTGTCAAAAAAGAGTTTGAAAATTTGAAAATTCGAGAGTTTCAGGTTTTCCCGACGAAAATCATAATAAGCTGTTTCTCAAAGAGCTGGTCTTAAAGCCAACATTTGGGGGTTGGGGGTCTAGGGATGACAGAGTTCCGACTCTGTCAAAAAAGAGTTTGAAAATTTGAAAATTTGAGAGTTTCAGGTTTTTTCAACGAAAATCATAACAAGCTGTTTTTCAAAGACCTGGTCTTTAAGCCCCCATTTGGGGGTTGGGGGTGTATTACTATTTATTCTATAAAAATCATAATCTTATAATTATTAATCAAATGAAAGTCTATAAATTTGGTGGTGCATCGGTGCGTTCGGCAGAAGGAATCAGAAACATAGCAAAAATTGTTTCAGGAGTTAAAGATGATTTATTCATCGTGGTTTCAGCAATGGGTAAAACAACCAATGCCATGGAAATTGTACTCGAAGAATTTATGAAAGCAAATCGTCCTGATTCGCTTAAAAAGTTGAAAGAGGTTGAAACATATCATTATGAAATTATCAATGAACTGTTTGCTAATCCTGCTTTAGGAACAAACGCTGTGGCAAGTTCTTTCAATGAACTTAAAGATTTAATAAACAATGGAATAGGAGATGAATATGACCGCTGGTACGACAGATTGGTTTCATACGGTGAAGTTATTTCAACAAAAATAGTTGCTGCCTATTTATTAGATTCGGGCATACAAAATACCTGGTTGGATATGCGAAAATTATTGGTAACCGATAGTAATTTTCGTGAAGCAAATGTGCGCATGGACGAATCGCAAACAAGATTAAAGCTAGCTGCTGACTTCAGCAAAAGTAAAATATATATAGGCCAGGGCTTTATTGGAGCCAATATTAAAGGTGACCCAACAACACTTGGTCGTGAGGGTTCGGACTACACAGCAGCTGTAGTAGGAAACTTATTGAATGCTGAAAGTGTAAGTATTTGGAAAGATGTACCCGGAATACTGAATGCCGATCCAAGAATTTTTGAAAATACCGTATTAATTCCAGAACTAACCTATTTGGATGCTGTTGAGCTGGCATTTAGCGGTGCGCAAATTATTCACCCAAAAACCATTAAACCACTCGAAAACAAACAAATACCCTTGTATGTTCGTCCGTTTGGAAACCCTACCGAAGCCGGATCAGTAATTAAATCTACCACCGATAATCCTATAGAAATTCCGGTTTTGATACTACGTAAAAATCAAGTTTTAATAACTGTTCGTCCCCGCGATTTTTCATTTGTTTTGGAAGAAAGTCTGTCCAAAGCATTTGCAATTTTGAATAAAAACCGTATGAAAATTTCTTTAATTCAATCATCTGCTATCAGCATTTCGGTAAGTGTAGATAATTCCCGTTATTTGTCCGGAGCACTTGATGAATTAGGAAATGAATTTAAAGTTAACTATAATACTGGTCTTGAATTACTTACAATACGAGGAATGAATACTGAAATTGTGAATAAAACCACACTTGGACGTGAGATATTACTGACACAAAAAACACGCAGAATAGGACGCTTCTTGATGAGAGAATAAAATCAGATTTGAAAGTTTCGGGTTCAATGTTTTGGGTTTCAAATACTTGGTCTTAAAGCCCCCATCCCGAGGCTTCGGGAGGGGGCTTTTGAATCTTTGTTCTTTGTTCTAAAAATCTCAAATTAACCATATTGCAATAGCATGGCAAACACTACCACCCAACACGAACAAATGCCAAATAGCATGCATATACTCAATTTTTTTGAAAGAATAAATAATGGCACCTACGGTATAAAATAAGCCACCTGCAATCAGCCACCACAAAACTACTATAGAATTATTGGCTAGTAAAACATCGTACAAAGGCTTGAACGCTATAACTACTACCCAACCCATGGCAATATAACATGCTGTTTCAATTTTGCTGGCATTTTTAAGTTTTAAAAAACTTAGAAGTATGCCAACCAAAGCAGCTATCCATATTACAGCAAATAATGTCCAGCCCCAATATGATTCATTGCGAAGAACAATTAAAGTGAATGGCGTATAAGTTCCTGCTATATGTGCATAAATTGCAGCGTGGTCAAATTTACGGCGAACAACTTTACGTCCTGTATTTTTGTCAATATGATACAGTGTAGAAGTAACATACGAAAGTGTCATAAACAAACCATAAACAATATAACTTACAGTAGACCAAATGCTTTCTGAAAAATCAGATTTCTGAAAGAGTATAACACAAACAAATATTCCAAATAATATGCCTATACCGTGTGTAATAGTATTTGCCTTTTCTTCAGTAGCCGAATAACCCATTTTTATTGTTTTTTATCTTGTAATAAGCAATAATAGTTGAATTAATTCATTTAAAACAGCTATTATTTGCATATTTAATTATTAATTAATCGAAGTGCTTTTTCAATAACACTATTTTCAAATCCTCTGCTTTGAGCAAAACGATATAATTTACCTTGTTTTTCGTATTCGAATTCATATTTAATTGTTGCTAATTTTGTTTTTAAAATTGAAGCCAACAACTCTTCATACTCTCCTTCGTCAATAATATTTAGAGATGCTGAAATTAACTCATTATCAAGTCCTTTACCCTTTAGTGCATACGAAATTTTAATTTTGCCCCATTTATTAAACCTAAATTTATCTTTTACAAAATATTGGCAAAAGCGTTTTTCGTTTATGAAATCTTCAGTAATTAAGCGATCAATAATAGTTGTTTTTTCTTCTGTTGTAACACCCCAGGCATTTAATTTTTCTTCAACTTCCGTTATACAATGTTCTGATATTGAACAATATGATGCTGCTTTGTGTAACAACTCTTCTAATGAATATTCTTTTTTCATCTGTTTGTAATTTTTCATAACTGCCCCCTAACCCCCTAAAGGGGGAATGAGACTGGTACATTATTTTTAGTAAAGTATAATTATTTCCTAGTTTCCCGAAAATTTATATTAAAGTTTTGGGAGTTAAATTTATATGAATATTAAAATAAAAATAGAATTTATTTTTTATATTAGATTTTACAAAATTAGACATTTTTCTTAGTCACATTTACTTTTGATTACGATTTTTTTAATGACTTGTATAAATATTGTTAAATCCTACATTTTGAGGTAACATATTGCTTGCATTTAAATATATTTTGTAACTTTGATTCATATTTGTATACAAAATGACTAAAAAAGAAAAAATTGAAAGCACAGCGCGTGAACTTTTTTGGAAACATGGTTTCAAAAAAGTAAGTATTGATGAGATTTGTAAAAAATCGCATGTAAGTCGTAAAACATATTATACCTATTATGCCAACAAATCAGCATTAGTAATTAACATCTTGGATAAACTTAACAGCGAAATGATGTTGCTTTACAAGCAGATTATTGATTCTGAAAAAAGTTTCTCACAAAAGATGAACGAAATTATGGCATTAAAATTTGATTTGAACAAAGATTTTTCGATGGAATTTGTAGCTGACTTCTTTAATCCTGATGCGGCAGACATACTTGAAAATTTTAATAAAATGGTTGCAGAATCGATGCAAATTACCAAAACTTTTTTTGTAAATGCACAGCAAAAAGGAGAAATGAATCCTGAATTGAACATAGATTACGTTATGTGGATGATGCAAAAACAAATGGAACTTTGCACTACACCTGAACTTATGTCCATGTTTCCAGACGCAGAAACTATGTCCAGACAGCTTTCACTATCAATTGTTTATGGTATTATGCCGGTGAAATAGTTTATTGTTTAAAGTTGAAAATTGACAATGAAAAACTTAGTATATATAATTTATTTTATTCTTTTTTCATTTGATGTATTTGCACAAAACGATTCGGCAAAAATTCATTTGAATGGTCAAATTGTAGCATGGACAACTGCTCAATTTGAAAATCCATTTGTTCTCCAGCCTGGAGCCAGGTTTGTGCCATCACTTAAAGGAAAGTTTAATTTTACTGAAAATTCATTTTTTGACTTTGAATCTTCTTTAAATATTAATGGTAATGTGACTTTTCAGGACTTGAAATATACCGAAGCCACAGGACAATTAAAGCCTTACCGTGTTTTAGCAAGATTTGGTACTGATAAAATTGAAATCAGAGCCGGTTTACAAAAAATAAATTTCGGACAGGCAAAAATGTTTCGTCCGCTTATGTGGTTCGACGGCATGGATGTGCGTGATCCGCTGCAATTGACTGACGGAGTTTATGGTTTACTGGGGAAATATTATTTTAACAATAACGGAAGTTTGTGGGCATGGGGATTAATTGGGAATAAAAACAACAAAGGTTGGGAAGTTAATGCTACCGAACAATGGAAACCGGAATTGGGTGGACGTTTAGAATTACCTCTTTTAAAAGGAGAAATTGCAATAAGCACAAATTACAGAAAAGTTCATGCTATAAATTCCTTATCGAGCAGATGGAATGATTATCAGCTACTTAATGAATCAAGAATTGGACTTGATGGCAAATGGGATATTGGCGCAGGAATTTGGTTCGAGAATTCAACTACGATAAGTCAAAAGAACTATATTATGATTCCCCGTTTTCAGGATATGTGGAATTTGGGAATTGATTATACATTACCATTAGGGAATGGTTTAGGACTAACGGTGGAATACTTGCGTTATCATGCAGGAAATCAGCTCTTTATAAATGGCAACAGTTTTAATCTCCTAGGTTCCATGATAAGTTATCCACTTTCTATTATGGATAATTTATCGTTTATGCTTTTTTATGTTCCCGGTCAAAATATGCTGTTTAATTATGCCAGTTGGAGTAGAACTTATGATAAATGGAGTATTTATGCCATAGGATTTTGGAATCCGGTTAACGCACAAATGCTTTCATTTCAATCGAATAGTAAAAATTTATTTTCGGGAAAAGGTATGCAAGTCATGGTGAGTTATAATTTTTGACCTCCCCTAACCCCTCCAAAGGAGGGGAATAGAGCGTTAAGGATTATTTTAGCTTGGCTAAAGCTTAAAATATTTTTATTACTTTATTTTAAATTGTTTATTTTTGAATAATACTAAATATAAAAAATTCTCATGAACTCAAAAAAAACGAATAATGATAAATCTCCCTCATTTGAAGGGATTAAGGGAGGTTTAATTGTAGAAGTTAAAAATTTGGTAAAAAAATTTCCTGTGGGTGCAGGATTTTTCACGGCATTGAATGATATAAACCTTGAATTTTCAGAAGGAGAATTCACCGGCTTGGTTGGTCCGAGTGGTTCGGGAAAAACAACATTGCTCAACATTATTGGATCTCTGGATGTGCCTACATCTGGTGAAGTTGTTGTAATTGGGAAATCAATTGGAAACCTAAGCCCTAAACAAGCGGCAAAATTAAGAAAAGAAGAATTAGGTTTTATTTTCCAGAATTACAATTTATTGCCCGTATACACAGTTTTCGAAAATGTTGAATTTCCACTTTTACTGTTGAATTTATCGGCTGGTGAACGTAAAAAGCGTGTTATGGAAACGCTCGAATGGCTAGGCTTAACCGACAAAGTAAATTCACGTCCGGCACAGCTTTCGGGTGGCGAATGTCAACGGGTTGCTATTGCCAGGGCAATGGTCAAAAGACCTGTTCTTGTTTTGGCCGATGAACCTACTGCCAACCTTGATTCGGCAAATTCACATAACATCCTGAAAATGATGCTCCAATTAAATGAAGAACTTAAAACCAGCTTTATTTTTGCAACGCACGATGAAAAAGTAATTGCTTATTTGAAAAGAATAATTCGATTGCAAGATGGAAAAGTGGTTGAAGATAAAACAATACAAGCTACCCCCAACCCCTAAATGGTTAACCCCTAAGCCCTAAAGGGGAACTAAATTAGTACTAATTTCTAAAATTTTACAATTATGACGAATGAAAATAAGATTGAAATAAAAAAAACTATCTTCCATTCTCCTTTAGGGGTTGGGGGTTTTAGGGGGTCTGGGGGCTTTTTTCTTTTCAAAACCGCATTCAGAAGCTTGATAGGTAATGGATTAAAAACTTGGCTCAATGTTTTTGTACTTTCCATTTCGTTTGTACTGATTATTATTTTGCAGGGAATTTTACAAGGCTGGAGTACGCAAGCTGTAGACGATACCGTGAAATGGGAAATTGCAGATGGTCAGTATTGGCAAATGAAATATGATCCTTACGATCCGTTTTCATTGGATTCGAGCACAGTAAAAATTCCTTTTGAATTCAAAAAAGACATTGATAATCAGAAGATTGAACCAATTCTAATTTCTCAGGGAAGTATTTACCCGGATGGCAGAATGCGTGGAGTTTTGTTGAAAGGTATCAGACCGAAGCAGCAATTACTTAGAATACCCACAGCTCAATTAACAACAAATAGCAATGAAATTCCTGTGATTATTGGCGCATTTATGGCTCGTCAAACCAAAATGAAAATGAATGATGTAGTTACACTTCGTTGGCGTGATAAAAATGGAACGTTTGAAGCAGCTGATATTAAGATCGTTGGTATTTTTAAATCATCCATACCTAGCATTGATAATGGCATTTTGTGGCTACCGCTTGACAAACTACAAGCAATGACGATGCAATCTGATTGCGCTAACCTGTTAATAAAATCGCCTGAAATAAAACCGAAGGAGATTGCAGGATGGAATTTCAAAAATGTGGATAATCTAACAGAATCGACACGATTGCTTGTAAAAACCAAGTCTGTTGGTACAAGCTTTCTTTATATGCTTTTCCTCTTATTAGGTATGTTGGCCATTTTCGATACACAAACATTGTCCATTTTCCGCCGACAACGTGAAATTGGAACACTCGTTGCATTGGGTATGACGCAAAGACAAGTAGTTTGGCATTTTACACTCGAAGGAACTATTAATGCGTTGCTAGCCTTTGTTTTAGGTGCTATTTGGGGAACGCCTATTATGTATTATATGGTGGTAAAAGGTATATCTTTCAAAATGGATGCCAGTGAAATGGGTGTTCCGATGGCTGATACTATGTACGCCAGCATTAGTCCAGAATTGGTTTTTGGTACCATGATTTTTATATTAATAGTAACCGCAGTAGTAAGTTATTTGCCTGCTCGAAAAATTGCTAAAATGAATCCTACAGAGGCGATTAGGGGGAAAGTGAAGTGAATTGGTTGATTTATTAATTAGTTAATTGGTTCATTGGTTGATTCGTTAATTTGTTGATTCGTTATTTATTAATTAGGTGATTAGGTGAATGTTATAATAATTTAATACAAAGAAAGTATGGCAAGTAATTTTGAAGATTTAGAAGTTTGGAAAGCATGTCGGAATTTGAGAAAAGAAATTTCAATGCTTGTTAAAACATTTCCAATTGAAGAAAAATATAGGCTAAATGATCAATTAATTCGAGCAAGCAGATCAGTTACAGCCAATATAGCAGAAGGACATGGCAGGTATCATTATCAAGAAAATACACAATTTTGCCGACATGCAAGAGGATCATTAACTGAGGTACTTGATCATTTAATTTGTGCTTTTGACGAAACCTATATTACTGAAAATATTTTAAATGACTTTAGACTGAAAATAGAAATCTCTATGAAAATCCTTAATGGTTATATTGCATATCTTCAAAAACAAAAGAACTCAACAAATACATAGAAAAATAAAAAATGAACCAATTAACTAATCAACTGATGAACTAATCAACCGATGAACAAATCAACTGATGAACCAATGAACAGATGAACTAATTAACAAATCAACAAATCAACAAAAATGATAAAATTTTTATTAAAAGGCTTATTAAGAGACAGAAGCAGAAGTTTGCTGCCTATTATTGTAGTTTCGCTGGGTGTAATGATGACGGTTTTTCTGCAAGCCTATATGAGCGGTATTTTTGCCGATAGTATTGAAACTACAGCCAAATTTTCATCAGGTCATGTAAAAGTAATGACTTATGCTTATAAAGAAAATCAGTCGCAATTACCTAACGACTATGC
>CAMBSB010000144.1 GCA_945870155.1 Paludibacter jiangxiensis | reverse complement strand
GTAAGCATCCCAAATTAGCCGTATTTAATAAATAAAAAGCGGATTTTCAGTGAAGCATACACTGGAAACCCGCTTTTGGTATTATATAGAGGTAATTTTCAAGGCAGAAGTTCTTCCCAATTTATTGGAGTTTGTAGTGTTGGCATTTTTTCGAGAGTCGAAGTCAGCCATTTGTGTGGTTCGATACCTGCTTGTAGGCAGCTACCCAATAGGGTATAGAAGATGCAGTTATCCTCTGCTCCGCTGTCATTGCCAGAAAACAGGTAATTCTTTCGACCCAATGTGATTGGTCGAATGGAATTTTCCACTCCATTGTTATCAATATTAAAATATCCTTCTTTACAATAGCGACTGATACGAGGCCACATACCAAAAGCATAGCTAATGGCTTTACCCAAAGGGCTTTTTGGCGTACAACTTTCAAATACTTGCCTCATCCAAGCCTCCATTTGTTGTAATATCGGATAAGCTTTTTGTTCCCGTTCCTTGCGGATTTGCTCATAATCAGCCACTTCATCTTTGAGATTGTCTTCCAGCATATAAAGCAGAGCAATATAGTCAAGCGCTTTTTGTGCTTGGGGAGTCGTGGTCAAAGCGGTTTCAAATTTTCTTCTTACGTGAGCCATGCAGCCCAGGGGAAGCACCCCTTGCTTTTCTTCGAAAATGCTGTATGCAGCATAACCATCGGTTTGAAGTGCTCCTTGGTAATCTTTAAGCATTTTCAGAACCACTTCTTGAGAACGTGAGCCTTTGTCGTAATGAAAAAAGACCCCGGGAAACAACACCGAGCGAACCACCCATATATAACCCTTTCGTGCCGATCCTTTACGGTCGGTTATTGAATGGCTTGTTTCGTCCACCTGAATGTAATTGGCGGATAGCACCCGCTGCATTTGCGCTGCATAAAGCGGATAAAGTTTATCGGCTATGGAATGTACCCAGCGATTAATACTAGAGGTCGATATTTCTAATCCAAGATCTTTGAAGCGTTTGGCTTGACGGTATTCGGGAAGATGGTAAAGAAATTTATCTACAATAATTTGACTGAGTAATGACTCTCCTGCAATACAACCGGGCAATATCACATTTTTAACAGGAGCTTGAGCAATGGTAGTTGTAATGGCGTGTACCTCTTGTTTTTCTTTGTATATAGGTCTAACGATGCGCTCTACCCAAAATTTCGATGGTTCAATCATTAAACGTTCGTTTACGTCTTGACCGATTTTAATCATCGTATTAGTATCTACGTTTTGGGGCTCAACAACAGTTTCTCTGCGTTCAATATTTTCGGGTACCTTATAAGAACGTTTCTTGGTGGTCGATTTTTCTTTTGAAGCATTACGACGTTTTTCTGCTTTGTGCATAATTTCGTCAACTAACGAGCTCATTTCTGGGGTTTCTCCCTCCAGGGTTTTCAGCCCTTGTTCTGAGTCAAACAATGACAGTTGCGCTTCACAGTAGTCGGGTAACCGTTTCTCTGAGCGTCGACCAAATAACTGGCGTTCCAGATAAAGTATACGCTCTTGCTTACCTTTAAGCTCTTCTTCTTTTATGTGGATCTGTTCATCCTTTAAAAGAATCTGCTCATCTTTCGATAGAATTTGTTCATTCTTCAAAAGAATTTGCGCTTTTAACCAAGCATTTTCTTGTAATATGTGCTGTATATCTCCCATTGTTTTACAGTATAAAGATACTATATTTCAATGATATACGCAAATAATTTACTCGAAATTATATCGTTTTCTTCGTTTTATTTTGACACTAATCCCTTCCATAAAAAGCACCAATTCATCCCACCGAATTGTACGAAAGCCAGTACCTTCTTTAAGAAATATTTTATGACTGACACGTCCACTTTCCATGCGTTTGTAATAAATAACAAAACCTCCGCGTTCCCAATGAAGCAATTTCATGGTCGTGCGACTTTTATTTAAAAACACATAAACATCTCCATTGGTGGGGCTCAATGACAAATATCTAATCATACCACACAAACCATCCAGACCTTTACGCAAATCAACGCCTTGCAAGCATACTACAAACCGATTTCCTTCATTCAAACAGAACATAACTTTTTTCGACAAAGATCTGAATTTGATCTTCTTGAAAAAATACGGCTAATTTGGGATGCTTACCTTTAAGACAGGGTATATTCTAATTTATAGTATTTTAATAAAACAGGAAATTCGTTCTGAAGCCCCCTTTGGGGGTTGGGGGTCAAAACCTAAAATATATCATTAAATATTTTCAATTACTTAAGTGTTATTTTAATCAGGAGTTCACTTTAAAATAAATATTATACACTATTTTGATATGGTGAGGAGTTATAAAATAATGTATTTACTATTCCTTTTTTATAGCAAGTTAAAATGTAAATGAATTTAAACCTGTCTTATTGTTAAAATATGACAGGTTTAAATTTATAAATACCTGAATATTAGGTCATTTATTTCATATTGAAATTCTAAAAAATTCGTTCAGAATTGAAGTGCAATAGTTTTCGGTTAAAAATGATTACTCCACATGTTTTTCAGCACAATATGATGATCTGACAAAGGGTCCACTCTCCACCTGACGAAAGCCTTTTTGAAGTGCAATAAGTTTGTATTCCTCAAATTTATCAGGATGAATATATGCTAAAACTGCAATATTTTTTCTTGAAGGTTGCATGTATTGCCCGATAGTGATTATTTTGCAATTATTCTCAAGAGCATCATCCAAAAGTTGTAGAATTTCTGCTTCTTCTTCACCCAAACCAAGCATTATTCCTGTTTTAGTAACTATTCCTTTTGAAGCTATATAGTTTAACACCTGCAAACTTGTATCATATTTTGCTTTTGTTCTAATAAGTGGGGTTAATCTTCTAACGGTTTCGAGGTTATGCGAAATAATATTAGGTTTCTCACTGATTATTAAATCTATAAGTTCTGTTCGCCCATCGAAATCAGGAATTAAAACTTCAAGGCTGGTGTTCGGATTCTTCAATTTAATTTGACGAATTGTTTCAGCCCAATGATTTGCCCCATGATCAACCAAATCGTCCCTATCCACAGAAGTTATAACAGCATGTTTCAATTGCATAAGATGAATTGATTCCGCTACATTAGCCGGCTCATTTTTATCCAAAGGCAATGGTTTTCCGGTTATTGTATTGCAAAACTTGCAGGAGCGAGTGCAAATATCGCCGGCTATCATTAACGTGGCTGTGCCTTTACTCCAACATTCACTCTGATTTGGACAGCGACCACTGGTACAAATAGTATGTAAATTATGATTTTTAATTACCTGACTTACATGTGAGAATTTTGAATCGCTGTATATTTTTGTTTTTAACCAATCTGGTTTTCGTAAATATGTCATATAATTTTCTTTTTCCGCAAAGGTAAAACATTATTCAAAGGAATGAAAATTACAAGAAAAATTTATGCACATTTTTAAGGGATTTGTGTAGTTGAAAAATACTTAAAAACTTATAGTTTAATACTTTTAGTTGCGTTTTAGTGTAATGATTAAAGCATAATGGAAATAAAATTCATTAATAAAATAAATATCGCACTTTTTACTTACAATTGAGTTTTTGCTATCAATTATTTGAAAAAAATAATTAGAGAAAAATTTCTTTAATTCAATTTTTGGCAGTACATTTGCAGTAAATTAATTAAAGAAATATTTCTCTAATAACAGTATAGAATATTCTAATAGACAAAAATACAATATATATATTATTGATATTCAAATATTTAAAAACATTATTTTAATGATATAAATTTTTTATTATCATAAATTTGTATCATTATTGTTGTTTTACGGAATATGAATAATTTGGAGATATTTGTTGAACAACTTCATTAATAAATATAAAAATCAAAAATGTTTACAATTAAATTTTAGAGTCAATGAAAGAAATTAAGTTTAGTCTGGTTTATCGTGATATGTGGCAATCGTCGGGTAAATATGTACCGCGCAAAGATCAATTGGAAAAAATTGCTCCTGTAATTATCGAAATGGGTTGTTTTGCCCGAGTTGAAACCAATGGTGGCGCATCGGAACAAGTAAATCTGCTCTTTGGCGAAAACCCAAACGATGCTGTACGCACATTTACTAAACCATTTAACGAAGCCGGAATTCAAACACACATGCTAGACAGAGGCTTAAACGGATTGAGAATGAATCCGGTACCTGCTGATGTACGTGAATTGATGTATAAAGTTAAAAAAGCACAAGGCGTTGATATCACACGTATTTTTTGTGGATTAAACGATGTTCGCAATATAATTCCATCTATACAATATGCTAAAGCTGCCGGAATGATACCTCAAGCAACCATGTGTATTACCTACTCGGAAGTTCACACGGCTGAATATTACATAAATATGTCGGAAGAATTAATAGCTGCCGGGGCTGAGGAAATATGTTTGAAAGATATGGCAGGTATTGGCAGACCAGTTATGTTAGGACAAATTGTAAAAGCAATTAAAACTTCGCATCCTGATATAATTGTACAATATCACGGTCATTCTGGTCCAGGTTTTTCAGTGGCTTCAATGCTTGAAGTTGCCAAAGCGGGTGTTGATTATTTAGATGTGGCCATGGAGCCGCTATCGTGGGGAATGGTACATCCTGATGTTATAACCATACAAGCTATGCTAAAAGATGCAGGATTTAAAGTGCCCGAAATAAATATGACTGCTTATATGGAAGCACGCAGATTGACTCAAAGTTTTATTGATGACTTTTTGGGATATTTTATTGATGACAGAAATAAATACATGACTTCATTGTTAGTTGGCTGTGGACTACCCGGTGGAATGATGGGTTCATTGATGGCCGATTTAAAAGGAGTTCATGCAGGTATTAATAGTTATTTAAAAGAAAATAATAAGCATGAATTAAGTACGGATGAATTATTAGTGATGTTGTTTGACGAGGTGAAATATATTTGGCCAAAATTAGGAAATCCACCATTGGTAACGCCATTTAGTCAATATGTAAAAAATATTGCTTTGATGAATGTTATGTTTATGGTTAAAGGACAAGCCCGGTGGACCATGATTGACAAAAATTCGTGGGATATGATTTTGGGTAAAGCCGGAAAATTACCCGGCAAGCTTGATGCTGAAATTATTGAGTTGGCAAAGAAAAATAAATATGAATTTTTCGATTCAAATCCACAAACTAACTATCCAAATGAATTGCCAAGGTTTATAGCCGAAATGCAGGAAAAAGGATGGGATAGAGGAAAAGATGATGAAGAATTATTTGAATTTGCGATGCACGAAAAACAATATCGCGACTTCAAATCGGGTGAGGCAAAAAAACGTTTTGATATAGAACTAGAAGCTGCTATTAAAGAAAAATTGTTAAAGCATAATATTGAAATTCCTAACATCAGGCTACTTAAACACCCTAATGCTGAACCACTTGTATCGCCAGCCTCAGGGCGAGTAATTTGGGAGCTTGATTACTTCGAAGGTTCGAGTGAGCCTGTACATGGTAAAATGGTTAAAGAAGATGAACCGATTTGTGGACTTCAAACCAGGTATGGTTTAGAACAAATAGGAAGTTTTTGTACCGGAAGAATTGTTGGAATTGAAAAGAAACAAGGAGAAATGGTTAGAAAAGGTGAAATAATTGCATATATCGAGAAAAAATAAATAACATTTGAAAGAAACCCGCAAATTGTTTTTTCAATTTGCGGGTTTCTTGTGTATATTAGAGTATCGGAACGAGCTTTCCACATTCATAGCAAATATAATTCTATTCTACAACTGAATTTGCAAGGCGAAGCCTTGCTTTTAGCTTCGACATAGCGGGACGTGGCTGTTGCACAACTAAAAATAGTCGCAAATATACTTGTTTATTTCAATTTAATTCGCTATATTTGAAGCAAATATAAGGAATTATGCAAGGAAGTAAAAATTATCAGGAAAAGTTATTTCTTAACTTTCAATTGTCAGATAGAGTGCCAAAAGACAACTTTTATCGTCGTTTGAAAGAGCTGCTGGATTTGTCATTTGTACGTAAACAAACTATAGCATACTACGGTAAAGAAGGTCAAAAGAGCATTGATCCAGAAGTTTTCTTTAAGTTAATGTTAATAGGTTATGTTGAGAACTTAAATTCAGACCGTAAGATAGTTGAAAACGCTTCTATGCGTATGGATATGCTTTACTTTATTGGTTACGATGTGGATGAAGTATTACCTTGGCATAGCACCATAAGCCGTACCCGTAAACTTTACGGTGAAGAGCTGTTTTTAGCTGTCTTTCGGAAAGTATTGTCTTTATGTATTGACAAGGGTATGGTTAATGGTCGTCGTCAAGCAGTGGACAGTGCTTATGTAAAAGCCAATGCTTCAATGGATAGCATTATTAGAAATGAGATTATGGATGATTCGAAAAACTTCATGAATGAATTGTCTGATAATGAAGAAGTTGAAACTCATAATTCAAAAGCGAAGCACTCAAAGACAGGTAAAGTTAATAAAGATTGGACAAGTCCATCTGACCCTGATGCCCGGTTGTCAAAAAAGGGTAGCAAACAATCTGAATTAAATTATACAGCACAAGTTAGCGTTGATACTGACTCTCATGTGATATGTGGAGCCATGGCCGATTTTGCAGATAAACGCGATGCACAATCTTTATCTAAGATTGTAGATCAAACCAGTGAAAGCCTAAGTAAAAGAGGCATTCCTCTACAAGAGGTTTTAGCGGATACGAACTATAGCAGCGGTGATGCTTTGAGATATTTGGAAGGAAAAAATATTGGAGCTTACATACCAAGTTTTGGGCCATATAAACCAACACGTGAAGGATTTACATATTATCCCGTTGGAGATTATTATATGTGTTCACAAGGTAAAATGCTGCCATTTAAGAAAATATCATCACGAAAAGATAATTTCAGAAAGGTATATTGGTCTTCAAAAGCAGAATGTAAAAATTGTCCATGCAAAACCACATGTATAGGGGTCGCGGGTTTTAAAACTTTAGAAGATACAACGGACAAACAATATTACGACCGAATGCATGAAAGAACAACTTCTATAAAGGGAAAGCAAATGAAAACGTTACGGTCTGCTACAATAGAACCCGTACTGGCAACTTTACTTTGTTTTGTTGGAATGAGGAAGGTTTATACTAAAGGAATTGAATTGGCGAATAAACATGTGCTAATGGCTGCTACGGCTTATAATATTAAAAAACTATTAAGATTTAACAATGCAAACTCTATTGCTGCAATAGCAAAATTTACAGCGACAGAGCTTATAAATGTTTTTATTCAATCACACATACTTCTTTTGCGGCTTTTAAAGCAATTCTCATCGACAAAATCGAGAGTTTCTATTTTACCTGATTATTGTTGTTTTGAAAGTCAGATTTTTTGAAAGAAAACAAGGGATTTTGATAAGGTTGTGCAACAGTCACGGGACGCTATGCCGAACAAACACGCTAAAACTATGCTACGTCGAACAGGGGCGATTATTCTTTCTCGATTATATTTGTCAATTCAACCAACTTTATCTAATCTTACTCTATAACTCAAATTTTTTCCTCATTTTCTTCAACATTTCCGGCTTGGTATCTACGTTTGAAATTTTTCCTATGTACTCTCCATTTTTAAACAGTAAAAAGGTTGGAAAATTCTTTAATTTGTATTTATGTACCAAATCATTTTTCTCGGCATAATCTATCTCAAATTCAATGAACCGAAATTCATTAGGATTTTCCGTATTGATTTCATCTATTACAGGTCGTAGAATTCTGCACGGAACGCACCAATTGTCTAAAAGGCAGGCAACTACTTGTGGCGAAGAGTTTATCATTTCTACAAAACTTGTAAAGTCTGATACTTTAGTCATTTCATTTTTATCTGCTTTCGAGCGTTTCAACTTTCCTCCGCATTTAGGACAAATTGACTTTTTGCTTTCCAACTTCTCATTCTTAAGTGAACCGCACCACAGACATTTTATTTTTTCTATTTCAGCTCCTGGTATTAAATTTTCCCAATTCATATATGCACTAACAAGAGCCCAATATTTATCTTTGTCTTCAGCAAACATTTTTGCTGATTCTTCATTGTCGGGGAGTTCTGCTCGTGTTGCCTTTTCCGTAACAACTGCAAGAAACAAACGATTACAGTGGTTGCACTTTCTTTTGTCAATATCTTGTCTGCACGATTTCTCGAAATACCGCTCTCGAACTACTTGTGCAGTGTAGTTGCAATTTGTGCAAGTGCATTGGTATGTTGTTTTTTTGGGCATATATATTGAAATTTTAGGACTTTTTTTTTATCACATATTCTTATCTCGAGTATCTACAATTCTCAATATTTTGTATACTAAAAATACCATTGCTAAATTTTAGACACACATCTATTAAATTGAATCTTAAACAGGATTTTTTAAAACCATAGTTAGTAACTTCTTTTAAGCCTAAAGCTCCTCTAACTGATATTTTATTAAGATTCCCGTTTAAAAGAGAAATATTGAATTCCTTATTTTCTAATAATTCAATCTCAATAATTTCTTTAACACCTAATGATTCTCCTCCTACCTTAATTAATCCATTATTTTCTCTAATATCTTCATTTAAATATTCAAATAATGCATTTCTAAATAGATTTTCAACTTCTTTCATTTTTATTTTGTTTGTGTTAGGAACTGTTTAAGTACTTCTTTTATTGATTTGTTCAAATAGTTGAAATCATTTAGAACACCCCACCATTTGATTTCATTTTCTTTGAAACAATCAATATCTATATCGGATATTGTTGCATTTTTGATTTTATCTCTAAAGTAAATGTCTTCGAAAGTTTCCTCTTCACTTCCACTATAACTTTCCCAATAATCAGTCATTTCATTTCTCATATAATCCCAGTATTTATTTATAGTTTTAGTGGAAATACAAATTCTACTGTCATTTAAGTCTTTTAAAGAAAGCTTATCAATGTATTTTTCAATTAGCAAATCATTCCAAACAACATGTTCATTCAAACAAAGATATTCCCATAAAGTGTGTTGTGTATAATATGAATATATACCATCTGAGTTTCTGCGACCACCATGTGTTTGAGTTACTTTTTTATCCCAAAGTGTTTCAAATTTTATAATTATTTCTGAATCTATATTGGCATATTTTGCTAAAAGTAATGGCTCAATATTTTTAATATTATTTTCTACCAGTTCAATAGTCCATATGACTTTTGGATTCTTTAATAATCCGTCAAAGTTAAGCTTGTTAGCATAACTATCTATTAAATCTGAACTCCATTCTACATTCATATTTCGACTTAACAATTCAAAATCAATTCTATTTTCGTATTTGTTTATCCTGCTTGCAGTCCAATTTACCGATTCGTTAGAACTTAAATAAGACCAATCAAATAAATCAATAAATTCATCAATAATAGAATCATCCCACTTGATAAATGTGTTTGCAGATATGTTTCCAATAACTTTGTACTTCTCAGAATATCTAGCAAATGCATCTGAACGATTCCATTTTCCATTTGCGTTTATCAGCCCACTTCCATATCCTCCTTTAAAAACGATATATTCTTTAAATTTAGATATTGAATTAATATCCCAATCAAGGTTTAGACTTGATACATATGCCCAATTTAGCTTATCTTTATATTTATCAATCAATTCAAAAGACCAGTTGATACTTTTGTTTGAAATTAATGCCTCCCAATCCCAATTATCGACTCCTAGTTCAATTGTTTCAACTGTCCAATCGAAGTTTTCATCACTCGATAGTCCAGACCAACTCCAATCAATGTATTTATTTCGAATAAAATGATTTAAAAAAATTTTTGACTCTGAATTATTTATTAGAAAAATATTCCCAAACTTAGTTTTTTTTACATCGACAAATAATCTGTTTAATTTAAAAATAATCTCCTTTTCTTTCCATTTTCTTGCATCATCTTTAATCTGAAATTCATTTTCATAATAATCATTTATATCGATATTCTCTTTTTTTAGATACTCTTTTAAATCTTCTTGAGTAAGATTAAAATATCCTTGAATCCTGCATTCAAAATATTGAGAATTGTTATTTTCACTCTCACAATTCTTAATATCAGAATATAAAGTTGAATTATACCTTTGAATCAACGCAGTATCTGATTGAAATGAATTTAATTGTTCTTTCAACATATAAATATTCTGGTTCTCAAATACTATTTGCTGTTGTTCAAACAGTTGTTTTAATATTTGAGGAATTTTTTTTGTAAATTCATCCATTTTCATTATTTAATTAATGTGTATTTAGGAAATAAAGGTATTGCTTTTATTAATGTAATAAAACCATTATGTGTTTTCTCTCCTTGTTTCTGCATTTTTCTTTCAACACTATTTTTAATACAATCAAAAAGTATTATATAGCTTTGCAATTCTACAACCGAGGGATTAAATCTGGTTAATGACTTGATTTTATAATTACTATTCTCAAAGTCATTGTTATTATTTTTAGGTATTTTTAAAAATGCAATTGAAATTTCATATTCATTGTCACCTCTATGAGCAATGAAGTTATGTCTTAAATGAATTAGTTTATCATGAATCTTTTTTAATTCAATTTCACTATCTGTAATTACTGAGTTTATCTCAAGTTTTGTTCTCTTTGAAACTGACGTATCAGTAAAACATTTACCATATGTAATAATAATTGAATGCCATATACACGCTTTTACAATGGGGTCTTCATTATCTTTTCTTTCTATTAAAATCTGGGTCGCTCTAATAACCTGAAGAAGATCATTTCTAATTGAATGATAATCAATTAATTTTTTTGAGATAAAATTTGGAATTACATAATTGTAAGAATCAGTATTTTCAGCTTTGATTCTCTCTAACAATTTAATTGTTAGTAATTTTTTCTTATCCATTTTTTGTCATGTTAAAGTGTTGATTTAAAAAAGTCAGGTGGAACAGTTACTAAGTGTTCTCAAAAAGGGGGATTTTTCAAACCTGTCCCCCAATGAGTAGGTTGAAAACTAGTTCAACACAATCAGTAGAATAATTACCCATTTTAGTAAAGTAATTATTTCTTTGACAAACTCAATACTTATTTCAATTTTCATGTCAAAAAATATTGGTTAATAATTTATTGACACCTGACTTTATTCTGCTTTCTTTTTTTTTTGAATGGAACCTAACGTGAGGCTATTCGAACTAATATTCCACTTAGCGAGCTCCTTGTTCGCAAATATCCGCATTAGTTTTTCTTTTTTTTCTTATAGCTGCTATATTTAACAATAAGAGAAGTTTAATTAATTTTTCACCCTGCAAATATAAACATTATTTTTATATATTTATTTAAATTGAGTTTTAAAATAATTACCCGGATTCAAGTGAGTGATTTGATATAAGTGAGAAAAATATTGTGCAATATAACAGCAATAGCGCAACAAAATATATTCGGTTTTTATGCGAATTTCTCTTCGTTTTGTGTTGCAATTAACATTAACATGTTGTCAAAGAATCGGTCATCTGCTACTTTGAACTAGCATCCTTGGTTTCTAGGCTGTTCATCCACTCGTTGGGGCTAGCATGCTTGGATTTTGTTCATTTTTTCACTCGTTGAGCTTAGCATCCTTGGATTCTAGTCAATTCATCGCCTCGTTTGAGCTAGAGTTTAGGGTTTTTTGCCATTTTTTTGCTCGTTGGGACAAAAAACCTTGGATGATTGGCTGTTTTTCCCCTCGTTTTGACAATAATCCAAGGTTTTTTGCCATTTTTTTGTTTGTTGTGATAAAAAACCTTGGATGATTGGCTGTTTGTCCCTTCGCTTTGACAATCATCCAAAGATAATTAGTCATTTTTTCGCTCGTTGAACTTAGCATCCTTGGTTGCCGGTCTGTTCATCGCCTCGTTGAGCTTAGCATCCAAGTATGCTAGTTTTTTTTTCTACTCCATAAGGCTTTCAACACTATAAATATTAGAATTAGAATGTTAATAACTGGAATTGCCGGAGGAACCGGATCAGGGTGAGACAAAAAAACATTTTGATATGGAATTAGAAATTGCTTATATCGTGAAAAAATAAATAACACTTGAAAGAAACCCGCAAATTGTTTTTTTTATTTGCGGGTTTCATATTTTTATTGAATTAACTTTCGCATAAAGTTAATCAATTAATTTTCAACAATTTTAAAATATGTTAGGTAGGATAATAATTGGTTATAAGTTATTGAAATTGGTTTATTCCTATAATGTTTTTACGTTGCAGTCGGCAAAGTCCCTCTCCTCAAGGAGATGGATTTAGGGTGAGGTAGACTGTTTAAAATAAATTTCAACCTCACCCCTACCCCCTTTCCTTGAGGAGTGGGGAACAGTTTACCTCAACGAATAATTGCACTTGGTATATATATAAACTTAATAATCAATTAAATATACATGCAAAAATCGTTTTATTGAATTTATTTCCGGAATTAATTTTATTTATCAATACAAACACTTTCTGACATAAAATATTTGAATTAATAAATCTTCCGCATCTCATCCACCAATTCCCCAATACTCCCTTTGCGTTCGTCCAAAAACTGGGTGTCCTTGTAAAGCGTAGCGCACCAAGGTGATTTGGAAAGTTCGCGCCATTCAGCCCACAGAGCATCGTAGCGTGCAATAGAGGTTTTAATGCCAAGTTTGTCGAATGATTTCGATTGATTTTTCAGTTCATTTTGAATCATCAAATACCACATTTGCTCAGTCAGTTGGTATTTAATGCGGCCATAAGTGCACGATACGCGGAGGGCTTCTTCGAGGTCTTTGTCTTTCAGGTTGAATTGTTTCGAAAGTGCTTCTATTTGCATCCACATAGCATTTGCTTCCGCTTTTTCGGCCAATACACGGTCAATCAGATTGTCTTTTACTATTTCTTTCAGCGCATCATTGTTGTACGAAGCCGAGAAGAAATTATCGCGCGCCCACCACAAGTTGTTTTTAGTGTAATCGTTGCATTGTCCTTTGCGCACTGCCTCCACGCTTATCACATTTATTCTGCGGAAAATATCGGCATTGAATCCTTCGATACCGTGTTTTTGGGCAAATTCGTAGCAAAGTTGTTCTTCGGTTTTTGAAGGATTGCACCCCCAGTTCGAAATTACATACGAATTGAGGTCTTTCCAAATCGTACTTTTAAGGTACGGCCCTTGCCAACCACCACCACTCGACCATGTCCATACGCCTACCAACTTGCCTGTAGCAACAAGTTCCTTGATGCCACGCATGGTACCAACAGGGTTCAAGGTTTCGGTGCGTTTGTTTTGCCAAAACGATATTTGATATTTTGTTTCGGGGAAACCATCAATTACACTTCCGGCTGTATAATAAGGATGTGCACCTTTGCCATAAGCCTCCATGGCCGACTGTGCTTCGACTAATTGCTGGTGCTTTCCTTTTCCCAACGCCGGATTGAAATTGCTCATGCGCAGGAAATCGTTTTGTGGGTATTTTATGGAAAAAATTAAATTCGGATGTGGTTCAATGGCATCGGTTACTTT
>CAMBSB010000143.1 GCA_945870155.1 Paludibacter jiangxiensis | reverse complement strand
AATATTTTGAAGTACAAACAATAGATTGACGAAAGACGCCATCCACATACAAACTCAACGAATCAGTAATTCCACCACCAGCAGGAGCATCGGGTATCGATACACGCACCACAATGGTATTTGCTGTTTCGGTTGTAGTCCACGAAACAGATTCACCCGTATTATTCAGCTCCACACACTTACGCCCCGATGATTCAAGTTCAACCGTAGGCGCTGAAGGCAAAGCAGTCATGGCAAGAATAGCAGCACCGCCAGCCAAAGCTCCATTTTCAGCTTCGTAAGTAATAAAAGGAGTTGTAGCACCTTGAGCACAAATTTGCCCGATTGCTAAAATTAATACAGCTAAACTTGTAAGTTTTTTTTGAAACATTGAATTATTTATTTAAAAATCTGCCCCAAACCCCTAAAGGGGCTTAAAGACAGATTCTCTGATTTTTTGTCAACTCATTAAAGAGCTTTATAAGTACCGAATGGCCTCTTCTTAAGCCCCTTTAGGGGTTTGGGGCAGATACCTTTAGGGGTTTGGGGTCTTCTTTATGGTTTCAATGTAGGAATTAGCAATTCAAAACCAACACCTCTATCGCGTATTACCATAGTGTCTTTCACTTCGTGTTTTTCGTTTCTAGGCACATCAATATATGAATAATCTAGGTAAATCACATCGCGAGCTTTTCCACCCCACATATCACCATTTTCTTTCAACATTCCACTTCCAATCTCCAATTTAGTTGCAGTATTGATTACTTTGCAAGTATTATCAGATGCAAAAACAACCTTAAGATTCAACACTCCACCATCTGGTAAATTATATCTGCGTATAATGCTCGGTACGGCTATTGTATCAAGACTAACTGTTTGAACTTTAACCACCTCACTACCTTCAACATAAGTTGATCTATACGTTTTTGTTCCTGCAACAACACTAGTTAGCGTATTTGTCAATTTATCAGCACCACGTCTCAAATAATAACCATGATATTTATTAATATATTTGATACCAAAAAGCGTGTAATCTTTAGGTAAAATAGTCCAATCGGTAGCTACAGTGCGTTTTGGAGTTGCAACAAGTGATTTTCCTACTAAAATACTGTCAAGTCCTTCTACTTTAGTAATTTTAAGTGGAATTGAGTAATTACACAATACACCGGTAGCCGTATAAAAAGCACTTACATTTTTAGGATCGTTGAAGAAAGCATCCGTTAGTTTTACTAAAATTCGCCCTTTAATATCACCTTTGGGTATAGTTACCGGGCTAGTAGTTGCAATTGTGTATTGATTAAATGGTAAATACTTCGAATTTGCAACGTTTGAAAGCAATGCAGTATCTAATTCGAAATACACTTTTCGATCCATTTTATTGGTGTAAACTCCCGTCATGGTTACACCAATTTCGAACTGATGGAGATTGTCATTATCATTAAAACCTTCATCGTATTTACCCAGAATTAGGGTGCGTGCAGGCGACTGATAAGGGAAATAGCAAGCTGTTTTACCAAAATCATCAAATTCAATTGGTTGATTTTCGCAGGCTGACACCAACAAAAGCATCAAGATTCCCGACAATATTATTTTAAAATTCTGAACTTTCATAATATTCAATTTAATTTTTAATTTATAATTATTAATTCTCAATGAATTACCAACCCTTATTTTGAGTTAATTTTGAATACTTACGTATTTCGTTGTAAGGTAATGGCAAATATCGGTGTTTTTCTTCGTTAAATGCACGCTCTTCAACATCTATTAACTGATAACCACCTCCTATTCCATTATCGTAAAGACCTTTTACAGGTTCATTAAGTGGTAAATTCCAACGACGCAAATCGAAGAAGCGGAATCCTTCAAAACAAAGCTCCAAACGACGTTCATTTTGAATCAATGTGCGCATGGCATCCTGAGATGTAATTCCATCCAAATAAGGGTCAACAGTAATAGATAGAGCACGTTTCCGAATAAGACGTATAATATCTTTAGCTGACAGAGTGCTTGTACCTTCTTTGTAAAGTGGACCTCCAATTTCGTTTTGTGCTTCGGCCAAAATCAAAAATAATTCAGTATAACGAATCAAAGCTTCAAAATGATTTTTGGTAGTTGGATTACCCGATGTAGGAATAATAACATCAGGACGTAATAATTTTTTCAGGTAATATCCTGTACGTGTTGATTGTTCAGGAACAGCGTTTACACCATTTTTTATATCCGTAGCAGTCGTGTTAATTACAGTCGCACCTATTGTACCTCCATTGCGCACAATATATTTATCCAAACGTGGATCTCTGTTGAGATAGGGTGTTTGAGCACTATATACATTGGTAGGCGATAATCCAACAGGATAACCATCTTTCATTGGAAATGCATCCACTAAATTTTGAGTTGGATTAATATTGCCTTTACCTTGTAATGTAGGTGGAAAATTATTTGCTTCCTGTGTTGAACTCAAGGAAACATTTTTACGCCACAAAAACTCCGGATTTACATTGTCGGCGTCGGCGTTATAAAACTCAACTCCATCAGCAGCAATGGTATAGCCCTTCAAAACTTCGGTAGCATAGTTTGCCGCTTCTTTATACCCATCAACACTATTTAAAAAAGCCTTACTCGAAGCAAAAAGTTTTAATCGTGCTTGTAGCGCACGTACAATCTTACCATTTAAACGCAAATTAAATTTGGTGCTATTAACAATTGTATAAGCGGCATTGTAGTTTGTCATATAGTAAGCCGAGTCCTTTTTCCAATTTGTTCCTTTGTAAGGAAGGCTTGCTAAATAAGCTGTTGAATCATTTTTCCAATTAGTACCAGCATAAGCTAATGCCTTATCCTTTAAAGGTATATCAGCAGCATTGTTGGAATAAATATATGGAAGTAGCTTGATGGCAGCTTCGTAATCCTTCTGTATGCTTTTAACAGTACTGTCCAAGGTCAGGCGGGGTAAATTAAAATCACCTGTTGGTTCAACAAATTCGGTATAGTAAGGAATTCCCATTAAATTGCCAGATGCATCTTTTCCTGCAAAATTCTCCAAAATATAGGCATGGTGTAATGCCCTAAGGGCTAATGCCTCGCCACGTAAGCGTTTTTTGTACAATTCATTTTGAATTGAATAACCTTTGGGATCAGTCATCCAAACAATTTTATCAACTACAGTTAAAAATTTATTTACATAAAACACATTGCTATACAAGTTCCAACGATTCAATGGATTGTAAATGGCAGTGAGTTCACCTGTAGCCATGCGGCGATAACCGTTTGTTAGTTGATTGTGTACAGCATCGTCGGTAGCAGCATCCGTAAAGGTGTACTGACCAACTACATTGGCATAGGCATTTAGCATCATTCCTTCGGCACTTGCCGGATCAGTAGTTGCGTAGGTTTCTTCAATTAAATTTTCGTTCAATGGTTCAAATATATTGTCGCATGAGCTAAATATAAGTATGAACGATGCAAGGGCTAAAAATTTATATCTATTTTTCATCTTTTTAATTTTTTAAAATTATAAGGTAAATTTCAGACCAAGTGTTACATTTCTGAATTGTGGGTTACCACCTACATTGAGTTCTAAAATATCTTTATTTGGAGCAAAGGTAAATAAGTCAGAACCAGCAACATTCACGCTTAAGTCTTTCATACCTAAATTTTTACAAACTTTCTCGTTAAATTCATAAGTTAACTGCACTCTACGAATATCAAAATACGACTTATCGTACATCCAGAATGTAGAAGTGCGGTAATTATTACTTCCCGAACCGGTTGTTAGGCGCGGATAGTTGGCTGTAGCGGCAGTAGCTTCTGTCCAACGACCACGTACCACTTCAGAGTATTTCTTATCACCACTTACCCAATAATAATCGCTGCTTTTAGTTGTTTCGGCTCCTGTTTGTCCTTTTCCTAAAACAAAGAGACTAAATCCTTTGTACCTAAGCAATATGTTTGCACTAAAACTATATGGGAAAGCATTGCATCCAATAGTATGGTTGTCTTTGGTATCAATTATCTTATCACCATTTGTATCTTCGTACTTTAAATCGCCTGGTTTAACGGCTCCAAATGCAGGGACAGCTAATCCGGATATTAATGTGCCATTTGGATTGAAATCGTCTTTGGTATAAAAACGCTCATATTTTAAACCACTTATGCGACCTAATGATTGTCCGATAAGATTTTGATATGCATACTCAGGTTCTAATTGATCAGCTTCCATAATTTCGGATACTGAATAAACAAAATTTCCTCCAAGGTTTATATTTAGGTCACCAAATTTCTTTTCGTAATTTAAACCCAATTCAAAACCTTTGTAACGGTTACGTTCACTATTAATATATGGTGCAAAATCGGCATAAAACGAAGGATAGAAAGTAGCATCCTGCGACACAAAACCACTGCGGTCGGTTTGGAAATAGTTCATTTCGAGTACCAATGATTTAAATAATGAGGCTTCGAAACCAGCAGTAAGGTCTTCGCGCTGTTCCAACCCAAGTTCTAAATTACGTCCATTTCTAATCATTGTTCTTTTTAGCGAAGGTGTTCCACCATCGTTCCATGAATATGAACCGGCAGTTTCAATATCGTACACATCCTGATACAAGAAATAAGCAGGAACCTCTGTATTTAATCTACCCCAGCTTCCTCTTAGTTTCAAATAATCAATGGCTTCAATGTTTTTCATAAAACTTTCTTCAGATACCACATAAGCTAAACCCACTGTAGGAGCATATTTACCACGATTTCCACTAGCCAATCGGGTTGAATAAGTATAGGTAGTATTGAAACTCGCATAATACTTACTTTTAAAATTATAATCTAAATTAAAAGCGGCATGTGAATTTGCATCCGATTGTTTAACGCCTGAGTATTTTGAAGCATTGGTTGATGCTATTAACATAGCATTTATTGAATGATCATCACCAAATGTTCTGGCATAGTTCAATTGTCCATAAAATGCTGTACGCATTGTAAAACCTTTGGTAGAAACATTCTCTTTTGTATCTTTCAAATCGGCTTCGCCAAGTGGAGTTAATGTTCGTATCGAATCGGCTTGCCATTCGTCTGCATATAATAGATCTTTGGTCTCAGTTTTATTTTGCCATTTAGGTTCATAGAAATTGTATTTATTATTAATCGACACCGTATAGTAATCGTAATAATCTAAACTTACATAAGTTTTAGCACTTAAACCTTTTGTAATTTTTGACAAATTAAAATCCAAAGAATTTGCTACCTGAGTAGATCTATATGTGTGATCAACATACCCGCCGGCAAAAATTTGACCAAATGGAACGGTAGTTTTATACGAACCTGAGCCACCCAACACATAATTACCGTCCTTGTATTTTTTCATCGATAACAATTGATTTTCAATTGAATCGCGTACCATCGAAACGGGCAAGAATGGAGCATAAAGATTAGGTCTAAAAGTAGTCCCTTCGTTTAAAATACTTGTAGGTGCTGCTTTCCTCGAAATAATATTCGCCATAATATCTACAGTACTTTTAATCCAATTGTTTACCGGAAAATCTAAGTTCCCTCTTACTTTATAGGAGTTTGTACCTTTGTTTAGTTCAGGATTAATTTTTTCAATTGTCCCGGTGTTATTATAACTCAAATTTACATAATATCGCAAATCTTTATTACCACCACTAAACTCAGTAATAACATCTGTTTGAGTTGTAAATGGTTTTAGATAATCAGCATTATAAAAGCTTACATCGGGGTATCTATAAGGATTAAGTCCAGTTTTGGTATTGGCAATTGAAACTGAGTCGTAAGTAAGAGCTAAACCATCGTTTTTACGAGCCTCGTTATACAATTCCATATACTCAGCTGAACCTAAATAGTTCGGATAAGATATGGGGCTTTTAATACCTTGATTGATTTTTACTTTTATTTCGTTTTTAAATGCCACACCACGTTTGGTAGTTACTACGATAACTCCGTTTTTACCTGCTGTACCATATAGTGCCAATGCATTTACATCCTTTAGAACTGAAATGCTTTCAATTTCGCTAGCTGTAAGCAAGTTAATGTCACGACCGGGTATACCATCAATTACATACATGGCCGAACCAATATTTCGGATATTATTGCCAGCAGTAATACCAAGTAAAACATCCAATTGACTTCCAGCCGAAACGGCATCATCAAAGGTCAATCTATCGGTTGGTTTTACCGTTGCAAAAGCAGAAACAGCATCGCGTTTCGATTTTTTCTGAAAACCGATATCAACTTTTGATGTATCGCTCACAAGTTTTGAAATGGTTGTTGTGCTTTTTTGCTCGGACTGTGCAAAAACCAAGGCTGAACTTGCAATAGCAAGACCCAAAACAACCAAAAAATTATTTATATACTTCATGTGATTATTCTTTTAATAATTTTAATATATTAAGTTTACCAACCCGGATTTTGATCAAAACCCTGAAACAATTCTGTTTGTTTTGTTGTGAAAGGAATCCAATAATGTTTTGGATAATCACATACTCTGGTTCGAATTATTACTTCTTTAAAATTTGTATTCTGGAAATTTCCACGAGCAGTTTCGGCATACACATTACGATCGAAAGTGATAGCTGATTTAGTCTTATAATCGGTTAGATGTGCCAATACCCATCTCCTGATATCCTCATAACGCTGACCTTCATAAGCTAACTCAATGGAGCGTTCGCGACGAACTACATCCATAAATTTGGTACGATTACCAAGAATATTCACACCAATACTGGAGTAAGCAGATTCAACTGAAGGCACTCCAAATCGGGCACGAATCATATTGATAACTTCGATAGCCGAAGGTGCTCCTGGCAAATGACTAAAGTTTGGAGCAGTACTTACACCATATTTTGTAGTGGCAGCTAAAGCTTCAGCATACATTAAATATACATCTGTTAAACGCATATTCATCCTAAATGAGTTGAATTCGGTTAGTTTATCAGCATTTTCAGATGCTGGTAGCCCACTTGTTGTTACATTATTATATGTAATATCAGCCCATTTTTTTATAAAATATCCTGTTTCGAAATTAGGTACTGCATTCACTTTTCGCGATTCGCCAGTAGTATATAATTGTGCATATTTATATTTTGAACTAGCAGCTGAATTCCGAATAATCGTATCACCATCAATAATGTGGTTCACATAAAAACGAGGGTCACGATTAACAAATTGATTGTTTGCATTGAAAGTTGGATCTTCGGAGCAAGCTAAACCATTAGCAGTACCAAATGTATTGTAAATAAAACGATGCGTTGGACGTACCGGATTAATTTTATTGGTATATGGCATATAAGCTGTAGCTGCAGCTTTAGTAAAGTTTATTGCTGCTGTACACGAACTGAAAATATACTCACCTTCTCCACTTCCCATGTTTAGAGCAGTTCCCGGCCATTGAAGTCGACCTATTGCAGTTGCATCGGTATAAAACAAGCGATTGTAATTTGTTGCATTAGCCAATCCAAGGTTATTCACATTGTCACGATCCATTTGTATAACCCGCGCAAAATCGGATGCTGCCATCTCGCACAATTCCTGATCGTAATCGTAGGTGTCGGGAGGTGTCATGGATGTTGAGTTTTTCATCAACGGACTTGCTGCCATAAGCAAGTTTTTACCTTTAAATGAATAAACGATGGCTTTGTTAATACGCATCAGGTTATTGCCATAAGTTTCGGTCTTAAATGTAAACATTTTGGCATTGGGGTCGTTTTTTAAATCGTCCCAGTTATTGGGCAACAATTCGGCTGCTGCTGCAAAATCGGCATCGGCTTTCATAGCACATTCTTTGTAGGTTGCCGGACGAGGTAGCTTATAGTCACCATCATTACCTGTAACTACAAAATCTACATAAGGTATACGTCCCCAGTATTTCATTATTTCGGCATGAAAATAAGCCCTGAAAAACAATGCCTGTCCTTTTATCAAGTTTTTTTCTGTTTGGGTAGCACCCACCATCAAATCCATATTAGCCAATACAATATTAGCTATACGTATTGCTTGCCAGCCATCCCAAATACCGGGACGTAATGTAGCATTGTCCTGCGACCAAGATGTACCATTCATATCAGGTCGATCAAAAAATCCTGTACCACCAAGGGAGGAGTTGACTGCCAATGAACCTTGTGTTGACACTGCCATTTCTTGATTTCCCATATCAAATCGATAAGGAAGCATTCCTGAATTGGATGAAATTACCTCTTCGGCCATTAAAAAGTTAGAACCATCGTTCTGATTACCGCTACATGCCTGATTATTCACATAGCGATACATTACTTCAACAAAACCTTGTGCATGTACAAAGTCTTTGAAAATATCCTCGACTGGCAGTTCTGACTGCTTGGGACGATCCAAATAATCTTCGCACGAATAAGCGAAAATCAATGCACTTAAAATTACAATATATTTACTTATCTTTTTCATTTTCGTATGTATTATAAATCAAGATTAAAACCAAAATTAAATCGTTTCAGGGTAGGATAAGTACCACGGTTACCTGAGCCATATTCACGGTCGTCGGCCATTTTTGTCCACAAATACAAGTTGTTACCGTTAACAAAAACCTTCAAGCCTGCCAGACCCATTTTTTTACATTCGCTCGAAGAGAAACGATAAGCTAATTCTACCATTTTCAAACGAACCATCGATGCATCATATACATTTCTGAGAGGTTCGGTATTACCTGAAAGTACGCGCCATGGATAAATTGTTTTTACACCATCGTTATTTTCTTTTGTCCAATAATCACCATTCTCTTTAAAATACAGGTTACCCACATTCTGCGAAAAACTATCTAAAGTATAACCACGCGTTGTATTTGTTTGAGCATAAAATTGAGCTACTAAACTTAAACCTTTGTACGAGCTACCCAATGTTAAATTCCAGGTATTTTGCGGACGATTTGGATAACCCCAAGGTACATTGTCATAACTTCCATTAAAATTACCATCCCCATTAAAATCTACAACATCGTAGTATCCAAGTCGCTTTTTATCATTACCGGTTGTTAGGGGTGTTGACATATATACATCGTCCCAATTTTGCATCATGGAACCAGGTATAGCCGAAGTAGTTTGATCAATTGAATAGCCTTCTTTTTTTAAGTGAGTTGGTCTTAAAAAAGGATCATCTTTTGAAATAATAATATCTTTAGCATGGGTGTAGCTTAAATCTCCCCACACTTTCAAATTTTTGCTAAGGCTATGTTTTAGTCCAAGTTGAATTTCATATCCATTGGTATTAACAGCACCAAGATTTGCACCCGGAGCTGCTGTAGAACCAAACCAATCCGGAATGCTTCGATCAGACCCTTCCATATAAATATCTGTGCGATTGTCTTCGAAATAATCGAAATCGAAAGTGATTCCTCCTTTAAAAGCAGAAAATTCGAAACCGATATCCTTTTTAAGCGAACGTTCCCAATGTAAATCTTTATTCGCAATTACTTTTTCGAGATATAATGTATAAGGTGATTTTGCGGCTGCATTCTGACTTCCCAACGCGAAAATGCCTGGTGCATTCATATCAACACTGGTGGTCGATGATGTCCATTGCGAAACATACATCCAACGCAAATCTTGTCTACCTTGTATGAAATTATCATCACCAACTTCACCTGCAGATGCTCTTATTTTTAGTTTATCCAACCAGGTTAATCCTTTCATAAATTTTTCATTTGAAATCACCCAGCCTAAAGCAATTGAAGGAAACAATTCACGACGATAACCGGGGCCAAATAACTCTGAACCATTATAAGCACCATTGGCTTCGATAAAATAGGTTGTATTATAATTATATGTTAAACGACTTACAATATCTTCATAACGAGTTGCAAAAGCACTTCCTGCAGTATATTTTTGTCTTTTAAAAAGCAAAAGACCTCCTAAGTTGTGTTTTCCTCCAAACGTACGATTGTAATTTAATGTAAATTGGTATTCCATGCGGCGGTTTTTATTACCACCAACATCAAAATTCCCAATTATCCATGGTTCTATAACATAAGCATAGGTATTATCAGCTGTTGGATATTTATATTCAGCCACACCATCAATAGTATATCTTTTTTGGATAAGATTGTCCATGTCGTCTATATTCTGAGTACCAGTCATAGTATTATCCATTGTAAAACGACCATTAAATACAAGTCCTTTGGTAATAAAATCAAGTTTTTGCTCCAAAGCAAAGTCAGTATTTAACCGAAAGCCATGCGTTGTATTCATACCTTGTGAGGTATAATAATATAAACTGTTGGATAATCCCTGATCGGTTACAGGAGCATATCCATACGAACCATCACTGTAGCGTGGATAAAACAAATCGGGAGCAATGTTGTATAAACTAAGATACAAACGAGTATCGTCGGCCGGCGAAGCAGTTTTTTTACTGTATGAACCGGATAGGTTAACCGATAACTTGGTAGTTTTAGTGATATTAAAATCCAAATTACTACGATAATTCAATCGTTTGTAACTTAATTGTGAATTATAACCTTTGCCTGTATCAAAATCTTTTGTCATATCGCTTTCGTCGTTATACGAAAGGCTGACAAAGTATTTGGCTAAATCAGAGCCACCACTTATCGAAAGATTCAATTGCGAATCGTTGGCTACATCTTTAAACATATAGTCTTTCCAATCCACATTGGGGTACATTTCACGTTGTTCCTGTGTTTGTTGATTGCGGAATTTTTCAGCTACTTGTAATGGAATATAATCTTTCCACGAAGCTTCAGAGTAAGCTAACTCATTCATAATTGCATCGTTACGTATCATCATAGCATCGTACGATTCGTATTTTTGAGGAACTTTCGAAATTGTTTTAGCAATTAAATTTCCAGTAATTGATAATTTTGCTTTTCCAGCTTGTCCTCTTTTGGTTGTAATAAGAATTACACCATTAGCACCTTTTACACCATAAACTGCAGTTGCCGAAGCATCTTTAAGTACCGAAATGCTTTCTACCTCGTTCATGTCAATGTCGTTCATTTCACGCTCTACACCATCAATTAAGACCAGAACAGTTCCGGAGTTATTCCAAGAACCTTGAGCACGAATAAAAATTTTCATATCTGTTGAACCAGGTTTTCCATTGGTGTACATGGTGGTCAAGCCCGGAATTTTTCCTTGTAAAGCCTGTCCTATTGTTGTTACACCACCTGACTGAAGCAGCGTTTCGCCTTTGATGGACGAAATGGCACCAACCACATTAATTTTTTTCTGTACACCATAACCTACAGCTACTACCTCTTCCAAGCCAATAGAGCCATCTGTAAGTGATACATTTACAACTGTTTGGTTTCCAACTTTCACTTCTTTGGTTGTCATACCAATAAATGAAACTACAAGTACGCTTTCTGGCGTAACATTGGCAACCGAAAATTTTCCGCTCGCATCAGTTGTTGTACCGGTTTTGGTGCCTTTAATAATAATACTGGCACCAGGTAAAACTTCTCCCGTATTGTCGCGTACGGTACCTGTGATTCTTTTCTGCTTCGAATTGTCATTCTGGGCTTGAATTCCCGAGAATGAACCTCCTAAAGTTATTTGCAAACTCATAAACATGAGCATACAAATACTTCGAAAATAAAACCTCTTTTTCATAAATTGTTCTTTTTTCATTTCTATAATTTAATACTAATTTATATTCGATTAACCGTTAAATCATTTACTATTTACTATTTTGTTTGAGAACCAAGAGCAAAGAACCAAGAGTAAAGAAGAAAGATTTATTATTGGCACATTTTCTTATTGGCACATCATCACATCATCACATCATCACATCATCACATCATCACATCATCACATCATTTTCCCCATACCTTATTGGGTTTACTTGCCAAAATCAATTCAAGAGTTCCACCTTCCATCAGTTCTTTATGAGTAAAAAAAGGTGAATTAATCTCTTTCCCATTCAAATAAGCTTTCTGAATGTACTTATTTCTCGCACTTGTCCCTTTGGCAACAACTGTAAATATTTTATTGTTAGGTAGATGAATAGCTGATTTTTCAAAAAGTGGACTGCCAATAGTATAAACAGGTATACCGGGAGTTACAGGGTAGAATCCTAAAGACGAAAATACTACAAATGCTGAAATTCCTCCACCATCTTCGTCGCCAGGAATGCCAAAGATATTGTCTTTAAACCAAACATCCAACAAAAAACGAATTCTTTTTTGCGTTTTCCATGGCGCACCTACATAGTTGTATAAATATGGTATGTGCATCGAAGGCTCATTACCCATAACATACTGTCCTACTTGCCCTGTTGCATCGGGTGCGTTGAATAAATATTCTTGTTTAGATATACCCAGAGGCTCTCTGAAAAGTTGATCAAGGCGTTCTTCAGTTTTTTGTTTTCCACCTAATAATCCAATTAATCCATCAATATCGTGTTGCACTTGCCAAGCATACGTCCAACCATTATTTTCATCATAATAATCCCTAAAACCTTTTCCTCCATCAAGCTTTGGATCTATCATTATCCATGCACCTTTTTCATCTTTAGGCATAAAAAGCTGCATTTCGTTGTGCCAAAGTTTTTTATAGTTCAGAGCAATTTCCGAATACTTTTTGTAATCATCCATTTTCCCGGTTTCTTTAGCAAGCTCTGCCAAGCACCATGCATCGTAACTCATTCCCAACGAAATAGCTACTGATTGTCTTTTTTCAAAACCATCTACCATAGGTTCAGTTTCAACTTCATCGGGATGTAAAGCAGGATAAAAACCATTTTTATCGTAAAAGTGATCTATCGAAACTTTTTTATGTCCTTGTCGCCAAGGAAGATATGTAGCTTCATTTAATGTCTTTTTCATTCCTGAATATGCTTTCTCAATATCAAATCCCTCAATACCTTTGCGCTTGGCATCAACAAATAGTGCTACTGTGTGATAGCCATTCATACAAAGATGATTGCCATAAACCTGAGGGAAAGTAGGCATCCAGCCACTCTGTTCGTACATTTTTACGTACGAATTGAGTTGATCGCTTTGCATGGCAGGGTTTAAAATTGAATTTAATGGGTGTTTAGCCAAGTAAGTATCCCAAATCCAATCGTCAACAAAGAATGGACGTTCGCTCGGATGTACTTTTCCATCGTAAGCACTATAATACTGTCCATATTCATTTACGTCTATCATGCGTTCGTAAGTGCGGTAAAGTGAGGTATAGAATGAACGTTTTTGAGCTTCGGTTCCACCTGTAACTTCAATTTGATTAATTACTTTGTCCCAAGCTCGCTTTCCATTAGCAGCTGTTTGGTCGAAATTCTGATTAGCTATCTCAATCTCATAATTTTTCTTGGCTTGTTCAACACTAATATACGAAATACCATATTTAATTAATATAGTTTGTTGTTGAGCAAATGTAGAAGTAATAGTAACTTTATTTTTTTGAGCGTTAATTTGAATATTGCTCAAAGCAGTCCCATTTACGTCGGTAAGCACTGCATAACAATAAACCGAAGTATAACGCATGGTAGGTTCAATGCCTCTTACTCTGTAAGCAATGGTTTCGTGTATGTTAAATGAATTATTACCCA
>CAMBSB010000142.1 GCA_945870155.1 Paludibacter jiangxiensis | reverse complement strand
ACAGGTGGTGCGCGCGATTTGGGTCGTGCAATTTCGGTAAGATTAGCTGAAGAAGGTGCAAAAGTAGTTATCAACTATTTTGACAATCCGGAAGATGCTCAGGAAACATTAAAAATGGTTCAGGAATTGGGTTCAGAAGGAATTATCGTTCAGGGAGATATGACAAAAGCCGATGATGTAAAACGTGTTTTCGATGAAGGAGTAAAAACCTTTGGTGCCGAAATTCACGTTCTTGTGAATGTTGTAGGCGGTTTGGTTGGTCGTAAATTGATTACCGAACAGGATGAAGATTGGTATAATCTACTTATGGATGTCAATGTGAAAAGCTGCTGGTTATGTACCCGCGAAGTTGTACCTTATATGACTGCCGGTGGAGCGATTGTAAACTTTTCGTCCTTGGCAGCACGCGATGGCGGAGGTCCCGGAGCTTCTTTGTACGCAACTGCTAAAGGAGCTATTATGACTTTCACTCGTTCAATGGCAAAAGAACTTGGACCAAAAGGCATACGTGTTAATGCATTGGCACCGGGAACTATCGCAACTTCGTTTCACGATAGGTTTAACACACCCGAGAATCGCGAACGAATGAAAGGTATGTATCCGCTTCGCCGTGAGGGAGATGCAGGCGATGTGGCCGACTTGGTATTATTCTTGGCAGCAGCCGATTCCGATTATCTAACAGGTACCAATATCGATATAAATGGTGGTATGGCTTTTTCGTAATATCACATTTTTCGTAATAAAATAAGTCTTGAGCATTGAGTTCAAGACTTATTTTTTTTAATTTCTATTCAAAAATTTAAAATAAGACATAAGTAGTACAATAATCTTTATTCTTTGAAGTTAATTTATTACTTTTGCATGAAATAAATTTGTCACTTATATTTCAAAGCTATAATTATTCATAAATTCAAAATAACAATATCCACTTCTCGCAATTAGATAATGGAACAAAATCATCCTATCCGTTTTTTTGCTGTCGAAAAAATAACATTTATTTATATTTTTATCACATCAATTACCATAATCTATCTTTCTCCAGCATTGAAAAACGAAGCTGAACTTTTGATATACAGAATATTAATAAGTCTGGTTATGATTTTCTTGGCATATTTTAATTCCGTAAAAAACTTATGGATTATCCGCTTTAGCAGGTTTGCATTTCTCGGTTTTCTCTTATCATTTTGGTATCCCGAAACTTTTGAAATCAACAGGGTTTTACCAAATTGCGATTATATCCTAGCCAATTGGGAACAATCAATTTTTGGATTTCAACCGGCACTGCTTTTTAGCAAATATTTTCAACAAATATGGTTAAGCGAAATTTTAAACATGGGCTATTTTGCCTATTATCCATTAATTATTGTTTCTAGCATGTTTTTTTTCTTTAGCAGTAGGCAATATTTCAATTATTTCTTTTTTACTGTCATGTTTGCATTTTTTGCATACTATTTAATTTTCATTTATTTCGCTACCGCTGGTCCTCAGTATTATTTCTCGGTAATTGGTATCGACAATGTCAATGCCGGAATATTTCCAAAAATAGGATTATATTTCAATTATAATCAAACTCTTCTGCCAAGTACAAATGAATCAGGGTTTTTCTTCGAATTAGTAGAAAAAACCCAACAAGTTGGCGAACGACCAACAGCAGCATTTCCAAGTTCGCATGTTGGAATTACAACTTTAATTATGATTTTGATACTGAAAAACAAAAAATATTTAGTTTTTGGTCTATTGATTCCAATTTATCTGGCTTTGGTAGCAGCAACTGTTTATATACAAGCACATTACTTAATTGATGTTGTGGGAGGTTTAATTTCAGCAGTTCTCCTTTATTATTTAGGAACTTATATTTATAAGCTATTTACAAAAAAATATTCAGGTGCTTCTGAGCTAAATGCCATATTTTATAAAGTTTCGGAAAAACGAGAATAATCAATTGATTTTTTAACAAAATAAAGCTCAATATCAAGCTTAAATTGCATAAAGGCTTACCAATTTTTATTGGCAAGCCTTTATAGTATAAAAAAGATTAACAAGTAGTTAATACTTGAAATATATTTAAGGCAATTTTATATTCTATATTATCAATTATTTAGATGTACAAACTTAAATAGTTGATATACAAATCAACTACATACACTTGATTGCGTTAATTATTATAATTAACAATTCATCATACTTTAAATATAATAATTTAGGTATATATTTGTAGTAATTATAATAGATTTTATTTCGATTAAAACACTAAATAATTGAACTAGAGAAATTTAACATGAAGACACAAATTAAATTATAAACATTGAATCCAATAATAAAAATATAAAAGACACTAAGTAAAAACATAAATGTTTTATTTAAACTGCATAATCTAATGTGATTACAAAAAAAATACAAGTATTTTTTTACTCCGTCATTTTTTCATTAGGTTTAAATTTCAAGAAATTGTGTCTTCGTGTTTATACTTAAATCATTGTTTTTAAGCGATATATTTTCCACATAAACTCTAATACATATACTTTTTTAATTTAAAAAACAATATTTTACTTTCAGATATAATGGTTAAACTACCTAACAAATTACAAAGTGAAACTCAAAAAAAACAATATTAATTTCATTACTTGTATTTCTGAATTAAACTATTATCGAGTTAAGTAGTCAATAGACTTGTAAACCATTATGAAAAATTATTATTCACAAAACAGCATCTTTTTAAGCTAAATAAAAGAATGAGTCAAACAGAAGTAGATTTATTAAATCAGCTTAACAACCCAAAGCTTAGAAGCGGTGTTTTTTCAGGCATTGTTCGTTTATATCAGGAACGACTATATTGGCATATACGTAAAATGGTATTATCGCACGAAGATGCGAATGATGTTTTACAAAATACATTTATGAAAGCTTGGAATGGCTTGGATGGTTTCAGAGGTGATTCACAATTATCTACCTGGCTTTATCGTATTGCCACAAACGAAACACTTACTTTTCTGGCGAATAAACGATTGCGAAATATTAGTTCAATGGATGATGAAGAAAATTTATTGCTCCAGAACCTTCAATCCGACACATATTTCGATGGTAATGACCTTGAACTGAAATTACAAACAGCTATATTAACTTTACCGGAGAAACAAAGATTGGTATTTAATATGAAATATTTTGATGATATCACTTACGAAGAGTTAGAAAAAATACTTGGTACATCAGTCGGTGCATTAAAAGCATCTTTTCATCATGCTGTAAAAAAAATTGAAAAATTTTTTGAAGATGAAGAATAACATTTAAGTATTATCTTAAAACAAAAAAAACAATTTAAACCTTTTTGAGGTTAACTAGTCAAAGTAAAGTTATGGAAAATAGAAAAAATAAATCATTAAGCGAAATTGGGAACAGAATACCATTTACTGTTCCCGAAAATTATTTTGTGGAATTTGCAAGCAATTTTGAAAGTCAAATTTCGATTAAATCTGTTCCAATAATTAGATTACTAAGACCTTGGCTTTACTTGGCAGCCATGTTTTTAGGCGTTTTACTAATGAGTAGAGTGGGATTTGTTATTTACGAAAACAATAAAATAACAAATGCCGAAAATTACGAGTTATATGTTATGTCGCAAGTTAACGACACAGAAATACTGGATTATTATCTCGCAGAGAATGAAAGCAAAAATTGATAGAAAATGAAAAGATATATTATAATTATTGCCTTGTCAATTGGTTTATTTGTTCAAGCACAAGAACATAAAAAACCTAATATTGAAGAAATGCATGCCCGTAAATGGCAGTTTATGGTCGAAAATGCTCAACTATCGAGCGATGATGCCGAAAAAGCAAAACCAATATTTTTGGACTATGAGCAAGCAGTATGGAAATTAATGGAAAAAAACAAAAGCTTTTTTCACAAATCAGGTTCAGAGAAGAAAAACAATACAAAAATGAATTATGAAGAAATGAATGACCGATTTGTAAACTTTGAAATTCAAAAAGCCCAACTTTTACATGCCTATTATTCAAAATTAAAGAAAATTTTGACAGCAGAATCTATCTTCAAACTTTTAAGTGCAGAGCGCTCATTTAGAAAGGAATTGATAAAAGATTGGCAGCAAAAAGGAGGAAGTTCAAACCATAAAAAAGCAAATATTATATTGCAAAATTCGAATTTTTAAAGCAAAAGCTTTGGATAAAGCTGAAAAAATACTATCTTTGCAGTCCGAAAAACAAGGTTCGTTGGCCGAGTGGCTAGGCACCGGTCTGCAAAACCGTAGACGGCGGTTCGAATCCGCCACGAACCTCATCTAAACCTTCTTAGAATTGTCAAAAAAAACATGACGTCTAGGAAGGTTTTTTTATTTCAATCGTTTGCGTAAATATGTTTTCAATTTTCCGCCCAACTTAATTGATTTTTTTTTAAATTTTAATAACTTTGAAGCCATTAATTTTTCAGGCACAAATCATGAAACGAACAATAAACCTGGTATTCTAACTAAACCCGTGATTATTCTAGTTCCATGTGTCCATTATTTAAAAAAAATAACCACATGAAAATCAAATTTACCATACACTTTAAAACACTTTGGGGACAATCGCTTCAGCTTTTATTAACAGACACAAATAGTTGTAATTCTGTTATTTCAAAAAGAATTGAAATGAGTTGCAATGACAAATCAGTTTGGACTACATTAATTGACATACAATTTTCGCCAAAAATCTACTATAAATACGCCATATTTAGTCCTGACAAAGACTTGGAGTATGAATATGGTGATATTAGAATTATTGAAATAGACGAAAAAAATGAAAAAAATGAAACTATCTTTGTAAATGATAATTGGCGGGGTTCGTTTGGCGATAGCCCTTTTAGAACAACAGTTTTCACAGATAACTTTTTTAAAAGATTAGCTAAGTCTGAAACACAAAAGACAAATAAAGGAAACTTTTTATTGCGCTTGAATTGCCCACAAATGGAACCTGACAGACATTTTGCCATTGTTGGGAATCAGGACGATTTAGGAAATTGGGATGTAACAAAAAAGGTAAAACTGGATGAATCAAAATTTCCTTTCTGGAGCATTTTACTCGATACAAAAAGAATAAAATTCCCTTTAGAATATAAATATTTGATTGTTCAAACCCAAACTGATGAAGTACTGGCTTGGGGTGGAGGTCCAAATAGGGTTGTAAAAAGTGCTGATAATAATACCTTTACCATTAATAACGATGAGCATTTTTTAAGAACAATTCCATCGTGGAAAGGAGCCGGAGTGGCCATACCTGTGTTCTCATTGCGCAGCAAAAAAGGATTTGGCATTGGTGAATTCAATGATTTGAAACTCATGGTAGATTGGGCTAAAAAAACCGGTCAACGTATTATTCAAACGCTACCTATCAATGATACAATTTTGTATCATACCAACTACGATTCATATCCTTACAATGCAGTTTCAGTATATGCCTTACATCCAATTTATTTGAATCTGGATCAAATAGGAAAAATTAAAGATAAAGAACGTCAACTCTATTTTGAAACAAAAAAAACTGAATTGAACGACAAAACTTTTTGTGATTATCAAAAAGTGATGGATGCAAAGTGGGAGTATTTTAACGAAGTTTTCCCGAAGGAAAGCAAGTCAGTTTTTTCTTCTACAGATTTTAAACTTTTTTTTGAAAACAATAAAGTTTGGTTAGTTCCTTATGCTGCATTTTCATACTTGCGCGATTTATATGGTACTCCTGAATTTGGAAAATGGGAAAAATACAATATTTACAATAAAACTGAAATTGAAGAACTTACATCGAAAAACACAGAACATTATCCAAAAATTGCACTGTTTTATTTCCTCCAGTTTCATTTACATAAACAATTATCCGATGTACATGAATATGCACTTAACAATGGCATTGCCATAAAAGGCGATATTCCTATAGGTGTAAGTCCACGGAGTGTTGATGCATGGGTCGACCCACAACTATTTAATACTCAGGCTCAAGCCGGAGCACCACCTGATGATTTTTCGGCAACCGGTCAAAACTGGGGATTTCCAACCTATAACTGGGAATTGATGGAAAAAGATGGATATCAATGGTGGAAAAAAAGATTCCAAAAAATGGCGGAATACTTTGATGCCTATCGCATCGATCATATACTTGGTTTTTTCCGTATTTGGGAAATACCTGTAAATGATGTGTGGGGATTAACAGGCAATTTTAGCCCGGCATTACCCTATTCACAAAGCGAATTGGAATCAAAAGGAATATGGTGGGACGAGAATCGATATTTAAAGCCATACATGAAAGAACATGTATTGTATGCCACTTTTGGAAAATATACTGATGATGTAATACGTGAATATTTACTGCCCGATGGTTGGCAAAATTATAAATTCAAACCTGAATACGACACACAAAAGAAAATTGAAGCCCATTTTGCTTCTTTGGGTTATAACTTTGGAAACAAGGAAGTATTGATTCGCGATGGACTTTATATGCTGCATTGCGAAGTGCTTTTTGTACGTGATATGCGTCAACCTGAACTGTATCATCCACGAATTTCGATGCATAACTCGGCTACTTTTAGGGATTTAAATGACAATACACGTCGATTGCTTGATAAAATTTATGTAGATTATTTTTATCACCGGCACAATGAATTTTGGAAAGAACAAGCAATGAAAAAGCTTCCTGCACTTGTTTCGGCAACAAAAATGTTGGTTTGTGGTGAGGATTTAGGTATGGTGCCCGATTCAGTACCCGATGTGATGAACGGATTAGAAATTTTAAGTTTGGAAATTCAACGCATGCCTAAAAAACCAAATACTGAATTTGCTATGCCCTCGGATGCTCCATATCGTTCGGTTTGCACTACATCTACACACGATATGAATCCTATTCGGGCTTGGTGGGAAGAAGATCCAACTATCATTCAACGATTTTACAATAGAGCACTGGGCATGCAAGGACCTGCTCCTGAAAAGTGCGAACAGTGGATTGCTCAAAAAATTGTAGATCAACATTTGCAATCAACCGCCATGTGGATAATTTTACCTTGGCAAGATTGGTTATCGGTAGAAACAAAACTATGTTTGGAACATCCATTTGCTGAACGAATAAACGTACCAAGCAACCCCCGCAATTTCTGGTGCTACAGAATGCATATTACACTCGAAAAATTATTGAAACAAGAAAAATTCAACAAACAAATCAGTGAAATGATAGCAAAAGCAGGAAGGTAATTGATGTGATGATATTATGATGTATTGATGTGATGATATTATGATGTGATGTAATGTGATATAATATAAATTCAAAACAACTAATTAACTAATCAACAAATTAACCATTTAACTAATCAACCAATTAACAGGTTAACTAAATATAAAAATGAGCAATCAACGTTACGACCTACGTGGAGTTTCTGCATCGAAAGAAGATGTTCATAACGCCATAAAAAATATTGACAAAGGGCTTTACCCGCTTGCTTTTTGTAAAATTATTCCGGATATTTTAGGTAATGACCCTGAATATTGCAATATTATGCATGCCGATGGTGCAGGCACAAAATCTTCATTAGCATATATTTACTGGAAAGAAACCGGCGATTTATCGGTTTGGAAAGGAATAGCCCAGGATGCGTTGATAATGAATATTGACGATTTGTTATGTGTTGGTGCAACAGATAATATTTTACTTTCATCAACTATCGGAAGAAATAAAAATCTGATTCCGGGAGAAGTAATTTCGGCAATAATTGAGGGCACAAACGATTTAGTTGAAGAACTTGCGAAAATGGACGTTAATATATATCCAACCGGAGGAGAAACTGCCGATGTTGGCGATATTGTTCGCACAATAATTGTTGATAGCACGGTAACTTGCCGAATGAAACGTGCTGATATAATTGACAATGCAAACATTAAAGCGGGTGATGTTATTGTCGGATTATCATCGAGCGGACAAGCAACTTACGAAAAGGAATATAATGGAGGAATGGGAAGTAACGGACTTACCTCGGCTCGACACGATGTTTTTGCTCACTATTTGGCCAATAAATATCCCGAAAGCTACAACAACGAAATCCCAAAAGAATTGGTCTATTCCGGCTCAATAAAACTTACAGACACTGTTGAAGAACTTGGAATTGATGCCGGAAAATTAGTCCTCTCCCCTACCCGAACTTATGCTCCTGTTGTAAAGAAAATTCTTGAAGAATTAAGACCCAATATTCATGGAATGATTCATTGCTCCGGAGGCGCACAAACAAAAATCTTACATTTCATTGATAATCTGAAAGTTATAAAAAACAATCTATTTCCAATTCCTCCACTTTTTAAAATGATTCAAAATGAATCGGGAACTGAATGGAAAGAAATGTATAAAGTTTTTAACATGGGGCATAGATTAGAAATATATTTACCTGCAGAATATGCCGAAAAAATTATTGAAATTTCGAAATCATTTAACATTGATGCACAAATAATTGGCTATTGCGAAGCTTCTGATAAAAAAGAACTTACTATTGAAAGTGAATTTGGTAAGTTTGAATATTAATACCAACTCATTAAATTTCAATAAAATAAAAATTATATCAGAATAAAGTCTTACTTTTAGCGTTTAAAAACTAATAAATAAAATACATATTATTAAACTTATGGAACAAGCAGAAAATCAATTAAATATTGAATTATCAGAAGAAATTGCGGAAGGAATATATTCAAACCTGGCTATAATATCACATTCAACCTCCGAATTTGTAGTTGATTTTATACGTATTATGCCTGGCACACCAAAAGCCAACGTTAAATCACGCATCATTTTAACTCCCGAACATGCAAAACGATTATTATTTGCTTTGCAGGAAAATATTTCAAAATTTGAAGCTCAAAACGGTAAAATTAAAATTGCCGATAATCCATTTATTCCACCTGTGCCAATGGGTTTCGGTGGCGGTGAAGCATAAGTTACATCTATATATTTCAATATATTTCGCATGAAAAACATAATTTTTATTTTTATCTTATCCTTAATTTCGATAGGTATTTATTCTCAAATAAAACCCAATGAAACACTTGTTTTTAGTGGTTCATACGAGTTAAAAGGATTAATGACCAACATAGCTCAAGTTACATTCCGAACAGAATCGATGAAAACTTCAACTAAAACTTACATGCATTTAAGTTTAGAGGCAGCCACTTTTAGCAAATGGGATACATTTTTTAAAATCCGTGATTTATATGAATCTTATGTTGAGCCAAACACCTTAAAACCAAGTCTTTATAAACGTAAAATTTCAGAAGGAGGCTATAACAAAACTGAAAAATATACTTTTTCAGGCAATGGTACTACAATTAACAGTTCTACAATAAAAGGAACAAAACCCGAAGTTAAGAATACGTTTAAAATAGGCGCTTCAAGTGTCGATGTTGTTACTTTAATCTATAAAATTCGAACTATCGATTTCTCAAAACTAAAGACAGGACAATCAATGCCCTTTACAGTTGTTTTCAACCAGAAAGAATTTCCGGTTACATTAAAGTTAATGGGTATAGAAACAGTAACAGCTGGCAATTTAGGCAAAAAAGAATGTTACAAATTATCAATTGGAGCCAAAACCAATGCTTTGAGAGGTACTGATAAAAATTTGATTTGGCTATCAACCGACAGTAAACGCATCCCTTGTTTGGTGAAATTCAGCATCCCCGTTGGTGTAGGACAATTGACATTACTAAAAGCAACAGGAATTTAAAATCAGTCTTAAAATGAGAAAAACATTCATTATTACAAACATTGTTTTTTCAGTTATTGCAATTATTTTCACAATACTGCCAATGGGAACCATAGCACTATTGCCTGTAATTATTGCGATAATATTGGCCTTTTTAGCAGTTATAAAATCGCAGAATTCACAAAAAAACTTACCTAAAGTTCTATTAATAATATCAATAAGCATTTTATTGTTAATAGTTGGACGTGAGGTTTTTGTAGAAGATAAGGTGGAAGTTGACAAGGTATTCATGCAAGAAAATGAAAATTCTAAACAAGAAGCACAAAAGGAATTAGAAGAATTGGATGGACTTGATAGTATCCGGTAGAATATTATACTTTAAATTTTAAAAAAAAATCAGCAGAAGATTATCAAAAATAATTTTTTGCTGATTTTTTTAGTATTAAGCATACATTAAACCGTTAAATATATATTAAATATTGCTTAATTATATGTTCAAAAAAAAATTCACCTAACTATTTGGTAATCCAAAGAAAAAGAGTATTTTTGCAGTCCGTTTATTATCACAGTGTAAAAGTTCGATTCTTGTAGTGTAAATATCCTGTTTCTGTGCCGATTAGCCTCCTCAAAAACAGCGATTGAAAATACAAAAAGCGGCAAATATTAATTAAAAAAACATTTTTATTAAAGTGGATACGTTAAGTTATAAAACCATTTCTGCCAACAAAGCTACAGTGCAGAAAGAATGGGTAGTAGTGGATGCTGCCGATTTGGTATTGGGACGTATGGGCACAAAAGTTGCAAAACTTCTGCGCGGAAAATACAAACCTAATTTTACTCCTCACGTTGATTGTGGCGACAATGTTATCATTGTCAATGCTGAAAAAGTTCAATTAACCGGCAACAAATGGACAGATAGAATTTATCTTCGCCATACCGGATATCCTGGAGGACAACGCGAAATTACACCCGCAAAATTGATGGAAAAAAGTTCTGAAAAACTTATCAAGAAAGTGGTAAAAGGCATGTTGCCTAAAAACAAACTGGGAGCCCAATTATTGGGTAATTTGTATGTATTCGGTGGAGCTGAACACAATATGCAAGCCCAACAACCAAAACAAATCGATTTAAACTCACTTAAATAATCAGTATGGAAGTAGTAAATGCCTTAGGAAGAAGAAAAGCAGCAGTTGCTCGCGTTTTCGTAAGCGAAGGAAAAGGACAAATTACCATTAATAAACGCGATATTTCTGTATATTTTCCATCACCACTATTACAATATGTGGTACGTCAACCTCTTAACAAATTAGGAGTTATTGAAAAATACGATATCAAAGTAAATCTTGATGGTGGCGGTTTTAAAGGTCAATCAGAAGCTTTACGTTTAGCTATTGCACGCGCATTGGTTAAAATTAATGCCGAAGATAAACCAGCTTTAAAATCAGAAGGTTTTATGACACGTGACCCACGCGAAGTGGAACGCAAAAAACCGGGTCAACCAAAAGCTCGCAAAAGATTCCAGTTCTCGAAACGTTAATGATGTGTGGATGAGTGAATGTGTTAATGTGATGATTTTTAATCACCACATCATCATATCACCAAATTATCACATTAGTTTAGTATCTAAATTCATGGGACTCATAGTACACTGGATGGCTACCCACGAATTGAATTCAAAAAAAGAAGAAAGTAAACAAATTAAAAAAACAAAAAATGCCAAGAACAAATTTTGAACAATTGTTAGAAGCAGGTTGCCACTTTGGTCACTTGAAACGCAAATGGAATCCTGCTATGGCTCCTTATATATTTATGGAGCGTAACGATATCCACATCATTGATTTACACAAAACTGTTGTGAAGATTGACGAAGCTGCAGCTGCACTTAAAAGTATAGCAAAATCAGGACGTAAAATCCTTTTTGTAGCTACAAAAAAACAAGCTAAAGATGTAGTTTCAGAAAGAGCTAAATCTGTAGCTATGCCATATATTACAGAACGTTGGGCAGGTGGTATGTTAACAAACTTCCCTACAATACGTAAAGCTGTAAAAAAAATGACTACCATCGACAAAATGGCTACTGATGGTACATTTGATAATATCTCAAAACGCGAAAAATTACAGATTGCTCGTCAACGCGAGAAACTTGAGAAAAACTTAGGTTCAATTGCTGATTTAACTCGCTTACCTTCAGCACTTTTCGTTATCGATGTAATGAAAGAACATATTGCAGTTAAGGAGGCACAACGTTTAGGTATACCTGTATTTGGTATCGTTGATACAAATTCAAATCCAAACGGTATTGACTTTATTATTCCAGCAAACGATGATGCAACAAAATCGGTTGACGTAATTCTTGAAGCTATGGTATCAGCAATTCAAGAAGGCTTGGAAGAACGTAAAGTTGAGAAAGTTGATACTGAAGTATCAGAAGCACCAGCACCAAAAGACAAAAAATCTCGTATTACTAAACGTCCGAGAACTCAAAAAGAAGATGAAGAAGCATTGAACGCAAATGTCGTTAAAAAATTCATCAAAGAAGAAGAATAAAAACCCCTAACCCCTAAAGGGGAATTTGAGATATTATTTATAAACGGGTTGCATGTTATGATTTTTTGTAGCTTGTAACTCGTTTTTTCAAAGAAACAATGATCTTATAAAAATTATTAGGTCATTCTAAATTAAACAAAATAAACTAACACTATTTCTATCTAACTCCCCTTTAGGGGATGGGGGTAGAGTTAAATAAAAAAAGATATTATGGCAGTAACAATGGCAGAAATTTCGAAATTGCGTACCATGACCGGCGCAGGTATGATGGATTGCAAAAATGCCCTCATCGAAGCTGATAGCGATTTAGAAAAAGCAGTTGAAATTATTCGTAAAAAAGGACAAGCAGTAGCAGCTAAACGTAGTGATCGTGAAGCATCTGAAGGTTGTGTTTTAGCGGGTTCAAATGGTGGTTTTGCAGCAGTTTTAGCTTTGAAATGTGAAACTGACTTCGTAGCAAAAAATGCTGAATTTGTAGCCTTAACTAAATCGTTTCTTGATCTTGCTTTAGCTGAAAAACCAGCAACATTGGCCGATTTGAATGCACTTACATTAAACGGAAAAACAGTTGCAGAATTAGTAGTTGAAAGAATTGGTGTAACAGGTGAAAAAATGGAGTTGGACTACTATGAATTTGTTAAGGGAGGTACTACAACAGCCTACATTCATCCAGGAAATAAATTGGCAACATTAGTTGCTCTTGCAGAAGAAAACGCAGAATACGAAACAATACGCGGCTTAGCAATGCACATTGCGGCAATGTCGCCTGTGGCTATTGATGAATCCGCTGTACCTCAAAAGGTAAAAGATAACGAACTCGCAGTGGCTATCGAAAAAACAAAAGCCGAACTTGTTTCAAAGGAAGTTGAAGTCGCATTGAAAAAAGCGGGCATCAACCCAGCCCACGTTGATAGCGATGACCACATTGAATCAAATATGGCAAAAGGCTGGATCACAGCAGAAGTTGCAGCAAAAGCCCGTGAAATAAAAACAACGGTCAGTGAAGAAAAATCTGCGACTTTACCTGAACAGAAAGTTAACAGTATAGCCGCTGGACGTATGGCAAAATTCTTCAAAGAATATACACTTTTAGAACAAAAGTACGAAGGTGGCAGTGAAGAAGCTGGAAAAATAACTGTAAAAGAACTGCTTGCAAAAAAACATTTAACTTGTATCGCTTTTAAACGTGTTACATTAAATCAAGAATAGAAATTTGATTATAAAAAAATAAAAAAACCTGTCAAAATTGATTTGTAAGCATCCCAAATTAGCCGTATTTAATAAATAAAAAGCGGATTTTCAGTGAAGCATACACTGGAAACCCGCTTTTGGTATTATATAGAGGTAATTTTCAAGGCAGAAGTTCTTCCCAATTTATTGGAGTTTGTAGTGTTGGCAT
>CAMBSB010000141.1 GCA_945870155.1 Paludibacter jiangxiensis | reverse complement strand
TTTTATTGCTTTTGATGTTCTAATAATACAATATAATAAAAAAATAGTCCAATTATTATTCTTATAGTTTTCTATTTTATAATAAATTTCAATGAGTAATCACTACCCACGGTATTTAAGCGTGCTAAATAAACACCTGCATTGTTTACTGAAAATTGGTGACAAGAACTTCCATTAAAATGTTTATTATGAATGCTTTGGCCAAAAGAATTGAATATTTTAAATGTTCCGTTCATGTCTGAATTTACATCGATAATTAGCTTTTTATCTTGTTGAGTAATTTTAAAATTATCTTTATTAATTTCGCGTGTATTGGTATTATTATCGAAATGTACTTCATATACTCTCAACGTTTTATCTTCAGCTTGTACCGAAATTGTAGCTTTACGTCCATTTTGAATTGTTGCTTGTTCTATGGTAACAGTTGCAAAAGGAGAATTGGCGTATGCTGTAACTTGCCGAATATCTATTGATTTCAGCTCGTAATGTAGTTTTTCAGTACTGAAATCCATTAATTTTGCTCCATTAGTTCGAATGCCGATTAAAGTTGCATCGTTGCTTGCTGAGCAAGTTGAGGAATTAGCCGAATAAGCATAATCCGACTTCCAAACGTCAGTACGGAAGGGAGAAGCAGGCAAGTCGGCCGAATTATACAAATTACATATTGGATTTTTCGACCATGCATAACGTGCTGCAACAGGTAAACCAACCAGACTGCTTTTTAAAATTATGGTGCTGTCGTTTATTATTTCGGCAACCGCCGATCTGAATACTTTATCTGTACCTGCAAGTGCAAATCCTTTTAGTTCGGAATCGCCCGTTTTTATTTTCAATCCATTACCGAAATTTTTAAAAACTAAATAAGCAGTGTCATTACTAAATCTGTAATGCGATAACATAGGACTTTCTCCGACAATATCGATATGATACGAGTTTTTTAATGCAATTTTAGCCAAGCGTTCGCCCACAGGCATTTTATTTTTGGGATGAATACGAATCATATTATCGGCATTGTTTGGATCTTCGTTTGTATCGATCGATACAGCCATTCCAATATTAGGAATATTATCGACAGTGAGCAGCTGTTCTTGTTGTTCGCGAATATCCTGCCAGTTTCCTTCTTCGTAAAGTTGGTTGGCGGCTATTCCCATATTAAAAAGCTGTACATAGTAAAAAGGCAAATCACCCATTCCCCATAACGACCGCCAGTCTTCAATCAGTTTTTTCATCATCAACCGGTATTCCAATGCCCGTTTGGTATTGCTTTCGCCCTGATAAAAAAGAAATCCTTTAATTGGAAATCCTGTTAATGGATGAATTTGCCCGTTATAATTAATGGATGGATAATTGTTTGGTTCTGTTGGATCCATTCCTGCAATTCTGCCTGCAAGCTTGCAAAGTTCAGGATCAGAACTAATTTTAGCCCCACTCATCCATGTTTCCAATTCTGTTCCGCCTCTGTACGATTGCATAATTCCTATCGGAATATGTTGCGATTTGTAAATTTCGCGTGCAAAAATATAAGCCACAGCCGAAACATTAACAACTTCTGTACTGTTACAAACATACCAGGGTGCAGAACCACCGTTTACTTTTTCTTGTGGTTGATTTATGGAATTGTAACTTGCTCTGAACGAGCGAATGAGTGGATAATTGTCGGCTTCGGAAATCACTTGTGTTGCTTCCAGCAAATGGCTTACCTTCTTTTCCATGTTTGATTGTCCGGCTGCAAACCACACATCGCCAACCAATATATTATCAAAATTTTGAATCGTATTCGGATTGTTTTTTATTTCAAACTTCAGATTACATGGAACTGTAGAAACCTGTTGAGCAGGCAGTTCTATTCCCCATTTTCCACCTAATTTAACAACTGTCGAATCGGAAAACGTGTTTCCCTGACGCGTGAATGTGACTTTTAGTGTGTCGCCGGCACTTCCCCAGCCATTGAACTTCAGAGGAGTTTCGCGCTGTAAAACCATATTTGAACTAATGAATTTAGGTAATTCAATAAAGTGACTTATTACAGTCTCGCCTCTTATGGACATCCAGTCGGGTGCAACACGGATTCCATCCAATGTAAAATTACCACTGTTTGCACGTCCCTGAATGGCAAAAACACTTGCCGAAGCATCGTTTCCTGCATCGGTCAAAGGTCCGATAGCCGGAATTCCGGGGTCACTGGTTGTTAAATCGGGATTTATAAATAAACTAACTTTGTCGTCGGTACCCGAACCAGCAAGAAACTCATATTTTACAACAATAAGGTAAGTTGTACCAAAACTAAATGGTGTTCCTGTTGTGTAAACGACAGGTCCTGTTGTTGTTTTAGTTAAGCCGAATTGGAAGCCTGTTCCATCGCTTTTTAAATATGTTCTTCCCCTAAAAGCACTCCCACTAAATAATCCGATAAAAAAGTCACCCGAGCCGGCTGAAATAACATTGATTAAAAACGAATAAAAGTATGTTCCGCTTAATGTTCCAGTAAAAGTTTTTTCAATACGATCGGTTGTTGGCACAAAACTGGCAGCCAGTCCTATTCCTGTTCCTTGATAACCCGGATAGGTGAGCCCTTCTGAATCCACAACAACTCTGTTGGTGGAAGTTGCTCCGGCTGTCCAGCCATTCTGACCGCTTACTGTACTGCCTGATACCATTTCAAAGTCTTCTTTGATTTGTAATGTTTGCGCATTCAGTAATGGTATGCTATTTAGCATAATTAAAATTGCTAGTGAAGTGAAGAAACACGTTATTTTCATGATAAATTATTTTATTAAATTAATTCTATTGCAGCTTTCATATATCCCATTGCATAAGCCATTCCTGCATGCCAGGGGGCATCGCAGCTCATTTGTGGTGTGTGATCAGGCACTAATACTCCTTGGTAGTTATTCTTTTTTAGTATTCTCAAAATTTTAATCATATCAATATCACCCTCGTCAATAAAAACCTCTCTATAATTAGGAGCTTTCCCTTTAATATTACGAAAATGAATATATCCAATCTTCTGTTGTTGACTGTATTTTTCAGTTACATCATAAATGTCGCCATCAGTCATTTCTGCCAAACTACCTAAACAAAATTCAAGCTGATTTGAAGTGCTTTGAACCGTATTTATTAATTTATCGTAAAGTTGCGGTTGGTAAACTAAACGCGGTGTTTGGCGCAGAAAAGGTACCGGTGGATCGTCGGGATGCGCCGCAAGTATCACACCAGCTTCTTCCGCAACCGGCAATAATTCGCTTAAAAACCAATGCAGACGATTCCATAATTCATCATGCTTGATTTGTCCGGATTTGACATTGTGATTTACTGAATCGACCTGCATGTTCCACACAAGTCCTTCAGGAAGTGGGTTATTGTTTGTCTCACGCATGCCAACTGATTCAGCTCCACCACGGGCGAATGATTGTTTAACTCTGCCTGTAACTCCGGCAATGGAGAAATTATATCCCATGCATGGAATACCTGCTTTTCCCATATTGCAGATTATTTGTTTCAGAAATTCGATTTGTTCCTTTTTTTTTGGTCCGTCGAGTAAAATATCGTACCAATGGGCTGGATTAAAGTTTTCAATGGCATACCATTCCAACCCATATTCGTTGAGTTCTTTTTTAAGTTGAAGCATGTATTCCGGTGTCCACAGGAAATCCTCTTCTCTGTCGGTCACTCCCCACCCATCGCCATTATCAACGGGTTGGTCGTTAATGATAGTATTGTTGTCCTTTTTCTTGAAGTAATCAACCAAATGTATCACCGCATGTGTTGCTCCGCATTGACGGGCAAACCTGAAATTCTCAGGTGTAAGCATGTGCCGGTAAAAATTAAATCCTAATTTCATACATAGTATATTTTTAAAATAGTATGTTTTAAAAACCAATCGAAACACCGCCATCAACGGGGATAATTGCACCTGTGATAAAAGATGAAGCATCGGAAGCAAGAAAAATACATGTTGACCCAATATCGTCAACACTTCCAAATCTGGAAAGGGGAGTGCGGTTAATGATTTTTTCTTTCCTCTTGGGGTCAGAAGCCATGGCTTTTGCCGACATGTCTGTTTCTATCCAGCCGGGAGCAATGGCATTTGAACGTATTTGGTATTGTCCGACCTCTACAGCTAAAGTACGCATTAATCCGATAAGACCTGATTTAGCGGATGCATAGGCAATGACCTGAGGAATTCCAAATAATGAAGCCATTGAAGCTAAGAAAATGATAGAACCCGACTTTTGTGGAATCATCCATTGCTTTAAAACCAGACTCGTTAAAACATGAACACCTGTCAGATTGGTCGTAAGAATCTTTTCGAATTCTTCGGCACTTGTTTCTATTGCCCATTTTTTAAGATTTACACCCGCATTATTTACTAAGATGTCGATGTTTTTATGTTCTCTGGCAATAGTATCAACTAACTTTTTTGAAGAGTTATAATCCGTAATGTCGCTAACAACATAGCTAACCTTTGAACCCGAAATCCGACATGCTTCAATTAAACTTGCTTCATTCCTTCCAGTTATAATAACAGTTGCACCTACATGTGCCAGATGTCGGGTGATGGCCAATCCTATTCCTTTGCCTCCTCCGGTAACCAATGCCGTTTTGCCGTCTAATCTGAATGTGTCCGTTTTTGTTTGCATCGTCGGTTATTTTTTAAGAGCTTTATCAATTTTAATAATTTTGCCCTTCCAGGCCTTTTTATTTGTCCATTCTTCAGGTTTTCCTGTCCAGAATTCATCACTTGCAGGCAAACCCAATGGTAAAAAAACTGCCGAACATAAATAAAGGCTTCCGGTAGAAATGTACGATTCGGCCAAATTGGGTTGATGTCCACAAAAACCAAGCGTTAGCCAGCCATTTTTATCAAAAGTTCCGGGTTGCTTCATTTGCCGTTTAATAACAGCAGTCAAAGCACACCTAACCTGAGCTGGTTTTACGTCCTTTGGTAACAATTTTAACAACGAAATTTGCGATAAATTATGAAAAACGCCAAAACGATAAGCCAACGAACGTCCAAAAGCAGGATAAGTTCCTTCGGGTGAAATTAATCGCTCCAATTGTTCTGCATATCTAATGCTGCGGTTCTTTTCGGTATCGTAAACTGTTGAATCGGTGAGATTTTTGCTTTTCAATACAGTAAGAATATCCAACATCATTGGATGAATTACAATGCTGTTGTAATAATCGAAGTGAAAATTTTTACCATCGCCGTACCAGGCATCGCCTTTGTACCATTCATCAAACCGAGATAAAGCATAGTTGATGGTTTCCATCTTGCATTCACCTGTCAGTTGTAATAATGTGGCTTCAATTATGGCCGAAAAGAGTAGCCAGTTGCTTTCGTTTGGTTTAATTATGCGTGTCGATTTTAGTGCCTCGAGCATTCGGTTTTGAGTTATTGCATCCAAATTTCCCCATATTTGAGTTGGCGCTCTTAAAAAACTCTGAGCCAAAAATGCGGCATCAACCAAGGCTTGATTGTCGGTTGTAAAATTTAGTTTGTCGGGCGAGTTTGGGTCTACAGCATTCTGTAACCCTCTTCTCACTTGTTCAATATATTGCTTCCTGAGTTTGCCTTCGGTACTTTGGTCAGCACCAAGTTCAAGCCACGATGCCATACCACAAAGCAATCGTCCAACGGCTTCGAGATGCGTAACTTTCTCCCTGCCACGCTTACTACCCTCAACAGTAGTTTCAACAGGCATATTTTTTCTAAGCGTATTGTTGCTTAAATTTATAAGAACCGGGTCTGCAATTTTAACCAAAGAATTTATCCATATCTCCCTATCGTTTTTCGAAAAAACCAAACTGGAAAACATACAAAATAAAACTGAAAAAATGAACTTGTTCCTTCCTGTTTTCATTGTGTTTATTTAAAAGTTTATTTTTTATTAAAAAGTTTCCTATAGCGCATCAGTGCTTCCACAAAATAATAATCGGCATAAGTAAGTGGAGCATCCACTTCGCTGTTTTTTGCCATAAAACCTACACTGTGTTTGAGAATAAAGTTTCCGTTTTGTCCAAGTTCGGCACGATAGGCAGGCGATGCCAACGAACGAATCATTTGCTCTGCTAAAGTACGGTATTTTTTCGAAAGTTTCTTATCGGTAAATGTACTTAACTCTACCAATGCCGAAGCTATTACAGCTCCTGCCGAAGCATCGCGCAACTCATTTGGAATATTTGGCGCATTAAAATCCCAATACGGAATTTTGTCTTTAGGTAAATTGGGATGAGAAGCAATAAAATTAGCAATTTTAATGGCATGCTCCAAATATTCCTTCTTTCCTGTTTCCCTATACATCATTGTATAACCATAAAGACCCCAACTTTGTCCACGTGCCCACGAAGACTCATTGGCGTAACCCTGATGTGTCATACGTTCTATATAACCAGCTTTGTTTGAAAAGTAATTTGCTAAATGATAAGAACTTGCATCAGGCCGGAAGTGATATTTCATGGTTGTATCAGCATGCGAAACTGCAATTTTATTGAAACTACTATCGCCGGTTAATTTTGTAGCTTGAGTCAGCAGTTCCAGATTCATCATATTGTCAATTATAACTGGAAACTGCCATTCTTTTCTATCCCACGATTTGATTGTTCCATTTGTTGGATTGAAACGTGTTGAAAGCGATTTTGCTGCATTTATAATTACCTGCTCGTACGATTTATCTTTTGTTAATCGTAAACCATTACCATAGCTGCAAAAAATCATTAAGCCCACATCATGATTATCGGTTGTAAACTGTTGCTTTTCCACTCTGTGGGTCATCGCCTGCGCAGCTTGTTTTAACTCATCGGTTTTCGAGTACTCGTACAAATACCAAAGCGTTCCGGGGAAGAAGCCGCTTGTCCACCAATTATCCTTGGCCGTAACTAATTCTCCTTCTTTATTTACAGTTCGTGGTAGCCTTTCGGGTATTTCAACCATTTTTTTAAATAAACCATTTGATTGTAGAACCGAAAATTCCAAACTTTCAGAAATTACTTTCAAAATTGGTTTCTGTTTCGCAAAACTGACTGTTGAAAAACCTGAAATTAGAAGGATGAAAAATAACTGTTTTGTTGTCATAATTGCAGATATTTTTTTTTAGACTTTTAAATTGATTTGAAGTGCAAAGTTCTTATAATAAATACTCAGAGTGTAACAATTTAGACCAAAAAACTAAGAACATTGTTCAAAACTATTCATGAGTTTTTGAAGTTTCTTATTATTTCTTTGAATTTGTCATTATTGTAATGGAATATGTACCTATTGGTACATTGATTTTCGCCGTATTTAATCCTTTTTCCAATAGTGTTACTACTTTACCATCTAATAAAACGGACGAAATTCCAGGACAATAAAATGTAACTGTTGTTCCTGTTGACACTATTTTCCCTTGCATCCCTTTTTTCTGTTTAGTACTATTCAGATAAAGCGATACCGAAGCATCAGATTGAAATCCTGTTCTAACAACTTCTCCATTATCAAAGGATAAGCCTTTTACAAAATATGAGTTTAATTTTCCTGATATATGTCTGTAAAAGATATTTTCGCCTTGAAAAGAGACTATCTCATTCTTCCCCTTGGTTTTTGCATCCGATATTAATGCAATATCTGTTACCTGGTTTTGAACAATTTTACTACCAGTATATTCGTTGGATTCAATACTCGTCATTTGTCCTGTTTTGTGAGTTTTATCACCCGGAAAGAGAACAGTAAGTATATCTGCTTTGCTTTTGTTCGTAGGATATGTGCAGTATAAGTATTGTGCACGGTAATGGTTTCCGCGACTTTGATTAACCATGTCCTTTTTGTTTACTGATAAGGGATTTGTACCCAAGAAAATGGTTAATTCCGGTTTGTCGCCACCAAAAAGCACCGGACCTTTATCTCCTTCTTGTATTTCTATTTTCGAATTATAGGCTTTATTATCTTGTATAGTGCTGACTTTAGCTGAATTAGGATGCCATACCAAATTAATCTGTTCTCCAACTTTTTGAGTGCTCACGTGATCCATAACAATATAATATCCTTCAACTTGGTTGGAAGGCTGTACAAAGATCACATCACGAAAATGTTCTCCCGCAATCGAAGTATTATTTAATGCTCTGAAATATTCAACATCCTCACCAACAAAACCTTCTTTAATGCCGTTGGCCAATTTACCTGTATGATTCTTTCCTCCAATCAATAGCGTATTAGCTGCTTCTGCATTTTCATGGATAAATCTAAATTTTGTTGTAATACCTCCTGCACTTACATCAGCATTTGGTCCATCATATCCTGCATTGCGGAGCAAAATCTCACCAAAACCTGCCATTCCAATTGCATTTGCTTCTAAATGAGTATGATATTCTTCCATTCCTGTCAAAGAGAGAACGCTCAAATACAAGGCATTGCGAGATGGTTTATTCCCAATTAATGCGGCATAGTTATCAAAAATGTGACTTGGAGGCATTTCGGCGTCATCCAAATTAAATTCTAATGGATTATTTTTAGATGCCGGTCCGGCCATAACCAGATATGAAGCAAGATAGCCTTTCAATATTGGTTTTTTTAAGCCAGCACCTTCCTTTAGCATCCACATAGAGTGCTTATATGCAATTTCCGAAAAACGTGCTGCACGGACACTAGTTGGTGAAACAATTTCATTACCTTCTGTTGTCCATGTTGTTAATATTGTTGTACCTCCACGCGAATCGCCATAAAAAATGCCGTGTCCAAAAGGAGCATTTGTGTAACCATAATTCCACTCATGCATGTTTTTTAATCCCAAATCGCTGTAATATTCATGATAACCCATATATTCCATGATATCGAAAGTTTGATTTTTAGCAGATCGTTCGATGGCATTGAAGCGATGCATATTATACCCGTTTCCGGCAGGAGCGACACCATCAGGCAAAAAATGAGTACGCAAATCAATGTCATACTGTCTTTTGGCGATTAAAAAATTTGCATTATCACCTTTATATTTGTACCACAACATTCTCATGGCCCAACCGTGTGGTATCCATCGAGTCAATACCAACTTGAATATTTTATCTTCGATAATACTTTCGCAATGAGCAAGTGCTTTCGGATCCAAATCATATCGTATTACATCCAGTGCTAAAAGTCCATGAAATAGTTCACTTGAAGGTACAGATGAATTTGAAGCAGCCTTACCGATCTTTAAAGCATTAATTTGCTTCTCTATTCCATTTTTGATGTTTTTCACGTAAAGACTTCTGTTTGCAGGGTCAAGTACATAGGCGAGCGAATTTGAAGCCATTATATCTCGTGAACCAATTGTGTCACTTTTTACCGTTTTTATGGCACTGATTTTCATTGCTCCAAACATTTTGGAGGTTTTGGATAATTTCCTCCAGTAGCTGTAATCAGTTGTATCAATGATATTGCCGGCTATTATTCCTTGAAATGAGAAAAAACCAGAAAAAAGTATTGCGACAATAAATTTGTTTTTTAATAGAGGTAATTGCACTTGTTGGATGTTTAAGGATTATAAAGTGCAAAGTTCATATAATATCTATTCAGTGTGTAGCAATTTAGTCCAAAAAACTAAAAACATTGTTCAAAACTACTATTGTGTTTGAAATTAAATTGGATAATTTTGAATTTGTTCATAAGATATTGTCACGAAATATTAAGATTTTGAATAAATTTACTTCTTATTTTTCGATAATTACGATTTGAATGATTTTATCTTTTTAGTGTACTATTTTCTTATTTATTGCAAAGTAAGATAATTACTTTTGTAAAATAGATATTAGATCATTGTTTATTTCTCAGGTGATATTTCATTGTAGAGCCAATCGTAACCTATCGACATTGCCATTGTCATTTCTGCAACATCCAGAAAATGGGTAGGATTCCAGTCTTCAAACGCCGCTAAGTTCAGCATTTCCTTTTGTGCTCGGTCAGCAAATTTCGGTTCACCTGTCATTCGGAAAGTGTACGACAGGTACAGAATTCGACTGATGGCTTCACGAGAAGTATGTAATATCCTACGCCCAACCTGATTTCGCGTCAAAACCGGTAAAGAGATTATACGATTACTTTCAGTTAATATCAGTTGATGTACATCCGAAAGTATTTTTTCGGTTTCAATTTTTTTCTTTATTTGTATTTCTTCATTTTTTAATAAAAACAGCCTCGGATGCTCATGAAGCTTGTCGGTTGGTAAAATTTCAACAGACTGACAAACAGTTGATAGGCTTATCATTAAACAGATTAAAAATGGTTTGATATTATGCTGTGATTTTCGCATGGTAGATTATGTATATTTTTATATCAGTTAAATTTAATCCAGTCTAAACGCACAAATTCATTGCTATTTCCCTTGAAAACAAGATAAATATCCTTTGTTATAGTATCGTTTTTAAGTGTGCAACTTACTGTTTTATACGAATTCCACGATTTAGTGGCCGACACCTTACATTTACCAAGTAATTTTCCATCTATAGCTCCTTCCCGAATTTCTATAACGCATCCGTTTTTGCTTTCTGATGAAATACAAAAACTGATTTTTGCTTTTGCTTTCAGATTTTTCACATTCGGGAATTTCAACCAATCGTTGTTACTAATTTGTTGTATTTCAAAGTCTCCAATTTCATTGTCTATTTTTTCTACTCCTTCCGAAGCAAAATACCATTCAGCTTGAATTTTTGGCCATTCAGCATTGTATTGTCCTACGCCATAGCTATATGCATATCCAGTTTGATAAAATTCAGGGTCATTCACCATGTCTCCATTTTTTCGAAAATGAACATAGGTCATTAACGTTTTACGATAATGGTGGATGGTGTCACTATTATTTGTGGTTCGATACCATTGATTATTCCACGTAAAATAACAACCATGACCACCATAACCACCTGCATTTTTCACAGTACCGTAAGGTCCATAAATATTTGTGGATGTAATATATCGGTTATTTGTAAACGACAAATAATAAATGCCATTGCGTTTAAACAAGTAATTCTGATCACTTTTAAACCCACTTCTTCCTATTTGACGAGGCGCATCGGCAAGCGAAATCATGTCCTCATTTAATTTTGAGATATACCACGAATCGGCTTCGGAGCGTCCAAAAATGATATATGACGTTTTGTTTTCGTCATCATCAAAATAAATGGTTGGGTCGTGCTCGGCATTGCTTGGAGTTAAGTCGCTTGGTATTAATGCTTTATTTAAAGGCTCTTCGAATGGCCCAGCCGGCGATTTTCCTCGCAATACACCCGTAGTGTGATCTTTACCATTTGAGAAATAGAAATAATAATTGCCGTTCCGAAAAGCAGCATCTGTTGCATAACAACGCGTATTTCCTTTTCCCAAATAGGTTTCTTCAGGCAAAATAGTTCGTTCGGCCTTCCAGTTCACCAAGTCGACAGACGAATATATTCTCCAATCGGGCATGGTGTATGTTTTGGCTTGAGGATTAGCGTCCCGACCGCAATAAAGATATGCTTTTCCTTCAAAAATATGAATGTGCGAATCGCAAATGCCAAAATTTGGAATAAGTGGATTATCAGCTTTGGCTGAGAAAAATGCGATTACCGAGAATACACAGGATAATAAAAAGCTTATTTTATGAGTCATCGTTGATTATCTTTTATTTGTGCTTATTTTTTTTTGTATCTCATCAGTGCCTCTACAAAATAATAATCAGCATAACTAAGAGGAGCATCCACTTCGCTGTTTTTTGCCATAAAACCTACACTATGTTTGAGAATAAAGTTTCCGTTTTGTCCGAACTCGGCACGATAGGCAGGCGATGCAAGTGAACGAATCATTTGCTCTGCTAAAGTACGGAATTTTTTCGAGAGTTTTCTGTCGGTAAAAGTACTTAACTCTACCAATGCCGAAGCTATTACAGCTCCTGCCGAAGCATCGCGCATCTCATTAGGAATATTGGGTGCATTAAAATCCCAATACGGAATTTTATCTTTTGGCAGATTGGGATGATTGGCTATAAAATTTGCAATTTTAATAGCATGTTGCAGATATTCGGGCTTCTTTGTTTCCCTGTACATCATGGTGTAGCCATAAAGTCCCCAGGCTTGTCCGCGAGCCCAGGATGACTCATTGGCAAATCCCTGAAAGGTAACCCTTTCTTCAAATCCTCCTTTTGTAGTATTGTAATTTACAACATGGTACGAACTACCATCGGGACGAAAATGATATTTCATAGTTGTATCGGCATGCGATATGGCAATTTTATAAAAACTGCTGTCGCCCGTTAATTTTGTAGCTTGAGTCAGCAGTTCCAGATTCATCATATTGTCAATTATAACTGGGTATTCCCATTTCTGATTATCCCACGACTTTATGGTGCCGGTAACCTTACTAAATCGTGTGGAAAGCGATTTGGCAGCATTTACAATTACCTGCTCGTAGGTTTTGTCATTCGTCAGACGGTATCCGTTACCATAGCTGCAAAAAATCATAAAACCCACATCGTGATTATCAGTCGTATATTGTTGCTTTTCTACTCTATGGGTCATTAGCATTGCAGCTTCTTTTACATTATCGGTTTTTGTAAATTCATACATATACCATAGCGTTCCGGGGAAAAATCCGCTTGTCCACCAATTATCTTTTGCCGTAACCAATTCTCCGTTTTTATTTACAGTACGTGGTAATCTATCCGGAATTTCAACCATTTTTCCATACAAAGCCATGGTTTGAGCTGCCGAAAAATGCAATGTCGCATCTATTATTTTATGTGTGCATTTTTGTTTAGCTGAAACTAATCCGGAATCTGAGACTCCAAAAAACAATATGAGAAGAAATAAATTTAAGTGCTTTGAGTTCATAAATATTCATTATTGATTTAATAATGCAAATCTATGAATTTTAATAGATGTAATGTACAATTATAGTACATTTAATTGATAATTTCATCCATTAGTGTTAGTAATGTAGCATTCTAAGCGCAATGAATAATTGATACTACACAGCACATCAATATTGATATAACAATAGAGTTTATATAAGTTATGCATTTTGATAAAATAATTTATTTTGAACCTCCCTGACGGCAGACAGGCGCAAAGTCGCTAAGTTTCAAATCCGATAGCTATCGGGAGCTAAGAAAAACTTTTAAGTTTTTGTCTTTGCGTCCTTTGCTGAAACTAAAATTTGTATATTTATCTTGCGTTCTTTGCGTGCAACTGCATTTTAACAATAAATATTCTAACTTATATAATGGCTAATGATTTTGATATAATTAAGGAGATAAATTGCTGAGAAAATATGACTATAATCAGTTTATTTTATAGAATAACTTCAAACTATGCCCCAAAACTCTCCCTTTAGGGTCCACTATATCTATCGGGATGGGTTACTGAGTAATTACGAAAATAATTGAAAAAAATAGTTCAAATACAAGAATAATTATTTTATTTAAATTTATAGTAATTTCACACATAGTGTTTATGTTGTTTAAATGCAAAACACATTGATTTTGAGGGATGTAATAAAAGTATTTATTTTATATTTAGTTAATTGATTAATTGACAAGAAGTTAAACGTAATTGTTGACGAAGACTTTTCAAGCATTTGCATGTATAAAATTTCAATTCTTCAACAAAAACATTTGTTTATTAATTATTAATTATTTATATTTGCGTTTAAATGCAATAAAAAATAATTCGCAAATTATTGATTAATTAACAAAAAGTTAAATTTATGAGAAAACTAACGTTCTTTATTGCCTGTCTTTTTATGATAGGCGTGGGTTTGGTCAATGCTCAATCGAAATCCGTAA
>CAMBSB010000140.1 GCA_945870155.1 Paludibacter jiangxiensis | reverse complement strand
AGGGTCGAGTGCTACCAAAAATTCTTCCGAAGGCAATCCGCCCCATTGCTCCAACCACATAGCTTTATGACCTGAAGCGCAACGGCTGCGTAACATATTTTCGGGTTTTGTAGTGCCAGTAATCAATGCCGGCATCCAATCGCAATGCTCCACTGCCGAATAAGCCGCAGCACGCACTTTTTCGTCGGCACGTAACACATGCAACGCTTTTGCCCAAAACCATTCCGATGAATAAATACCACCTTCGTACGATGTATAATCCGTATCCCATTTAGCAGCCAATTCGTTTATTTCGTTGGCTTCTTTAATGGCTGTGTGGTCTTTCCACAACACAAACATGGCGTTTGGGTTTTCGGCAAATTCGGGCAGCATGGCCAACGGAGTTCCGTTTTTATCTGTAAAAACAGGTGTACTTCCGGTGGTGTCAAAACCAATACCCACCACATTTTCGGCAGTGCCGGCCGGACATTTACTCAATGCATCTTTTACTGTAAACTCGAGTACATCAATGTAATCCTGCGGATGTTGACGATACTGATTGGCAGTTGGAACACAATATTTTGCTTCCATCCAACGTGGATAATATTTTACCGACGATGCTAATTCTTCGCCTGTTTCGGCATTTACAACCACGGCACGTGCCGAGTCGCTACCATAATCTAATCCTATAACGTATTTCATAATTTTCAATTTGAAAATTTGAAAATTAGAGAATTTGAAAATTGAAGAACGTTTATTTACCTAGCTCCTCAATTTTCAAATCTTCAAATCTTCAAATTAATTAATTTATCTAAGCGCTTTATTCAACATATAATACACCTCATTATTGCGAATATCTTGTTTGAATTGACGGATATTTGTATTTTCGTCAATAATCAACATTTCGATGTCTGCAATTTCGGCATAATCTTCCATCATTTCGGTTGTAATGGAGAATGAGAAACTTGAGTGGTGAGTTCCACCAGCTGTAATCCATGCTCCTGCACCCACTTCGAGGTTTGGCTGTGGAATCCACAAGGCAAAAGCCACCGGAAGTTTTGGTAATTTTTTAGGTTCAATTACTTTAACTTCGTTTACTATCATGCGGAAACGGTTGCCCATGTCCACAATAGTTGCTGCAATACCTTCGCCTTTGTGTGCTTGAAAAATTAATCGCGCACAAACACCTGCATCGCCAATTCCTAAGAAATGAACTTCAATGCGTGGTTTTTCGGCAGCAATTTCAGGATTAATTTCCAACATGTGCGATTGTAGAATAGAGCTTTTTGCTCCATCAAAATTCAATACATAGTCCTCAAGGAACGAGCATCCACCAGGTAAACCTTTTGCCATAACCCACATGGTACGAGTCAAAGCAGCGGTTTTCCAGTCGCCTTCGGCACCAAAACCATAACCTTCGGCCATCAATCGTTGCGAAGCAAAGCCCATTAACTGGCTCATACCTTCCAACTCATTGAAGCTGGTTGTAAATGCAGTAGCATTTTTCGATTCCAAGAAACGACGTAAACCAATTTCCTGAGCCGCAGCCTGACGAACAGAATTATGTTTTTCGGCTCCGCGTTTGCAATCATCGGCAAAATCGTAAAGCCGTTCGTATTCAGTAATTAAGATGTCAATTTCAGCTTCGGTAACTGCTTCAACAAAAGGAACCAATTTTGCAATCGGTGCATTATCCACATGATAACCCAAACGGATTTCGGCTTCTACCTTGTCACCATCGGTTACTGCCACATTGTTCATATTGTCGCCAAAACGGATAATTTGCATGTTTTGAGCATCGGCCCATCCTGCACAAACGCGCATCCACGAAGCCATTTTTTCGTGTGTCGATTTATCTTTCCAGTAACCTACCACAATTTTGCGTGGTTTGCGTAAGCGGCTAGTGATAAAACCAAATTCGCGGTCGCCATGAGCCGATTGATTTAAGTTCATGAAATTCATGTCGATTTCTGACCATGGAATTTCTTCGTTAAACTGTGTGTGGAGGTGTAACAATGGTTTTTTGTAATCCATCAAACCATGAATCCACATTTTAGCAGGCGAAAAAGTATGCATCCAGGTAATCATACCCACACATTTTGTATCGCCATTAGCGGCACGCATAATTTCGGATATTTCGGCCGAAGAATTTGCCGTACCTTTATAAACTACTTTTACTGGTAAATTACCCGAGTCATTTAACCCTTTTACCATTTCATTTGAGTGTGCATCAACGCTCACTACTGCGTCACCACCATAAAGCAATTGTGCTCCTGTGATGAACCATACTTCTAAATCTTTGTATTCCATGTTGTTCACCTCCCCCCAGCCCCCTCCAAAGGAGGGGGAGATGAGGGTTTGCGAGGATTTGTTTTTTAGTATCACCTCCCCCTAACCCCCTCCAAAGGAAGGGGAAAGTACAAGAAATGAATTTTGTTAATAATATTGAGTTGTTTTTTTAATTAATTTTTATTTTGAAGTTTTCATCTTTTGATATTTTGCTATGATATTAGCTATAAGCTCATTCTACACGTTTCTCCCTCTCTTTTGGAGAGGGTTGGGGTGAGGTCATTGTCCATAGTATGCTCCCGGCCCGTGCTTTCTGAAAAAGTGCTTTTTAATTAAATGCGGATTCATGGTTAAGTTTGGATTTACTCCATAAGCGATATAGGCCATTTTACCAACTTGCTCCATCACCACAGCATTGTGAACTGCATCGTGTGCATTTTTACCCCATGAAAATGGTCCGTGATTTTTCACCAAAACACCCGGAATATGGTCGGGATTAAGTCCGTTGAAACGTTCTACTACTACGTTTCCAGTTTCCAGTTCGTAAGCACCTTCCACCTCAACTTGCGTCATATCGCGTGTACAAGGAATCCCATCGCTAAAATAATCGGAATGTGTAGTGCCAATATTCGGAATGTCGAAACCCGCTTGTGCCCAAGCCGTAGCATATGTCGAATGCGTATGAACCACACCTCCAATATTTGGGAAAGCTTTGTAAAACACCAAATGTGTAGCCGTATCCGACGAGGGTTTGTATTTTCCTTCCACCACATTTCCGTCTAAATCCACCACTACCATGTCCTCAGCCTTCATGTCATCGTACGATACGCCCGAAGGTTTGATAACCACCAAGCCACTAGTGCGGTCGATAGCGCTCACATTTCCCCATGTGAAAATCACTAATCCGTGCTTTACTAAATCCAGATTAGCTTGAAAAACTTCTTCCTTTAATTGTTCTAACATTGATTCATTTACTATTTTTACATTTACTATTTACCATTTGCCCCAAACCCCTAAAGGGGCTTAAAAGAGACTACGGATTTTAACTAATCACACAAATTGTACGAATTAAATATAAATGTTTGTTTTACACTTATCGCTTCAAAATTATAAATTGGATTAAACTTTTGTTTTCTTTTGTGTTCTTTTGTGGTTTTAAAAAGTGGGGCTTTTACAATGAAAAATGCAGCCCCTGTTCAATTAATTGATCGTATTTTTGTTTATTAAATTTATAATAGAACGCTCCTTTGCGCGATGAACTTTTGTCTTTTTCGTCCAACTTTTCCAAAATATCCATGCTCATGAGTTTTTTTCGGAAATTACGTTTATCAATAGTTTCCTGATAGATAGATTCGTACAAGCTCTGTAATGTTGGCAATGTGAACAGCTCGCTCAATAAATTAAAACCAATTGGTTTAATAGCTGCTCTACGTTGCAGTTGGTTAATAGTATCGCGAACCATACGGTTGTGGTCGAATACCAATTTAGGCAAACTATTTAATTTTACCCAACGTGCATCGTATTTGGCTGCCAGACTTTTTTCGAAATTTTCGATATTCACCAGCGCATAGTAAGCAACCGAAATTACACGCTCACCCAAGTCTCTATCCACTTCGCCATAAGCTCCAACCTGTTCTAAATAAATATCATCTATGCCCGTAAAATCTCTCACCACGCGAACTGCAGCTTGTTGTACACTTTCGGAATTATCTACAAACCCTCCCATAAGCGACCAATCTCCTATCATTGGTTCAAACGGACGCTTGGCAATTAGCACATGCAATTCATTTTCCTTGAAACCAAGAATAATACTATCCACGGCTACGAGAAACTTATCTTTGTTGGTATATGGTGAACTGAACATTTTGAAAGATTAATTAAAGATTTGAAAATTCTATTCTGCAACTATCAAATAATTGTTTAATACCACATGAAAACACAAAACAGAATAAAAACATATAACGCTTTTAATCTGGCATTTACAACTATTAAACCTTACACATTTATAAAATCTTTTTACAAGTGTAAAGTAAACACTTGTTTTTTGATTATAAAACATCAAATATTATGTTCTACAACATAAAATTGTAGATTTGTAAATAATCAGGAATGGAATAGAAAATGATAATAGCACTGTTAGGTGGTAAAAATAATAACTGAATCGTAAATTTTATTTACCTTTACCAAAAAATTATCAAAATGCAAATTTACCTCGCACCTCTTCAGGGTCTTACCGACTGGATTTTTCGGGAATCATTTACTGAACACCTTGGACAATTCGATAAAACATTTACTCCTTTCGTTCGTATGCAACATGGTGAGTTTTATCGCCCAAGTCAGTGTAACGATTTATTACCCACAAATAATACTTTTCAGCAGCCTGTACCGCAATTTTTGGGAAATGATGCTGAGTCCTTTAAACGTTTTGAAGAATTGTGTCTTGAACATGATTATAAAGAAGCCAATATTAACATGGGTTGCCCCTACCCCATGGTTAGCGGTAAAAAAATGGGTGCAGGTTTATTGTCCGAACCAAAAATGATAGCAGAATTACTAAAAAATATTTTTACAAATACGCAATTAAAAATTTCTGTAAAATGCCGATTGGGACTGGAAAGTGCCACTGAATTTGAGCAGATAATTCCAATTTTAAACACTTTTCCATTAGAAGAAATAATTCTGCATCCACGCAAAGCCAAACAGCAATACAAAGGGGAAGCGGACAGAACTGCTTTTGCAAAATATGCTCCTTTACTCAAACATTCGGTTTGCTACAATGGTGACATTTTGAATTCCACTGATTTAGAAGAACTTGTGAGTCTATATCCCGCCTTAAACAAAATAATGATTGGAAGGGGAATACTGGAAAAACCTTTCTTAATGAGTGAGATAAGGGGAGAAAAGCTCGAAAAAGAAGAGAAAATTAAACGCTTGCGTAGCTTTCACAGTTCGCTGATTGAACATTGTAAAAAAAAGTATTCCGGTGATTTACATTTTTTAAAACGCATGGAAGAATTGTGGGAATATCATTGTGTGGGTTTTGAAAACGGACGAAAAATATACAAACAAGTAAAAAAATCGAAAACTTTAGCTCAATATGAAATTGCTGTTTTTCAGGGAATAAATGATTTATTATAGTTTAAAAAACTATTTCAATTATTTTATTATACATTTAAAGTAAGAACAATTCGAATTTATTTAAATTCAGTTAGATGCTAAATTTCTGTCTTTTATCTATCAACAATTGATTTTTAAAGACAATATTGTGTCATAATGATATGTTTATATAATAATATGGGCTTTTGTACAAACAAAATGTCAAAACTGATTTGTTAATACGAATTTTGTTTTATCTTTGCATAAATTTTAAATAATTACGCGTGGAAAAGGAAAGTGCTGTATTATTGATATTTACCGGAGGAACAATCAGTATGTCGGAAAATCCGGCTACCGGAGCATTGCGCCCCATAGATTTTAACCGACTTCAGGAATTAATGCCTGAACTAAAACAAACGGGTATATGTATAAAAAGTATTCCCTTTCAGCCCTTTATTGATTCGTCGGATGTACATCCTGAAACTTGGGAAAAAATAGCTTTGACTATTAATGAAAATTACGCTGATTTCGATGGTTTTGTTGTATTACACGGAACAGATACAATGGCTTACACAGCTTCTGCATTAAGTTTTATGTTCGAAAACTTATCAAAACCGATAATTCTAACAGGGGCTCAACTTCCCATAGGCATGTTGCGTTCCGATGCCAAAGAAAATTTATTGACAGCAATAGAAATTGCTTCAGCCAAAGAAAATGGCCATGCCGTAGTGCCCGAAGTTTGTATCTTTTTTGAGGATACACTTTTCAGAGGAAACCGAACTACCAAGAAAAATGCTGAACATTTTAATGCGTTTAATTCGTACAACTATCCACCACTTGCCAAAGCCGGTGTACACATAAAATATTTTCGTTCCAATATTCACTATCCCGATTCGGGAACAAGCGTAAGATTACGAACAAAAATTGACCAAAACATCGCCATTCTAAAGATTTTCCCCGGCATTACGCAACAAACAGTTCATGCAATTTTAAATATCCCCGATATAAAAGCCGTAATACTCGAAAGTTTTGGAGCAGGAAATGCACCGCGGAACAATTGGTTTTTCAACGAACTTAAGGACGCTGCTCAACGTGGAATATTGATAATAAATAAAAGTCAGTGTAGTACAGGCTCAGTGGAAATGGGACGATATGAAACAAGTTTAAATCTTGTAAGTGCAGGAATAATAAGTGCTTACGATTGCACTACCGAAGCCACAGTAGCTAAACTTATGTATTTACTGGGCGAATATGACAATATTGACCAAATAAAACATAAACTAAGTATTAGTCTTTGTGGTGAAATGAGTGTGAGTTAAAACCCCGATTTTTTTTATTCTAATCAAATGGATGGTATTACACTTTTGGTTAGAGAGCAATTAGTTCTCTCTGTGCAGCACTATCTTTTTATTTAGGGTTTGACTACTTTGTAAACTGCATAGTATAAACTCCACCATTCATACAAAATAGCAAGGGAGTAAATTTTCAAGCTCCCCAAAATCAAAGTTTCTAACTAAACAGATTTAATTGGGTTTTTTAACTAGCATAGTTTTACTACTTTTACACCATCTCCACAATCAACCACAACGCCCCAGATCGGGGTAGTGTAGTTATCACGGGATGTTAGCGTAGTTTCCTTACTTAATTGGGTTATAAGGAAAGCTCCGGCTTTACATATTTAAATATAATGTGGAAATCAGTAACTTTCCTTTTAGCTTTGAAATAAAGTTAAGCTATGCCAAACATCGGGAATTAAATTTTATACGTTACGATAAACTGGGTTTCAGAGGTTTTGCAAGTGCAGATCCCGCAGACTAGTTTTGTCTCGGTTGATATAAATGTAGCCACGTAATCCTGCACTGCACATAACTGCGACCCTTGGCGGTAAGCGTTTAAAGACCGAAGTCAATATTGACAACATAAATAAATTGACAATAATGAAACGAACAATTTTAATATCTTTGACACTTGCGACTAGCTTTTTTCTTGGTTTCGCATTTAATTAGTAACAACAATTAATAAAGACAATAAAATGAAAAAAGTAACAGGAATTGGGGGCGTTTTCTTTAAATGCAAAGATCCAAAAGCAGCAACTGAATGGTATCAAAAACACCTTGGTCTTGACACTAATCCTTATGGTGCAACATTTGAATGGTATAAAAGTCCAGACAGCACAAAAAAGGCTCAAACGCAATGGACACCTTTTGCACAAGAATCAAAATACTTTGACAAGGATTATATGATAAATTACCGAGTAGAAAACTTGGATGCACTTGTTGAAGAGTTGAAAAAAGAAGGAGTAACAATAGTCGACAAAATTGAAACATTTGACTACGGAAAATTTGTACACATACTTGACGGAGAAGGTAACAAAGTTCAATTATGGGAACCTATTGACTAATAGTAAGACAAAGTTTGAACAAAAAAAACAAAGTAAATGAATTGGATAATTTTAGTTATAGCAGGTTTATTTGAAGTAGCTTTTGCTTTCTGTTTAGGAAAAGCAAAAGAAACAACAGGAAGTGAAATGTATTTATGGTATGCAGGCTTTCTCATTACTATTACTATAAGTATGGGACTTTTAATTAAAGCAACTCAAACCGTGCCAATCGGGACAGCTTATGCCGTGTGGACAGGAATTGGAGCAGTTGGTACAGTTATAGTTGGTATTTTGGTATTTAAAGAACCTGCAACTTTTCTGCGACTACTTTTCATTACTACATTAATTGCCTCTATTGTCGGACTAAAAGTAGTTTCTCATTAAAAGATATTAGGGCAAACACATTTTCAACTTAAGAAATAAAGAACAGACATATATTATTATAAGACTAACAGTCGACCAACTAATAACAAGAACGGCAGCCTCAGATCGGCGTAGTGTAGTTATCACGGGATGTTCTGCGTAGTTTCTCTACTTCATTGGGTTATAAGGAAAGATCTCCGGCTTTCTATTTTCAAATATAATGTGGAAAGCTTTAGCCTGCCTACCACATGCAGGCTTTTCTTTTTAGCTTTGACATAACGGAACGCTATAACAAAAATCGAATGTGGAATTTTATACGCGACAAAGAACATTGTGTATATTTTCATACCACCGCTTTAGATATTATAGTTATAATTCGACAATTGATTCTGTCGGTTGAAAGGGGATGTTGGAAGTGATAGTAGTTTGAGTTAAAGAACGGATTAAAAATCCTAAGAATACAATAGTTGGGATTGCCGCTCGGCTCTGCCGCTTTGCATGCAAAGAATTTTTCGCAAGCTCAAGACCGCTGGTTCCCAACTACAGCGTCCCGAAACATCTTATAAATTAACATAAGACATTTCCCGAAGGAAAGGGGAAGACCCCTGGCAGCTAACCAACTCCTCGAACGTTAACAGCAAAAACGCGGAAAAGACAGATGCAGCAACACAATACAATATCAGTTTCTGTCAAAATAATAAGCATACAGTAAATTTTGTGTTATCTTTGCAACAATAATTTCTATGATGAAGAAAAGAACAGCTATATTTTTTATACTGCTTGCCAATATAATTATATTGGCTCATGCTGTTGTTCCTCATCATCACCACGATAATATTGTTTGTGTTGAAAGTTCGCATTGCCAAACCGCCGATTTTAAACATGAACACCCTGCTAAAGCACACGATCATCAGCATGATACAGAAGATTCTAACTGTTGCGTTTTAAAGCAAGCAGTAGCTATACCTGCTAATCATACCAGAAATGAAACTGAATGTGATGGTTGCTCCGTTGATCATTCGTTCGATACTCACTTTACGCTCACTAAAATCCTTACGGTTGGTGTGATTCCAATAAAATTAGTCGCATATTCTGTTCCTGATTTCTCATTTTGGATACCTTCCTGCATTGCTCATTCTCTCGGACTGCGCGCCCCACCCACTGTTTAATTTTTTATAGCTTAATTCATACTGTTTCAGCTTCTTTGGAAGTGATGAATTCAGCTACAATTATTTTATCACAAAAAATTAAATATACATTCCCAATGAAAAATAAGCTATTTTTTGTTGCACTACTTGCTATTGTATTTGTAAGTTGCAACGCAAAACACGATGCCAACGAGCACGATCCTCACGAAGAACCGAAATTCCAATACACAGCCTATAGTGCTAATTTTGAGTTGTTTGCCGAAGCTGATGCTTTTGTAATAGGTGAGGCAGCTAACGTACTTTCACATTTCTCAATATTGCCCGATTTTAAAGCACTCGAAAGTGGCAGTATGACCATTAGGTTGATTGTGAATGGCAAAGAAACTACGCAAACACTTGACAAACCAACACGAAAGGGCATTTATAGTTTCGACATTAAACCCGAAACGGTCGGAAATGGCAAATTGGTATTTGACATTAAAACTACAAGCGGAAATTATCAAGTAATTGTGCCGCAAGTTACTGTTTATGCCAAAGAAGAAGCTGCGCAAGTAGCTGCCGATAAAATCGTTATTTCAAAAACAAACACTACATCTTTTACAAAAGAACAGTCGTGGAAAATTGCTTTTGCCACTGAGTTTCCTAAAACTGAACCTTTCGGACAAGTTATAAAAACCACAGCACAAGTACAATCGGCACAGGGCGACGAAGTAATTGTTTCGGCTAAAGCATCGGGTATTGTAATGCTCTCAACCAACAATATATTGGAAGGTAAAAGCGTAAGCAATGGTCAAACCTTGTTTTCAATTTCAAGCAATGGATTAGCGTCTAATAATTCGGCAGTGCAATTTGCCGAAGCAAAAAACAATTTTGAAAAAGCCAGTGCCGACTACGACAGAGCCAAAGAACTTGCCAAAGACCAGATTGTTTCAGCCAAAGACTTGCTTAATGCCAAAAATATTTACGATAATGCAAGGGCTGTTTACAGCAATATGAATAAGAATTTCAGTTCGTCGGGACAAAGTGTAAAAAGTCCGATGAGTGGTTTTGTAAAACAGATATTTGTTCAAAACGGACAGAATATAGAAGCAGGTCAAGTAATCGTTTCGATCTCGCAAAACAAAACGCTTTTATTACGTGCCGAAGTACAACAAAAATATGCCCCGCTTCTCGGCACAATTCGTTCGGCAACTATCCGCACACTGAATGACAATGAAACTTACACGCTGGAACAATTGAACGGTAAAGTGCTATCTTATGGCAAAACAGCAAACAACGACAACTACTTGCTACCTGTTAATTTGCAAATCGATAACAAAGGGGGTTTTGTTTCGGGCGGATTTGTTGAGATTTATCTAAAAAGTATGACGAATACGCAAGCACTTACAGTACCAAATGCTGCATTACTCGAAGAACAAGGCGTTTATTACGTTTACGTGCAAGTAAATCCCGAACTTTTTGAAAAACGAGAAGTAAAAATCGGAGGAACCGATGGATTAAGTACTGAAATTAGAAACGGTATAACAAATAAAGACCGCATTGTAACAAAAGGTGCTATGATGATTAAGTTAGCACAAGCTACCGGAACGTTGGATGCTCACTCTGGCCATGTTCATTAATACACAAACACAATGATAAATAATATTATAAAATTCTCACTGAACAACAAGTATTTTGTTTTGTTGAGTGCGGTGGTGTTAATGGTGGTGGGTTTACATACAGCCAGTAATATGGATGTGGATGTATTTCCTGACCTCACAGCACCTACCGTTGTGGTAATGACCGATGCACATGGAATGGCTTCGGAAGAAATAGAACGATTGGTAACATTCCCTATCGAAACAGCCATGAACGGAGCTACAGATGTACGTCGTGTGCGGTCAGCTTCGTCGCAAGGTTTTTCATTTGTATGGGTCGAATTCGATTGGGGAACAGATATTTTTAAGGCTCGCCAAATTGTGAGCGAAAAACTTATCACAGTCAATACACAAATGCCTTTGGGCATTGGGCAGCCTACGCTGGCACCACAATCGAGTGTAATGGGCGAGATGTTTTTTATTGGCTTACAAGCCGATAGTACCAGTTTGATGGACATCAGAACGATAGCCGACTGGAACATAAAACCCCTGCTGTTGGCTACAAGCGGCGTTTCGCAAGTAACTATAATTGGTGGCGAATACAAACAATATCAGGTATTGGCCGATCCGTACAAAATGAAATATTACGGTGTTTCGATGACTGAATTGGCAGATGTTTGTAAAGGTATCAGTCAGAATTCAACAGGTGGTGCAGTTCGTCAATTTGGGAATGAATATGCAGTAAGAGGCATTGCCCGAACTTCGGACGTTGATGCTTTGGGAAATTCTTATATCAAATCGGAAAACGGAAAACCTGTAAGAATTAATGATGTAGCCGAAGTTAAAATAGGAAGTGGTGTAAAAATGGGTTATGCTTCCGAAAATGCTAAACCTGCTGTAATTCTATCCATTTCCAAACAACCCAACGCCAACACGGTTGACCTGACAAAACGAATAGAAGCCAATCTGGCATCACTTCAAAAGACATTGCCAGCTGATGTTAAGTTAGATACCAAAATTTTCCGTCAGGCAGATTTTATCGAAACTTCGGTGAGCAATGTGAAAGATGCTTTAATTGAAGGTGGTATTTTCGTTATCATTATTCTGTTTTTATTCCTGGGAAGTTTTAGGACAACCATCATATCATTATTGGCAATTCCTATTTCGTTATTAGGTGCGGTTATCGTAATGGTTTTACTCGGTTTGAATATCAATACCATGAGTTTAGGCGGTATGGCAATCGCCATTGGGGTATTGGTGGATGATGCCATTATTGATGTAGAAAATGTGTATAAACGACTCAGACAAAACAAACAAAAACCGATTGAGCACCAACAGTCGTCCTTTCATGTGGTATTCGAAGCCTCAAAAGAAGTTCGAGCATCCATTATCAATGCTACTCTTATTATCATTGTAGCATTTATCCCCTTGTTTTTTTTGTCGGGCATGGAAGGGCGAATGCTTATTCCGTTGGGTATAGCGTTTATTGTTTCCTTGTTTCTTTCACTCGTTGTAGCCATGACAATTACACCCTTATTGTGTAAAATGTTGCTGACGAATGATAAATACTTAGCCAAAAACGAAAAGGACAAATGGTTAACCAGCAAATTGATTCATTATTATCAGGTATCGTTGGAATGGGCATTGCATCACAAAAAGTTAGTTGTGTACTCTTCATTGGGGCTGTTTGTGGTTTCGTTGGTGCTATATTCAACTATGGGGCGTACTTTCTTGCCTGAGTTTAACGAAGGCTCATTGACTTTGTCCGTAGTTTGTAAACCGGGCACTTCGTTGGAAGAAAGTAACCGGTTGGGGAATTTAGTTGAAACCGAATTACTATCAATTCCTGAAATAGAAAGCACAGCCCGCCGAACCGGACGAGGTGAACTGGACGAACATTCACAAACTGTAAACAGCGCAGAAGTTGATGTAAATTTCACATTGAAAGACCGAAGCAGGGAAGAGTTTTTGATTGATGTACGCAAAAAAATTGCAGGCATTCCCGGCATTGCTGCCACCGTGGGACAACCACTCGGACACCGTATCGACCACATGATTTCTGGTACCCGGGCAAATATTGCTATAAAAGTATTCGGAACTGATTTGAATAAGATGTTTAGCATAGGAAATCAAATAAAAGCAGCAACAACAGGTATCGAAGGACTTGTTGATGTAAATGTTGACCAACAGGTAGAAATTCCACAAATTCAAATTCGTGCAAACCGTGATATGTTGGCTCAATATGGAATTACCATCGAGAAATTCAACGAATTTATTGATATTTCATTTGGTGGTGAAAAACTGTCGGATATTTACGAAGGACAACGTAGGTTCGACCTTGTGTTGCGCTTGAATAACGATTATACCGGAACCATTGAAGGAATTCGCTCAGCACTTATCGACACACACGACGGCAAGAAAATTCCATTGGAACAAGTGGCTGAGATTGTTTCTGTTACGGGTCCAAGTAGCATTAGCCGTGAAAATGTGCAACGCAAAGTAGTGGTATCAGCCAATGTTTCTGGTCGCGATATTCGAAGTGTTGTTCAGGATATTCAGAAAAATGTGAATGAGAAAATTACGTTCCCCGAAGGTTATAGGGTTGAATATGGTGGTCAGTTCGAAAGTGAAGCCAAGGCTTCACGAACCTTACTGATAAGCTCTTTACTTGCCATATTAATCATTTTCTTACTACTATTCCAGGAGTTCAAAGATTTCAAACTGTCGGGAGTTATTTTGCTGAATTTGCCGTTGGCGTTGATTGGTGGTGTATTTGCCATCTATTTCACTTCGGGCGTTATGAGTATTCCCGCTATTATTGGGTTTATCACGCTCTTTGGTATTGCTACCCGAAATGGTATTTTGTTGATTTCAAACTACCAACGCTTATATATTTCGGGTGCATCGCTACACAAAACTGTTGTTACAGGCTCTTCCGACCGTTTGAATGCAATTTTAATGACAGCGTTAACCGCTGCGTTGGCATTGATTCCGTTAGCGCTCCGTGGCGATTTGTCGGGTAATGAAATCCAAAGTCCAATGGCAAAAGTGATTTTAGGCGGTTTGCTTACTTCTACT
>CAMBSB010000139.1 GCA_945870155.1 Paludibacter jiangxiensis | reverse complement strand
TTGTTTTTGTTTTGCGTTAAACAAAATCTAAAATTATAGGCTTGCAACTTTTTATCGCCTGTACCATTTGGTTGCAAAATTTCGTTTTGTATGCCATAGCAATAGCCGCTATTCGGGTCTTTGGGATTGATATAAGGTGAAATTCCATCGGGAAACTGATGTTTATCACGCAATTGTATACCATTAAGTGTTTCGCCGTAAAGGCTATTATCTTCGCGCCCGAGCATGTACGACACGCCGGCTTTGGCTAACAAATCGCCTTCGTAAGTGGCATCGATAAACATCTTTGCTTTTACTTTAATTACTTCCGTAATATTATTCAACACACTTGTAAATTGAATCTCTTCAATTTTGCCATTACGTTTGAAAACTGAAGTAAGTTCGTAATTCTTAATTACTTCTACTTTCGTGTCTTTCAATAAATTATCAAAAACTTTAACCGCCGCATGTGGTTCAAACTTCCACATTTCAAACTCGCCGTAATGCGTACCCAATTGACGGTAAAAATCGCGCGAAATACCCGTTACTGCAAATTTGTTGCCTATATCTGTTTCGCCCAAACCTCCAGTTGATAAGCCGCCGATATAATTACTTGGTTCAATAAGCAATGCTTTTTTTCCTAATCGGTCTGCCGAAACAGCAGAAACTATACCTGCCGAAGTGCCACCGTATATACATATATCCGTTTCAATGGTTTTAGCATTTAGTTGAAGTACACAAATTAGTAAGCTGGTAAAAATCGTTTTTTTTATACTCATTTTTGTTAGGTGTTAATCAATATGTTTTTTTACAGAAGAGTGCCATATACTTTTGCAACAACAGAAAATGAAAATCTGTCAAGGAGCAAATTCTTTCAATCTACTGTTATTTATTTTAGTAATTTGAGGTTTAATTTTGAAACCTCTACAGAGTTTCCACCAACATATATTTCAAAATTACCGGGTTCCAAAAGCGTATTTCCGTCCATATCGTAAAAGCTAAAATCATTGGCCGATAGTGTAAATTTTATCAGTTTTTCTTCGCCAACTTTTAAAGCTATTTTTTCAAAAGCTTTCAACTCCTTCACTGGGCGAATGTAAGATGCAGCTATATCGCGAATGTATAATTGCACAATTTCTTCGCCATCGTACTTGCCTGTATTTTTCACCGACACTGACACATTTACATTTTCTGATATAGAAAATTCACTTTTATCAATTTTCAAATTAGAATATTCAAAACTTGTGTAACTTAAACCGTAGCCAAAAGGAAAAAGAGGAGCGTTGGGAATATCGCGATAGCGTGAAAACCAATCGCCTGAGCCATTTGGTGTTGTAGGGCGTCCTGTGTTAAAGTAATTGTAATAAACCGGTATTTGTCCTTCGTCGTACGGAAAGCTCATCACTGTCTTTGCCGAAGGATTGAAAACCCCTGTTAATACATCAGCCACCGCATTTCCGGTTTCAGTTCCCGGAATCCAGCATTGCAAAATAGCATCAGTCAAGTCAGTTATTTGTGTTAATACCTGTGGACGTCCGCTACTAATCAATGCTACTATTGGCTTTCCCGTTTTGCGAAGCGCTTTTAATAATTGCTGCTGACCATCAGCTATTTTAATACTCGCCAACGAACGGTCTTCTCCTGCTTTTTTGCCCGAAAGGCCAATATTTACAAGTAAAACATCCGCGTTTTTTGCAGCCTCTAATGCTGCCTGAATCAACGAATCGGTTGTAGATGCATCGGCTAAATAACCATCGCTGTACGATAAATTTGGGAATTTAGTAGATAAACCTTCGAGCATCGAAACTGCCTGCCTGTAATCTCCTTTAGCAATCCAAAAGTCGAACATGTCCTCCTTACTTTTTGCATAATAACCTATCATTGCTACTTTTGTTTTTGTTTTTAGTGGTAATAATTCTTTTTCGTTTTTCAACAAAAGCATGCTCGAGGCAGCAGCTTTGCGCGCAATTTCTCTGTTTTGTGTATTAAAAACATCCTTTTTTTCTTTTTCAAAATCACAATAGCGATAGGGATTATCAAACAGGCCCAATTTGAATTTGTAATACAAAATTCGCTTTACTGCATCGTCCACCACCTTTATCGGAACTTTACCCTCTTTTACCAATTGAGGCAATAAATTTATGGTTAATGAACTATTCATTTCCATCATGCCGCCGCCATTCAGTACTTTTTCCAAAGCCTCTTTTTTATCTGCCGAATAACCATGATTTATCATTTCGGTGTACGTATCCCAATCGCTGATTGCAAATCCTTTGAACTTGAATTTTTGTTTCAACACAGTATGATTCAAATAAATATTTGCCGTTGCAGGTACGCCTTCAAAAACATTAAAAGAATTCATAATGGTGGCTGCGCCAGCTTCAATTGCCGCTTTGTAAGGCGGTAGATACTTGTTCCAAAGTGCAAAACGCGACACATCTACATGCGCATATTCTTTGCCTGCTTCCACAGCTCCATAAGCTGCAAAATGTTTTACACAAGCCATAATATGTTTACCATCAACGAGATTTCCCTGAAAACCACGAACCCGAGCTGCACCAATCAATCCTCCCAAATACGGGTCTTCGCCAGCACCTTCCATCACGCGCCCCCAACGCGGGTCGGTGCTTATGTCGCACATGGGCGCAAAAGTCCAATGAAGACCCGAAGCAGAAGCCTCTAATGCAGCCACGCGAGCAGCCTGTTCAATTATTTTCAAATCCCAACTACAAGCTTCGGCCAATGGAATAGGAAAAATTGTTTTGTAACCATGAATGACATCTTTGGCAAACAATAATGGAATACCCAAACGACTTTCCTCATAAGCCACTTTTTGATATTTCATGGTTAGTGCCACTCCTTCCAAATTCAAATATGAACCTACTTTACCCGCTTTAATGTCAGCAATGTTTGGCACTTTTTGGTCGTGAGCTGCTAGTGGTCCTGTTTCAGTTCCAGCATTTAATTGGTTAAGCTGACCAGCTTTTTCTTCTAAGGTCATGCGTTTCAATAAATCATTCACGCGCTTTTCGATAGGCGTATTGGGGTTTTTATAAAGCATATTTTGTTTTTTTGTTTGCCCAAACATCGAAATTGAAATGGCTAAGGCGGAAATGATAATTGTGTTTTTAAGTGTCATTTTTATGTACTAAATATTTAATTTTTTGAGTTATATTTTAAAATCCGCAGGTCTTAAAGTCCCCTTTGGGGGGATTTAGGGGGCTGTCTATTTCCAAACTGTTACACTTCCAGGCGCTAGTGTTTTATTTCCTAAAACAATTTGTTGATTCGGCGCAATTTCGAGTTCGTACTTTTCCGACGAATAATTTACCGCTACCCAATATCCTTCGCGCCATTCCACAAAAACATAATCGGGCAAATCGAGAATTTGAGCTCCTGATACTGTGTATAGTTTTCGCAAAACGGCTTCTTCCAATGCTTTATCTTTCGATTCCGCGCCAACATAAACCACCGTACCTTTCCCTAAATTCCGTTTTATAACACAAGGTTTTTCGGCGTAAAACTGGTCGGCGTAGGTAGCCCAAGTTTCGGTGTTTTTGTCGGGTATAAGCATATCGCCCCACACGTTCCATTGAAATTTTGTTCCACCAAAATTAATATTTCCAATCACAGTAGGAGGTAATTGGTCAAAGCCATCTATTTTAGCTCCTATCAAATTCCAGATGGGTTGTTGTAATAATTTCTCCCATAAATGACTATTGTTGTCTTTCATACCCGTGCGTACCGAAAGAACAAGATGCCCGCCATCGCTCACATATTTCGTCCATTTTCGAATCACCGTTTCGTCCACCATTTCGTAAGCCGGCGCCACCATAAATGGGTATTTCTGCACATCAAAACTATCTGTTTCGGCAATAAAAGTTACCGGGCAAGCCATCGCTTTTAGTTTTTGATAATAGCTGTAATAATGCCTCCACGTATCCCACGAGTTGGTTACTTTCGTAGTTTCCATACTCATCAAATTGTCTTGTTTCCACAAAAAAGCAGTTGTACGACCAGCAACTTCGACTGGTATTTTTTCTTGTTTTGAATTAATTTTCAGCGCATTAATCTCCTTTATGGCTTGCACGTATTCTTTTCCACCGGGCGATACAGTAACGCCATCGGTTTCCATTATGCCTTTGTGAAACTGCTCGCTGCCAAACAGCGGTTGACGAAAACGGTAGGTGCAAATAAATTTTTCGCCCAACCCAAAGCAATGCCAAATCCACATGCGCACTGCACCCGGAAGTGGTTGTGCGTTCCATTGCCCCCAGTTAATTTGTCCGGGTTGAAGCTCCATAATGCCGGTAAATCCTTTTTGCGAACGCGCCATTTCGCCCGAAAACGAAAGTTCCATGCCACTACCCAAGCGAAATCCAAAATCGCCTGTTGGCGCATCTAAATAGGTGGACAACAAATACATGGTGTGCGAAGCAAAATCAAGGTCGTTGCGACTACGAAACAAATCGACCGACGGCAGAAAACGATAATATGCAAAATTGGTGGTAATCCATTGTGCGGATGAGATATTGGCACGTAATAAATTAGATTGAAAGCGGAGTGCGGCAGCTAAAGCATCGGCTGTATAGCGTTTGAAATCAAGGTTGATATGAGGGTTTCCTGCATAATCCTTAGCACTGGGACAAATAATTTGTTCGAAATTATTGTAAGTCAAACTCCAAAACGATGCGCCCCAAGCCGTATTTAATTTGTCAATAGAACCGTATTTTTTCTTCAACCATGCACGGAAATCGACTTGCGCAAAATCGGAGTAATCGTAAAGTCCTTCAAAATGGGGCTCATTATCAATCTGCCAACCACATACAGTAGGATTTTTTCCGTAACGGCGGGTCATTTCTTCCACTACTTTCTTGATATAAACCTGATAAACAGGATTAGCCCCATTGGCATTCAAACGTGTACCGTGCTTCACGGTATAACCAGCGGCATCTTTGACTAAGATTTCAGGATGTTTTTCGGAAAGCCATGCAGGTGGACAGGGACTTGGCGTGCACATGACTACTTTCAAGCCATATTTGGCTGCAAGTTCCACATTTTTATCCAACCACGAAAAATCAAATTTCCCTTCCTCTGGTTCAATGCGTGCCCACGCAAACTCTGCAAAATGGGTAAATTCAAAACCCAGTTCAGCCATACGCTTCAGGTCACGCTCCCACTGACTTTCGTCCCAATGTTCGGGATAATAGTATGCGCCAATGGGCATGGCCGACTTACCGAGATTTAAATTTGTTGCAATTTGAGATTGTGCCGAAAATACAATGAATGAGAAGAATACGTAAAAAAGAGTTTTTCGCATGGTAAATTTTGAATAAGGTCGTAAAAAAACAATTCGTTTGAACTACGAATTCAGACGAAAGAATTCGTGTTTTACCTTAAATGAAAACCAAACAAATTGAGGTTTTTGTGCTTTATTTACGTCTAAAAGTTTGAAACATTAAATTGAAAAACATGTCAACAAATATACGAGTTGTATTTATACTTTTTTTTTTTAGCTTTTCAAAGTTCATTTTACGGGCAAAAAGTTATTGGTTTATCTGGAAATGTAATTCCAAATAGAGTTGAACAAATTAAATACATTGATTCTATTGCCTTTCTTTGCACCGACACGGTTTACAGAGAATACCTGCAAGGCAAAAAAATAGCTAAAAATGAACCTGCAAAAGCTGTGCTTTCACTTTTGGATAAAAAGGTGAACTTGGTGTTAAAGAATTTGTCGAAATCGCCATCCAGAAAAGAAAAAGTAATACTTTGGCAAATTTACAATATGGGCTATATTGTTCAAACTAACAGAGGGATTATTGGAATCGATATTCATTGCAGGGATGCCAAACGATTTGCAAAACACATTGATGCACTGCTTATTACTCATGCACATTTTGACCATTACCGAAATGATTTGATTGACGAAATGAAACGGTTAAACAAGCCGATTATTAGCAATTGGGTTGATGGAGGCTATAAAACCCGAACGGTAGATACTTTTTCAATCAGTAATTTTAATATTACTACTCATTTGGGAGACCATTATTTTTGGAAAAAAGAGATTAATAATGATATGTTGATGTTTGAAATAGAAATAAACGGAATCAAAATCTTACATTCAGGTGATAATAGCAGTTTGGCGAAACTCGAAGGTATTAAAAATGTTGATGTTTTTATTCTACATCACGACATTATACAATCGCTCCCCAAAGCATTTGCTTTAGTGCAACCAAAGCTTATAATTCTATCGCATGTAATGGAACTTTCGCACCACCGAAATGCGAATGGATACCGTTGGACTTACTCCCATGCAATGGAAAAAAGCAAACTTATACCCGATGCTAACAAAGCAATATTGTTTTGGGGTGAAATGATTGGATTAAAATAGACAATGGAATTATTTATTTGATTATAAACTTTTTAGTTGATGTGTATTGATTATTTTTAACAACAACTAAATAGACTCCTGCATGAATATTTTGAGTGCTTAGTTCAATAGGTTCGTCAGCAAAAAAGTTTTTTTCTACTATGTTTTTTCCGTTAAGGTCTACTATAGAAATACGTGTGTTTTTGTTTTGAGTTGAATTTTTTATTCGAATATAAAGGTTTCGGTCTGTTGCATTCTGAGTTAATATTATTTCATCCGATAAATTTTTAAATGGATTTATCAATGAATTAGCAATCGCTACAAACTCGTAAGCGCCAATGTCATACGCATTTCCAGCAGGTCGTAAATTTCCCTCGTAGTCGGTCGAAAATTTGGAGATTGTAGTTCCAGCATTGATACAAGGCGAATTACTTGCTAATTTGTAATTGTCGGCAGCAAACCCCGTTCCATTTATAAACTGTGGATTGTTGATATAATTTCCCGAAAAAACAGCGTATTGATTGAGCGTTATTCCGTAGGTGTTATACACAATATTGTTACGTATTTCCTTTACGCCGGGTGCTGTAATGTAAATCCCCGAAGTGTTATCCACCGTTCCAACTATCGTATTATTGCTGATAGTGGAATTGGTTAATTGAAATGGTCCATTATTATAGGGAAAAATCTCAATGCCAGTATTGCAATTCAAGATTATATTATTGTAAATATCAACATTTTGCACTAAATATTTACTTGGATCGGAAACGCCACCCCATCCCACAAAATCGGACACTTCGTTGGCAACCCTAACCCCACTGGGCTGTTGGTTGGTAGTGCCACCTGCTACATAATAGCCTGTGTTGTAGAGCAGGTTATTTCGCACGATGCAACTTCCAATTTCAGAATCAACATACACATTAATTTTGTAATTGTCGGCTACTTCGCAATTTTCAATTATCCAATTGGTACAACCAACGTATGGACCAACGCCTTCGCCATGATTTCGAATAACCCTGCAATTGCGATGTATGACATTGTTCGACCAGAAGCCGAGTATAACATGCGGATGATTGTTGGTATTTTTACGGTCAGCATTCATTTGTGCACATTCGTAGGTATTTACATTTTCAATCAAAATATTATCACAATGCATCCAACGTATGGCGGCATTGTAAGCATAGGTTATATCACAATTTTTTATTGTAATTCCAGTAGCTCTAGTTCCAGTATTGCTTGCATACCAAAAACCAAGATTGATGGCACCTTTATCGGCTCCACCGGCATTTTTAATATTTACACCGTCCCATGTAAAATAACTTCTTCCGTAAGCTTCCACATAACGACTATTCACATTGTTTTTATCATTGAAATCAATGGTTGGGCGGTTGTTCGGATCGTCTGCTATTATCGTGATGTAATTTGCCAGAACCGTAATTTTATTTTCCGAGTAAGTACCTGCTTTTATGCGTAATTCATCTTCCGATTTTAATTTCGAAACCCCATACGCCACTGTTTTCCAAGGTGCAGAACTTGACCCTGCATAGTTATTATTGCCTGTTGTAGCTACATAATAAGTGCCCGCATTTGATATTTGAGGTCCTAAAATCACGATTAAGACAATTAATAATATTTTTTTCATTCTGTTTGTATTATTGTTTGCTGATTTTATGTGCTGTTTTAACTCCATTTTTATTTTGTAGCATTACAAGATATACGCCTGATTTTAAATTTTGCAAATCAACGTTTATTGAGTTCTGTTCTCCAATCTGTTGATGAATTAATATTTTTCCTGTCAAATCACTTACACATAGACTGTTAATATCTTCCATACCCTCGATTGTAATTAAATTTGTAGTTGGATTTGGATACATTTTGATGCTAACATTATTTACCAAAGCCACTGCTGTTGGAGAAGTTGGAATGGATTCAAAAGTAACTTTAAACTTACCACCCTGATTTGCCGCAATTTCTAACGTACGGTTTTGTGCGTTGAAATTTTTAAAATCGGCGCCATCGAGTGTTACTGATTTTATCCGCAAAACACCATTTTCGAATGGAATGGGTGTAAGCTGAATGCTTTGTGCCGCAGCTGTTGGCGCAAATTTATAATACAAACTGGCAGGTTTGTGCAAATAATACAAATTGCTGTATAAATAGGCATAATACCCTAATTCGTTGGAATGATAGGACGCTTTGTAATCGTCACCTTTTGTTGTGCCTGCAATTGTACCATCGGCATTCAAAACAGAATAAATTTCACCGTACACTTTATCCACAAAATTATTCATAAAATAGTTCAACGATTCGTCGGCCATTTGCAGGTAAATTGGATTTTTGGTAATGTAATAATTCAACATTGGTGCTGTAAACCCTTGCTCCATCATCCAGTATTCCTTTTTGTTGGCATTGCCTTTCCAGTTTCCAGTAAACACATCAATATTCGTAAATGGGCCACCATTTGTATGATCCCAAACGGTTACAGCTCCATTTTTATATGTCCAACTTTCGTCAAGAATTTTGATAGCTGCGTTTTTCAACTCTTTTTTGGTAGTATCGCAAAGATAAGCTCTGCCCAAGCACCAAGCTGTTTTGATAAAATGACCAACACTTCCCATCGAATTGTCTTTGGGTGTAGTAGGTCCCCAATTCCAATTGCTGTCATACGATTCAGGATATAAAACTTTTACTCTGCTATCGTCCATTGATGCTACAAATCGTTTTACCATTATGTCGCCCAATTCTAACAATCTGGTTTTCAACTCCGGCTTTTGTGTCACCAAATAAGCTAATTCGGCATGTGTAGTAACTGCGTCAACAGTTGGCGTAAAACCTTTTGCAGATTTAGTTGACCAATCAGCCGAAGCATCTTCATAATAGCCTTCGTAACCCACTCGAGCATCCCACATGTGTGTATTAACTGAATTAAGACCTTTTTCCATCCATGCTTTCATGCCCGCATCTTGAGTAGCTTCGTAATTGGCAATAATTCCAAGCAAAGCGTAATGTTGCTGAAAACTCCATTTGTTAGAATTGTAGTTCCAACTTGGCGCATTATTATCAAGTGCCCCATTTTTCAACCCCAAATAATACCATCCCTCGTTAGTTTTATCCCAGCCGTAAGTGGTCATAAAATCGAGCGCACTCTTGGCAAAGGTCAAGTATTTTTCGTCGCCAGTGAGCATAAATGCCCGCGTAAAACCATATCCATGACGCGTTTGAGCCATAAACGATTTTTTGGTGGTACTTCTTAAACTACCATCACGATTCACTTGGGAGTAAAAACCACCATAAGTAGGTTCGTAGGCATATTTAATCCAAAATTCAGCATTGTTGCGCACGTATTCGATATTCAAATCAGGATTTAAAATATGGGTACTTTTAACTACGTATTGAGCATTATTATACGAAGATATTGAAAATAGGATGAATAATATAATGGTAATTTTTTTCATTTCGTGAATGTATTAAATGGACTTTGCGTTTTTGAAAAAAAAGGACTTTTGCAGTCCTTTTTTTTGTGAGAATATGTTTATTTATTGTTTGATAATTTTTGATACAAACTCTTCCGATTGGGATTTGTTTTTCAAAATATAAATTCCATTTTTCAGCATTAAATCATTTAAATTGATACTGATTTTATTCTCGGCTGATGCAATTTCTCGAGCGTAAATTTGCTGTCCTGCAATATTGTAAAGCGACAAACTGCTATCTGGTGTGTTTTGTGCAAACTGGATATTTAAAACATCATATACGGGATTTGGATACACCTTTAAGCTTTTTGTAGAAGTGTGAAGACCATTCGGTAAACTTGCTTGTCCGTACAAAATTCCTCTACCGCCTGTTGCCAAATATACTAACCCTGCAGTACGCATATCGCCGGTAATGTTTGAAATATTGGTTGGAATAGTACCATCGCTAATATTGGTCCATGTAGTGCCATAATCTATTGATTGATAGAGTGATTTTACGGCAGCAGCTCCCGTTCCAATAGTTGAGTAAATGAAAATAGTAGGTTCGATAGATGGTGCTATGGCTTTGCCAAAACCAACCGACCGGCAATAACCTGCACTTGTTATGGTAGTCCAAGTAGCACCGCCATTGGATGAAAAGCTCAAGTTGCCACCACTTTTGGGACACGCAAACAAATGCCCTTCTTTCCCCGGTACAGAAACAACCTTGGTTTTGTAGCTCGAAGCCAGTGCGCTTGAAACCAGCGAGAAAGTAGCTCCACCATCGATACTCTTGTAAAAGCCCGAAGTTGAAACACCTGCTACTTGCTTGTCGGTGTAATAATAAAAAGTCATGCCGTTCACTTTGTCGGCAACTAAAAAATCGCTGGCACTCCATTGTTCGGTACAACCATTTTCGACATTAACAGGTAAACCGCTTACCATAGTCCATGTTTTTCCGGCATCTGTTGTAAAATAAGGTTGGTTGAATGTTCCTGTTCTGTTTTTTGGAGCAATCACCCACCTGTTTTTGTCGGTAGCCGAAACAGCAATATTACCATTCACAGATGTCGCTGTAGGGGCTGTAAAGTTAGTCCATGTTTTTCCGTTATCAGTTGAATATCGGTATTTTGGCTGACCACTTTCGTTATTTGTGCCGCCATTCTGATTTCCCCCCACAGTAACAATAAAATTAGGATCTGCTTCGCAATAATCAATGCCCGTTATGATTCCAAAAGCTTCGGGCTCAACAGTTGTGGCAGGCATCACATCGCGGTTTTGAATTCGAAAACCTTGTTTGTCGGCAAATCCGGCAATCAGATCGGCTGCATTGGCACTTGTTGCTGGAGGACAGCTCACAATATTCACTACCAACTCCTCAAAATTTTTCATTTTAGCCGTCCAAATTGGCGATGCATTGGAAATGTCGGGTGTGTTGTAAGCAGCAAAACCAGTTGAAAGCCAAACGTTTTTTGAGTCAAAAGGATCCATGATCATAGCTGCTGAATAAGTCCAACCCGACCATGATGGATACCATGTAGGTTCCACCCGCGAGGAAGAGCTAAATCCATAGGAAACCCACGAGGTGCCACCATTAGCAGAATAATGTATTCCGTTGCCATTGCCGGGTCTCCACTGATAGGTGGCTACCTTATTTGAATTGGTTGGGTCAACGGCAATACCCCAAAAACCCTCGGGAATTTTATTTGCCGGTGTTACGTTAATAAGGCTGCCTGAACCTGTGTATTTATAAACAGCACCCGAACCACCATCGTTATCGGTTGAAGCATAAGTAAAATAAACAGTGCCATCGTTCGCAATAGTTGAGCGAATTGGAAATAAAGTTGTGGCTGGTCCTCCCGGTAATAATGTCCAAGAAGCACCCCCATCAGCCGATTTAAAAACACCCTGACTTTGAACGCCAGCATATATAATTTGCGAGTTGGTAGTTGCATTTCCCGAACTGCGGTCGAAGGTTACAAAAACAACTCCACCGGTAGTGAGCGGTGTGCCAAAAGGAAGCGTAGTTGATGGAATTTGTGTCCACGAAGCACCAGCATCGGCACTTCTATACAAGCCTTTTATGCGGGAAGCAAAAAATATAACCTTGCCTCCATTATTGGGATCCACTGCTAATCGTTCGCCAGCGCCACGATATATGCCATTGCCATACACCAAAATTGATTTTAGATAAAGAGCCTTCAATTCAGTCCAAGTAGCGCCTTTATCGGTCGATTTGTAGAGAACTGCATATTCACTATTTCCATTAACGGTATAAATATTATTTTCGTTACTGGGGTCAATGGCAAAACTTTCGATACTTGCCGTACTCACTTTACCATCCATTAACGGATGCCACATTTGGTTGGTTCTATCCCATTTGTAAATGCCGTAAGTATCGGTGCGCGCATAAATATCGCCACTGGTGGGATGTGCCACTAAGCCTGTAATATAGCCCATGCCTTGAAGATTTACACTTTTATAGTTATAAGCTTGGGCATTCGAATTTTGAGTTAAAATCACTCCGAATAAAAATACCCAGATTTTTAAAATAATTGCTCGTTTCATGGTTTTAAATTTTATTTTTTTTGTGTAATTTTTTTATACTGCTAAGACCGAAGGTCTCTCAAATAAATAAAAGCATCTTTTCTTGTCAATAATATAGAATTGATTAATTCCTTATCAAGAATTTTTGGTTTTGCACAAAATTATTACCTGATTCAATTTTAAGAAAATACATTCCATTTTTCAAGTGAATCCTTTTTAAATTGATAGAAATTTTATTGTTGCTAATGCTCTCATTTTTTGACCAAAGTTGCTTACCCACTGAATCAATAATAGTTAGCTTTACATTCGATTGGATAGAATTGGTTAATTTTACTTCAATATTATCGGTTGCAGGATTGGGATAAATACTCACATCATTGTTAATTGATAGTTCATTTAGTTTTGTTGATGAAGTGTTTGTTCCATAAAATACTCCGCGTCCACCAGTTCCAAAATAGAGGGTATATTCCTCCCTCATATCACCCGATAAGTCAGCCAATCCTCCGGGAATGTTGCCATCATAAATCTTTGTCCACGATGTTCCATTGTCAGTTGAAAAATGAATTCCATCCACTCCATTCACCTTTGCTTTAATAAAAATCGTAGGAATCACGGACGGACTAATCGCTTTTCCAAATCCAAAACAAATACAACTAGTTATATTTGGCATAGTTGACCAGTTATCTCCGCCATCTGTTGATAAATAAAGAGCCGAACCTGCTTTTGAACAAAACAGTAATTTTCCTTCAACACTAGGGAAAGCTTCTAATTTTACCTTCCAATAACCCGGAAGTGCACTTGTTGAAATCAACGAAAAATCAGCTCCTTTATTGACGCTTCTGTAAAACTCTTGAATGGTATCATTCCAAGCATAATAATAAAATTTGCTGCCGTTTACCTTGTCAGATGCTAAAAATTTACTTGTTGACCATTGTTGTGAGCAAAAATTATTTTTTACAGGGATTCCGTTACATAATGTCCATTTGAAACCACTATTTGTAGAATAATGTGGTCTAACATTTAAACCATTATTTTTAGAATTGATAGGAGCCCAAACAAAATTGGCGCTATTGGTTGCAGACAAAGCAATATTTCCACTGGCAGCATCGGTCGGTTTGTATAAATCAAACCAAGAATTACCACCATCATCGGAATACTTTATAAATCCAGTTGGCTTGCTATACCGCTCACTATCTGACACTCTCACTACAATATTAGGTTTGGCAATACAATAATCTACCGAACTTCCCATACCAAACTGTGATTGGCTCCAAGAGCTAGAAGGCACAACATCTCTATTCTGAACAGTAAACCCTTGTTCATCGGCTGCTACTATAAATACATGATTGCGGTTTGGTGAAGTAGGTACACAAACTTGCAACACCACCAATTCTTCTAATCCTTTCATTTGAGTATTATATACAGGGTCGGCAACAGTTATGTCGTTGGTAGTAAAAACTTTTCCGGCAGTAAACCATATTTTTTTAGGGTTGTTGGGGTCAAATGCAATTCCACCATTGTAATCCCAATTGATTACCCCATTTAAATAATACCAAGCCGGTGCATTAAAATTTGCAAATGCACAGGTTTTGGCAGACCAAGTTGCACCACCATCTTCAGAATAATGAATACCATTTGTCACTCCCATTCGCCATTGAAATGTAACTATTTTGTTTGGGTCAGTATTACAAACATCGATAGGACC
>CAMBSB010000138.1 GCA_945870155.1 Paludibacter jiangxiensis | reverse complement strand
CTACCAAAGATTTTTAAAAAATAATTTATTTATTTTTTTTCAGCCCTTTTTTGATTGCGTTTAATTATCTCTTATTCCTGGAAAATGAAAAATCACTCTTAATTATTTTATTTCTTATGCATAAATAATAATAGCAAATCTCTTTCGCTTCAAAATCATAAACTCTCTAAACGTTGTGCCTTTCTCTCAAAGCGGGTGCAAAAGTAGATACTTTTTATTGATTAAACAAATGTTTTTATGGTTTTTTTCTGCTGTAAAACATGTTTTTATTATAAGGCGCTGAAATTTAAGATGTTTTGGAGAAAAAAAAATCTAATTTAAAAGAAATTATTTTGTTTTTTTATTGGTAATTCAATTAAAGGACTATCTAAAATCCCAATACTCCCCAAAAAAGAAAATTGAATTAACTGCATTCAATATATTAATTTCACTAAAAAGGCTTCCTTTTATACTGCATATGTAACTTTGTAATGTTTGGTTAGCTAATGGATAGTATGAATCTGGAAAAGTTTTACGCTTATGGAATAAACTCTTTTACCTTAATCTGAATTGAAAAAGGCTTGTCAAATTATTACTGAATTCCTACAAAAACATTCCTTAATTTAAAATACTACCTTATATGAGACATCTATACTTTATAGCTAACGTGGGTTATTGCTTGACCACTGATAGCCGTCGAAATGGGTAATAAACGTCAAAAACACTCACAAAACTTAAAGTGTCAATAAAAAAAGGCATCCATATTTTAAGTGAATGCCTTCTTTTAATATAATATATTTAGTCTTTGACCTTTTCTTTAAGTAAAGCGAAGTTTATAACTTCCATGATATCATTTACATAATGAAATTTTAAGCCTTTTAAGTAAACTACTTTTATTTCATCTATATCTTTTTGATTATCAGCACATAGTACAATATCAGTTATACCGGCACGTTTGGCAGCAAGAATTTTTTCTTTTATGCCTCCAACCGGTAAAACTTTACCTCTCAATGTAATTTCGCCTGTCATAGCCAGGTTTTTACGTACTTTTCGTTTGGTGAAAGCCGATGCTAAACAAGTTACCATAGTAATTCCTGCAGAAGGTCCATCTTTAGGGATAGCACCTTCGGGGACATGTACATGGACATTCCATTCATCGAAAAGCAATGGGTCAATTTCCAGTTTATCGGCATGTGACTTTATATATTCTAATGCCAACATTGCTGATTCTTTCATTACATCGCCCAGATTACCTGTTAAAGTTAAACGAGGTGATTTACTCTTACTTAAACTTGATTCAACAAATAAGATTTCGCCACCAACCTGCGTCCAGGCTAATCCTGTAACTACGCCTGCATATTCGTTTCCTTGATATTTGTCTTTGCTATAACGAGCCGCTCCTAAATATTTTTTCAAATCATCAACCGAAAGTTCTGTATTATACTTTTCTTTTGTTGCTACTAATTTCGCAATTTTTCGCATCAATGAAGCAATTTGCCTGTTCAATTCACGTACACCCGATTCGCGTGTATACGATTCGATTAATTGCTCGAGTACAAGTTTTGAAAACACTATATGATTTGCATTAAGTCCATGATTTTCAAGCTCTTTTGCAATCAAATGTTTTTTGGCTATTTCAATTTTTTCTTCCTGAGTATACCCACTCACTTCAATCAATTCCATGCGGTCGAGCAAAGGACGTGGTATGGTATTTAAATTATTTGCAGTGGCAACAAACATCACCTTTGATAAGTCAAAATCCACATCCAAATAATTATCGTGAAACGATGTATTTTGCTCCGGGTCAAGAACTTCAAGTAAAGCTGATGAAGGATCACCTTTGTAATCGGCATTTACTTTATCTATTTCATCGAGCACAAAAACAGGATTTGCAGTTTCAGCTTTTTGAATATTCTGAATAATTCTTCCCGGCAAAGCTCCAATATAAGTTCTTCTATGTCCTCGTATTTCAGCTTCGTCGTGCAAGCCACCCAATGAAACACGTACATATTTACGTCCTAATGCGCGTGCAATAGATTTACCAAGCGATGTTTTTCCAACTCCCGGAGGTCCATAAAGACAAATAATTGGCGATTTCATATCGCCTTTGAGTTTGAGAACCGCTAAATGTTCAATAATACGGTCTTTAACTGTTTCAAGTCCAAAATGGTCAGCATCAAGTACTTTTCTGGCATTTCTCAGATTAAAATTATCGTCGCTATATTCGTTCCATGGAAGTTCGAGCATAGTTTCAATATAATTTAACTGTGTAGAATAATCTGGAGAATGCTGACTGGTACGTTCCAATTTTTTAAGTTCTTTTTCAAAGACTTTTTCAATGGTTTCACTCCATTTCTTATAAGTAGCACGTTGTTTAAAATCCTGCACATCCAATTCAGGAGAACTTCCACCCAACTCATTCTGAATAGTTTTCATTTGCTGTTGCAGAAAATATTCGCGCTGTTGCTGATCAATTCCTTCTTTGGCCTTATTTTGAATCGACATTTTGAGCTCAAGCAATTGTGATTCTTTGTTCAAAAGCTCTAGCAATTGATAACCTCTTTCCATAATGTCGTCAATTTCGAGTAAACGTACTTTTTCCTTCACGTTTAAGCCAAAATTTACACATACATAATTAATTAAAAATACCGGATTTTCGATATTTCGAATAGCAAATGATGTTTCGGGAGGTAAAAAACCTGAATTATTTATAATGGTGGTAGCCAAATCTTTAATGGATGAAACTAAAGCAGCAAAAACGCTGTCATCACTTTCGTCAGGTAAAATATCATCGGCAACAAAAACTTTTGCTTTCAAATAAGGTTTAGTTGTTACCTGTTCGCCCAAATGAAAACGTTTTTTTCCTTCAAGAATTACGGTTGTAGAGTTATCAGGCATTTCAAGTATTCTTACAACTTGTGCCACTGTTCCCATTTGAAACAACAAATCCATAGATGGATCTTCATGCTTCCTATCGATTTGTGTACAAACCCCGATTAATCCATCATTTTCGTGAGCATGACGAACCAGTTTTAAAGATTTTGAACGAGCAACAGTAACCGGAAGTAGAACTCCAGGAAAAATTACCATATTACGTAAAGGTAAAATGGGTAAAATATCTCCAGAATTGAGATTGATTTCGGAAGAACGTTCATCGAGTGAAATTATCGGAAAAACATCCGATGATCCCATCATTTCATCACTAAAAAAATTGTCAAAACGATTGTTCATTGCTAAAAATGGTATTTAATATGCCAATATGGCACAAAATTACAAATTAAATTGATTACTCCACATTTTCTATACAATATAATTATTTAATAATTAATGCTTTAACTAAATAATTAAAATGTAGTTGAATTTAATTTCAATTGCTGTGCCAAAAATAAACTTAGCAAATATTTAAAATTAAAAATAAATTATTAAATTTGCATTTGCTCTCTAAACTAAAAACCCTTAAGTATTGAATGAAAATTACTTATATCTACATCATAATACTGATTTTTGTCATAGCATTTAACTCCTGCAAGGGTTCGAAAACAAAATTTGATGAAAGTGTACCAAAAACAAATCAAATTGATAATCAAAGACTTGATTCATCATTAATGAAAATAACTCATTTATTGCCAGATAGATTTACGGCTGAAACGAGTTGGATAAAATTTTATTACAAAAACAATAATTTTAGAGCTCAATGGGTAAATACCGCAGATAGAATTTTAAAAACCGATACTTTAATTTCCTATTTATCCAAAACTGAGGAACATGGTATTTCAAGACTACAATTTGATTTAGATACCCTGATATTACTCAATCAGAATCATAAAAAAAATAATCTTTCGTACGCAACATTGGCATTTCTAGACTTAAAAATCTCAATTGCATATTTAAAATACTGCCGTGCTTTAAAATTTGGTTTGTTTCAGCCCGAAAAAATTTCACCAAATTACTTTTACACCACTCAAACCATTGATTCAAGTTTTGTATGGGAATGTTTTAAAAATAAGGATAGGAATATATATTCATTTCTAAAATCGATACAACCAGGTTCGAAAAACTACAAAAAACTACAAGCAGAAAGAAAAAAATACCTTCTATTAATTGATTCTACTTTTACGCTTATTCCTGATCTAGCTAACAAAAAAACAATAAAACTAGGCACATGGCACAGTTCTATACCACTAATAAACAAAAGATTAAGCATTACAAAAGAACTGACATTTAATAATTCAAAACAAGTTTCCGACTCAGTTTTTGATGAAAATTTGCTGATTGCACTTAATGTTTTCAGAATTAAAACTGGACTTTTTATTGACGAAGAAATTGGAAACAATACTATACGTGCCTTAAATTATCCATTTAAAAATTATGTAAAAAAGATAGATATCAATCTGGAACGTATGAGGTGGAAACCTACCAAAGATCTTGGAGATAAGTTTATAAAAGTAAATGTTGCCAATATGACATTAAAAGCATATCGAGCAGATACAGTAGCTTTAAAAATGAAGGTTTGTGTTGGAAAAAATAAAAATAAAACACCTTTTCTTAGAAGCAATATCTTTGAAATTATTCTAAATCCTACCTGGTCAATACCAAAAAGTATCGTAGTGAAAGAAACTTCACTCTCAGCAGCATCGGACACTAACTATTTGAAACGCAATAGAATAAAGATTTTTAGAAAAGGCGAAGAAATTCAATCGAGCAAAATTGATTGGACAAAAATTTCGGAGAATTACCAACCTTTTAAATTAGTTCAGGATCCCGGGAATTTTAATGCATTAGGTAGAATTAAGTTTAACTTCGCGAATAAATTCAGCGTTTATTTACATGACACGAATGCTAAAAGTGCATTCAAAAGGCACAATAGGGCAGTGAGCCATGGTTGTGTACGCGTAGAAAAACCATTGGAATTAAGCTTTTTTTGCTTGCCCGAATATGACAGAACAGTTGTAGAAAAAATTGAAATCAGACAAGTTTTTCAGGATAAAATAAGACATTCTATCAGGTTGGCTGTAGTTAGCGAAAAAGCGAAGGAAATACTCGAAAACAATGCAAATGCAATGAAGCTCAATAGAATAAATATAAATCCAACAATAGCATTAATCATTGAATACTTCACATGTTATGTGAATGATGAAGGTGAAGTAGTTTTCAAAGAGGATATTTATGAACTAGACCATTATATTGATGATAATCTGGGCATTATAAAACAGTTCAAAATTCCTGAACTAACAGCTGAATAAGTGGAATTACTTATTGTGTTTTTGTCCGAAAGCTTTGGCTGTCATTTCGTTAACTTTAATACGCCAAACTTTCACATTGCGCAAGGCAGGTTGCGAGTAAGTAAAACTTCGTTCGGTGTATTTTGCCATAAACTTATTGAGAATCTGTTCTTTTTCTGACATGTTGTCAATAAATGTAACTTCGCCTTTGCAGATAACACTTCTTGAATCCATGCGATAACTACATGCCACTTCAGGATGCTGAAACACTAAATTCCCATCTGTACAAAAAGTCACGCATACTTTATTGTTAATTTTCAACAAATCAATGTGTTTTCCAATTGGTGCAGAATGTAAAATGATTTCGTTATTGAAATAAGCAAAATTCATGGGAAAAACGTAGGGACAATTATCACCATCCACCACACCTACAAAACAAATTTTACATTCATTTATAATTGACTCAATTTCAGATATTTCGTTCAGTATATACGTTTTCATTTTCAGGACAAATAGCTAAAGCAATTATTTTCTTTTTAATATAATCCAAACTATAATGGGAGCACCAAATAATGAACTTATGGTATTGATAGGCAAAGTATATGTAGGGATTTGAGACAAAATATCGCATAGAAGCAATAAACTTGCTCCACAAAGCAATGTAGCAGGCAATAAAATTTTATGGCTCGATGTGTGAAAAATTCCACGTGCAATGTGCGGTATTGCTACTCCAACAAAAGCAATAGGTCCTGTAAAAGCGGTTATTCCTCCGGCTAATAAACCTGTTGCAATTACAATCAGAAAACGGGTTTGAATGATGGAAATACCCAAACCACGTGCATAATTTTCGCCTAACAATAGACCATCTAAACGCTTTTGAAGAAAAAAAGCCATAGACAAACCTATAACAGAAACAGGCAATAAAACCTGCATATACGTCCAGGTTACTGCACTTAAACTGCCAAAGGTCCACATTACAAAGAGTTTGATAGCATCAGGATTGCTGAAATTTTGCAATACGCTTACAATGGAGCCGGCGATAGTACCAAACATGATACCAACAATAAGTAAGGAAACTGCATTATGAATTCGAAATGAAACTCCTACAACTAATAACAAGACCAAAGCAGCTCCAAAAACCGCGGCCAAAATCATTGCCCAGCCACTGTTTACCAGAACCAAAGGCAAAAAACCTGTTGCCATAGTGATTAAAGCCACACCCAAGCTTGCACCTGAGCTTACTCCCAAAATGAATGGATCGGCCAATGGATTGCGAAAAAGTGTTTGCATCATTAATCCGGCTACCGATAAGGAAGCACCTGCCAAAATTGCCGTGATGGCTTTTGGTAAACGAAAATTCAGCAATATCTCATAATTTATTCCATCATTGCCACTACCTGTAAATACAGCCACAATTTCACGCAGGGAAATATGTATACTTCCCCAAGCCAAATCGAGGATGAAAAGACTGAATGTCAACAAACTGAGTGTTGAAAATAATATGACAGTACGTTTTTGCAATTTTTGTAATTAAATATTTACATTAAAATTCAATTCTATTTCATCTGCCGGTAGTCCTCCCCTTACACCCCAATTTTCAAGAACTTGCTCGTTTAATACAATAAAGATTTCATCTTTATTGTATAATTTATTGATAAATAATGAATTAACTATGTTTTGATATAAAAGTTTTTTAGTTTCCTTGGTTCTACCTTTAAACATTGTTATCTCAATTAATACTTTGTAAGGAGATTTCATATTGAAAAAATCTGATTCATACTCTGATAAACGAATATTCCTATCATCATCCCTGAGTTTTAAGGATTCAACAACTGCATCCATTACCAAAGACATGATTTTAATAATCGATTCTTTTTCAAGACCTTTAATAAGCTCAATTTTTATAAGTGGCATTTTTGTAATAAATAAAAATTTAATCTAACTTTTTTATATAAACCAATTGATAATCAGGTAAAATTTCGGGATGTAAAACTGCAATTACATCTTTCAAGAGCAAATCGGGTCGAGCTACAGCACTTTCCCAAAAATCGTTGGCAGTAGAGGCTAATAATCGCTTATTAAAACTATAAACTTTTTTAAGTTTAACAGGTTTGAAAAGTCCGTGTTTTGAATCAGCAATTAATAACTCATCAATTGATTTAAAATTACAACCCAACCAAATATCAGCATTTGAAAAGTTTTTTATAACTGTTTCTACATTAAGAGGCAAACTTCCAATGGTTGTATCGTTTGAATAAAAATACTCAGAACCCGCATCAGCAAAGAGTTTACCCATAAAGTTATTACCCGATGGCATATACCAGGTACCTCTAAAATTCGACCCGATTAAAATATTTGGTTTGTTCTTAACTTTTGCAACTATCGTTTTAATATCAGTATATTGTTTATCAATTTGCTTAAAAATACTATCAGCTATCTGTTCTTTATTATAAAATGCAGCTACAAACTTTATCCATTCAGCACGCGCCAACAGGGAAGTTTCCATCCATTCATTATTGAAAACAACCGGTATTCCTGCCTGAGTAACACGCTGAGCATAAGGATCATTTTGATTGTATCCACTCATCATTACAACATCAGGATGGAGCTTCATGGTTTGTTCCAAATTAATATTAAAAGCATCACCTAAACTAATTATTTGCCCCTCTCCTACTCTTTTGTTTATTTCCTGATTGTAAATAATATCAGGTGAACAAACTGCTGTAATAGTTTGTAATTCACCTAACAAATTAAGAAATTCAAAATGTGTTACCGATGTGGCTGCAATTGACCGAATTGGAATTTGCACCTTCACGCCATCGGTCGGAGTTTGGGTTTTCAAATCATTTACAAGATAATACCTGGCATAAATCGACCCTTTTACCCAAGGACTGTAAACAATTAATTCTTTAAAATCGCTGTAATATTTTATTGCAAATCCCTCTGCATAAATCAATTGTAATGAATCTTTTGCTTGTACTGTACCTGAATTTGTATTTTTTGATGTACATGAATTAAAAACGCACAAAATTACAAGTGAAATGCAGATTAAATTTCTCATATATAAGTAATTACAAAAAAAACCGCAAAGTTTTAATTCCGCGGTTTTAATATCAAATATTTAATTTTTGCGGCAATTTATATTGAACGCAAAGATAACATTAATAAATTAATGAAAAATGAAAAAATGAATTTAATTAATGTCCACCCTTAGGTATAGATACATTGGCATTCGATGATTCCGGTTCACGAACAAATATCCAAAAAACTACCGATGTTGCTACAAATAAACCACATAAAATATAAAGCAATTGGTAATTTCCGGTTTGATTGATAACATTGGCTACTCCATTACTCATCATTTGTGGAAGCACAACAGCCAAATTGAAAACACCCATATACAATCCCATTTTGGCAGGATTAACTCTTTCGCTCATAATGGCAAAAACAATAGAAATTACTGCCGACCAACCAATTCCGGCCAAAAACATTCCAAAATAGAAATCATATTCCACAGTACCTAAAAATGCTATGTAAAAATAACCTATTACTGAGAAACATAGTGCTGAAATATAAGTCTTTACCCTGCCAATCTTTCGAGCTACAGCTTGCAATACCAAAGGGAAAATGGCTCCAACAAAATTTAGAATTAAAAATCCAAGTGATACAATATTGCCTATAGATGCATCAGATGTTTGAGCCAATCCCGTTAATTTTTGTGCAAACCAATTGGCTGTAATATTGGATATTTCCATATTAGGTAAAATTTGCTTTTCGATAAAAAAGCCCGACATGATAAACATACTTTGAAATGCCACCCACGTAAATGAATGAGCCAACATAATTTTATGAAACTCATTCTTGTTCGATTTGGTTTTTAAGCCTTTTAAAATACTGATAATGCCAATGATAACAGAATATGCCAATGCAGCAATTAATATTGGATTATGAAAAGGACTAAGAGCAGCTACAAAGTGATTAATCACGCTAAATACCCCAAAAACCAAAAATCCATACAAAGGAAAAATCTCCTTTACAATTTCCCAAACTCCAAATTTTTCTTCCTTCTGGGCATTTTCAGACTTTAAATCCTTTTTTTCTTCGATAAATAAGATTGGAAAAACAGCAGTAGCAAACACCAAAACTGAAGCTATAAATAGTAAAGTTTCATTACCAAAAACCATGGAAAGAAAATAGGCTAACACACCAAAAAAACCGGAAATTATCTGCATCCACACAAATCCGGAAGTTCGAATTTTTCCCTCGGGAGTTAAATCGGCAATAATGGAACGCGCCGGATTAAATGTAACATTCACCGATAAATCAAGAAAAAGAGCAATTATAGAAGCAATAATTATTATATCGGTTATGCCTGTGATATTGGAAATTTGCTGAATAAATGGCAATGCAAGAAAAGCCAAGGTACTAACCAAACCACCTATCATAATAAACGGGCGACGACGTCCGCCCATAAACCAAACATTATCGCTCAGCAAACCTACGATTACCTGCCCGAAAATTCCGGCTATGGGTCCGGCTAACCATACAAATGCAACTTCGTGAATATCAAGTCCGTATTTTTTTGATAATATCCAACTTAGTGCGGCTATTTGTGTTGACAAGGCAAATCCTACCGCAGTAGCAGGCAATGCTAACAATGCTAAAAAAGGATTACTCAGTTTCTTTTGAATTTTAAGCATAATGTGAAATGATTATATTATATGATTTTTTTATGAATTTAAAGCTCTATGTTGGTTTAAAAAATTGTTCTGTTTCAATGTAATTATAATAAGCAATTAATTGTATACCAATAAAATAACAATAGATAATTCAATGTCGTTTAGTTAAGCATTTGCAAAGAAATAAGGGAAAAACCAGAAGGTGAAATTCTTACTACTAAGGGTTAAGAATCAATTAAAATTAGATTTTAAACCCTTAGTAGCTAAAATTCAACAAGCAAAACAACCTTATTTATATCATCTTGAAATTTGAAATTCCTTATCTAAACGACATTGATAGATAATTTATCAATAAAAAAGACGACAAAGTAGTAAAGTTTGCTTTATATTATAAAAACAGGTCATTTGTATTAGTACAAAAAGACAAATTATTTGAGCCAACAAATGTAATAATTTGAATTAAACTAAATTGAAAGCTTGAAATGAATAAGCTTGAAATTTTATGCAAACGATTGCTGTAAAAAATAATGAGAGTTTAACTAATCAGTTCATTCCTGATTTTATATAACAAATAATTATACCAAAATTGGTATAATTTATTTAAATTTCTAAGAGTTTTGGTAAAGTATAAAATGTATGTAGTCTTTTTTTAATATCTCAAACAAATTTTGTTATTTTAAAAATTAATTTGCAGCTATAATCCAAGCTTCCACTACCTTAGCCAAAACTAGTTTAGAGTTATTGATTTCCTCCATACTTTTAAAAGTGGCTATTGCTCTATCATTCTCTTTCCAGATCAAGATGCCAAAATCATTGATTAAAAGTCTATTTTGAGGTTGCTCTTTGACTTTGGCACCACGATGAAAAATTATTTGAACTTGCTTAGGTGGTTGAATTCGCATTGTTATTCTGTCTTCGCCCGAAATACTATAATTAGGTCCATTCCACTTAATATTTTCTGTCAATTTATTATTGGCACCTAAAATTATCAAACGCAATTGTTCTATTTCATTTCTAAACGGATGATTTAGTGAGTTTAAGAATTGAGTTACTTCTATATTTGTATTTGCCATTTTTGTTAAATCTTAGTTTATGTTTATTTTTGATCCATTAAAAACAGGATTTTTCAGTTTTTGTTGACTTTAGTTTTATTGCTTAAAGTTTGCTTTTTCAATTTTAAATTGTATTTATTGATAATAATTGTATCATTTATTCCTAAAGTTAATAGGCAATTTTCACAAAATTCATTATTTAATTCAACATCATAAAAATGTGCATAAATATCTTGTATATAAAGAAAGTTAATCATTGGTAGAATGAGATTTTCACCATCTGGTTTAATATAAAAACATTGTTTGTATTTTGCTGCTTTTGAATAGCCTGAAGAAAGAGGAGTTGCAAATTCCATATAATATAATGGCTTATATTTGAATATCTTATTAAAATAATATGCTTCAAAACTAAAGCTAATAGGGCTCGAAATGGTATCTTTCCTTTCCCAATATATCAATCCAGATTTATTATAAACAGTCAAGGTGTCAGATTTATTTGTTTCAAATTTGCGTATTTCAACTTTTTCTTTACTTAAATAGCTTATAATTAGTTTCCCTTCCGAATTATAATTACTTACTTCTGTAATTAAATAATTATATTTTTTTATTAAGTAATTGAACTTGATTGAATCAGTTATTTCTCCATTTTTTGTATATGCTCTGAAGCTAAAGTCTGATACAGGTAAGTTTATATAGCTTATTGGGTAATTCGAAATATCGTTTTCTTTACAACATTGTAAAACGAACAATATTGAGAATGCAAATATTTTTATGAATTTAATCATGGCAATAATTATTATTTTATTATTTTTCTGTGTTCTAATATGAAATCATTTTAATTTTATTTATTTACCAATCAAGATCTTAGGCTAAGCCTATAGATATCAGAATAGTAAAAGTAAATATTGGTATGTTTCAATCCGTCGTACTTTACTTCTTTATATTTTGTTTCATCAGTAGCTGAAAAGCTAAACTAGAAACAATCCATTCTTCAGCAATGTATGCTCCTTCAAATCGTGTTACAACAATTTCGTTCCATCGTACTTTTTTCATTGAGGCTGGAATTGCACGAAAAATACGTTTATGTGTTCCGGAGAATGTTCGTTGCCAGGTTATAATATTTTCAGTTTGGCAGAGGATTTCAATACAAGAAATCTTTATATCAGGAATAGCCAATCTGAGTTGATTGATAAATTGTTTTATAAATTTGTGCCCTTTATGCGTTTTGTCTCCATCATGGACAACATAATCTGAAGCAAAAACTGTTTCAATTATACCTACATTGGCTTGCTCAAAGAGTTGTTCTGCTGCATATAAAATTTGTTTCTCTCTGTTCATATAGTAATAATTTTGTCAAACCGAGTATCCATACAAACACTCAAATCGGTAGTGATAAATTTGCCATTATAAAATAAGCTGAAAATTGTTGCCGGAGATGGAGCCGATTGAGCTTGTTCCATTGTTTCAAGTTTGATAATTTTCAATGGCAGATTTCTTTTATTTGCCGTTATTGTCAACGAAGTTTGAACATGAAACTCAGCAAAAGGACAGCGATTTGAATAATATACCACTAAACCTCTTTTGTCAGGGCTTTCACCTGTAAGCGCAGGTGCTTTAAATTTAGGATTTTCAGCCTCTTTATTAATTTTCATTACCAGTAAACTGAAACCTGAATTTGTTTTCTCACAGGTCTCAAATCCTTGACCTATAAACCATTTGGTATCACTCATGAAATGAAACTTATTCGTTCCGACTATAGTAACCAAACCGTCTTTCCCTTGTGTTTTAGCGTCATCAAGTGCAAGTTGCAATAGATTCTTTGCATATCCTTGTCCTTTGTATTGTCCTGATACCCAGAAGCAATTAATTAGCAAATAATTTAGAGCATCAATTGGAGCCCAAGCTTTTTCAGCCGGTCCGTATTCAATAAAAACTTTAGCTCTCGCATCAATTCTTCGAAAAACATATCCATTCTCAAATTCTTTTTTCAGCCATTGCTTTTTTAATTCGTAACCTTCTTTACATTTCTTGTCTGAGAAAGCACAACATATATGTTCGCTCTCAATGTTGGATTTGTCGAGTTTAATGATTTTTTCCATCGATATTATTTGGTTTCTTGTATTAGGCTTGAATGATTAAGCTTAAAATAATGCTTGGTTTCATTAATGCATTATGTAGTTGGAAAATAATGGTTTATATGGCTACAATTTAAGCAAACGTCATTATGAACACATAATAAATGTCCACAGTTTAAACATTTCCATTTCAGTTTTTCATTCTCAAAGAAAGAATTTAAACCGATTTCTTTAATTTGACTCAAATTTTGGATTGGACTTTCTCCATATTTAGCGATATATCGTTTATCCAAATCTTTAATACGCCTACATGGAAATTTAACGCATTCGTAACATAGCAGGTTTTCATTACCATTCTTTTCGACACAAGTTTTTATACTGCATACTGTACAATGATAGGGCTTGTTTCCATTTTTATTACAGCCTACACATGTGTTTTTATTTCGTTGAAATCCCAAACAAATATCACAAATTACACCACATGGAGCAATACTTGAATTATTCATAAATCTATCAACAATTAGAAATTTAGACTTTTGATTGATTAGTTTACCTATTTATAGAATTGATTGGTAGTAGGATATTTTTAAGGTATGCATTATATTAATCAAAGAAAAACGAATTTGGCCAATTGCGCTCTGTTTTCTCGTAGTGTATAATTTACCGGCTTTTGAAGATGTCATAGCATAACCTTTGAGTTTGCATAACATATTAATTATGAAGTTGATATTTGAAAATGTATAAAATCACCTTTTTAATATTCAAATGGTAAAATCAACGAAATACATGTATCTTATTGTACAACAAAAAGATATTATAAATGTAAAATTTAGTCCATCGGCAATAAATCACCTAAATTTTTAAACTTTAATCATTTGTGCAACTGAAAAGAGGGCGTATTTATTTTCCGATACAGAATTTATAAATATATGATTATAAGTAATATAAACATTGTAAGGTACAAATAAAATACAATGTTGTATTTTTAATACTATTTGAATGCATTTGAGTGCAAATATATATCAATGTTTTCAAAAATCATGCACCATCGCATATAATCCTTTTTTTTCGTTTCTAGCCTTCATATTCAATATCTGATAGTTTGTTAGTTCGCTGCAATAAAAGCGGCTGTACGGCTTTGCATATCCTTCTGCAATCATTATTTCATTTACACATCTACCATCGGGCAAATAAACATAAGCCAATGTTCTGCCATAAATATCTGTACTTTCTTTGCTTTCTGTTTTCACGGCCAACTTTGTGCCTGGTGGAATTAGTTCAATCAAAAAATTGAACGA
>CAMBSB010000137.1 GCA_945870155.1 Paludibacter jiangxiensis | reverse complement strand
TTTACTTTTTATTTTTTACTTGTAATTTTTGCTTTTGTTGTTGTATTGTATTATTTAAAACTTAAACACGATTTAGAGTCACGAATAACAATGAAGCAACTTGAGCAGGATAAAAGTGATGAGTTTCACAAAGAGCGCATTCAACTTTTCACCAATTTTTCGCACGAAATGCGTACTCCCCTTACAATGATTCTCACCCCGCTTATCGATTTAATTGATAAATCGGAATTGCTTACGCCACTCTACAAAGAATCTTTGCAACTGATGCAAAAAAATGCCAAGCGTTTGCTCTTGTTAGTCAATCAGTTGATGGATTTTCAGAAAACCGAATCGGGTAAAATGAAACTAAATGTGTCGGAAAACGATATGGTAGACCTTTTATCGGAAGTTTATTTATCGTTCAACGAATTGGCTAAAAAACAGAGAATTACATTTGCTTTTGAAAATTCCTATACTAAACTACCGGCATTTTTCGACGAAAATCTTTTCGAGAAAGTTTGTTTTAACTTAATATCCAATGCTTTTAAATTCTCGAAAGAAAAAGGAAATGTAAAACTTGGATTAAAAAAGATTTCTAATACAGACAAAAGCATATTTCCGTTGGAAGTGCAGGACGATTTGAAAGATGTGACTGGTGATTTGATGATGATTACAGTTGAAGACAATGGCTTGGGAATTTCAGAAGAAAATTTGAAAGATATCTTTACACCTTTTTTTCAGGTGCAAGATTCGGCAAAAAAAATGCAACCCGGATCAGGCATAGGTTTAAGTCTCACGCGGTCCATTGTAAAACTCAGTCATGGTGCCATTTGGGCAACTTCAGAGCTCAATGTCGGCACTACTTTTACTGTAGTTATTCCCATCTCTAAAGACAATTTTAATGCATCGGAGTTTGCTGAAAATAAAACTGATTATTCGGTTGATGAACATATTGAATTATCAGTATTGCCAAATGACTCAAAAAACCAAACTGTTTTAGTAATTGACGATGACGATGATATACGACAATTTATCGCAAATTCACTTTCTGCTTCGTACAAAATACTTACAGCTGCTGATGGAAAACAAGGTTTAGAAATTGCTACCACCGAAATGCCCGACATTGTGCTTTGCGACGTAATGATGCCACATATTACCGGTTTGGAACTTTGTAAAAAACTAAAAACAAATATCAAAACCGGACATATTCCTATTATATTAATCACATCAAGGGCTCTTTCTATGCAAATTCAGGAAGGATTTAATGCTGGTGCTGACGAATATATTACTAAACCTTTTCGTACATCGAATTTGTTGTTGAAAATCAATACTTTATTACAAAACAGGGAACGGCTTAAAAACATTTATAGCAAAAAATTCTCTTTAGAAAGTTTGGGAATTGAAGTTGTTTCTTCCGACGAACGATTTATGGCTCGGATTAATGAAATTATTCAAAATAACTTTTCAAACCAAGAACTCGATATTGATTTCATTGCCAATGAGTTAGGCATGAGTCGAACCAATTTGTACCGCAAAGTGAAATCGCTCACTAACTTGTCTACTATCGATTTAATCATTAATATACGACTGCTTACTGCTAAACGTATGCTTCTTGAAAGTGATTTGTCAATTGCCGAAACGGCCTACGAAACTGGCTTTAATAGTCCTGCTTATTTTACAACAAGTTTTAAAAAACAATATGGAATTACTCCCAAAGAATATATTGACCAAAACAAAAAGCATTTGAATCATTAATTTGCTTTCATTTTTATCGATTGAGTCACTCATTGGTCGACCAATATTATGTTCTACAACATATTTCGCAAAAAACCTTACAAATAATTTTTTTATTTCAAATACTTACATTACTTTTGGTCGACCAATTAAATTGGTTGACCAAATTTATTTTTATGAAAAAAAGAAATTTAATATTGTTGTTTCTTGGCGTAGGACTTTTAGGTTTACAGTCTCAAACACTTATTAGTACTTCCTTCGAAAGTGCTGATAACTATAATATTGGCACAATACATAATAAAAACAAATGGACAGTAACTTCGGGTACAGGTGAGATTGTATCAAATGCTGACTATATTAAAGATGGAAATCAAGCACTTAAAATATCGTCAACTACAACAGCAATTCAGGCAGATCATATTGCATATCCATCCAACGCAATTGCGCTTTCGGGTGATGTTTATCTAGATTTCTGGATAAAACTCATAAGCTATCCTTCTGTAAACTTTGGAATCTCAGGTTACGATTTGGGTACTTTAACCAACAGGAGTTTTTTGCTTGAATTTCAACCAAACGGAAAAATAAAACTTTTTGATGGCAGTTCAGGCTGGGCAACACAGCCTGTTTATGGAATAAATACATGGAAAAGAATTTCTATTAAAATTGACAACAGCGCTACAAAATGCCAATATGCCATTGATGGAGTGGTGATTAATAAATTATTTACTTTCAGAGAAATTAAGACGGGTGCTACAACATTTGATTTTCACTCCTTGCGTTTTATTATGGATGCAGGAACAGCAAATGTAGCCATTGATAATATTTATATTGGCTCCTCTCCTATTCCTGATATTGTTTTTCAATCGTCTTCAACTGAACGAACTATTACGCTCAATCAACCAAATTATGGAGCTATAACATTAACACCCTCCAAAACCAAATACGAATTAAACGAACAAGTTACAGCAAGCATTTCTATCCCTGAACATTATGTTTTCAGTGGTTGGAGCGGTAATTTATCTGGAACTGATAATCCTAAAACATTTACTGTCAGCGGAAATATGACTATTGGAGCTACAGTAATAATTGACGCAGCAAATCCACCGGCACAGTCAACCATCAATGTTAATCAACCTATTGGCGCTACAATTACGCTAACTCCTCAGCAGGCTTCATACTACAACGGTACATCAATAAGTGCGCAACTTACACTTCAATCGGGCTATCAGTTTAATGGCTGGACAGGAAGTCTTTCGGGAACGAATAATCCAAAAACGTTTTTGCTGAATGGGAATATGACTATCGGGGCTGACGTTTCCGAAATTCAGATTTCATCCACCAAACGAATTGTAACTAATGTAACTCAATTTAAAGAGGCAATTGCAGCCATGAATCCGGGTGACACAGTATATGTGTTAGATGGAACTTATGCGCTTGGCGGTGTGAAAATAAACAGAGGAGGCTCCGGTTTAAAGCCAATTATAATAAAATCTGCCAATTTACATGGAGCTAAAATTTCAGGAGCTTGTTCATTTTCGTTGTCGGCAGTAAGCCACCTTACTTTCGAAGGTTTTGATATTGACATTGAGCCTATGAGCACAATTTTCAAGATGGAAGGTTGTAGTTATGTACGCATTACACGCAATTGGATGAAGATGAAAACACTCTCTACTACCCAGACTTCAAAATGGATAACTGTAGGTGAAATATGGGAAAATCCGGTTTGTAATAGTCATCATAATCGTATTGACCATAATTTGTTTGATGGAAAATACGATTCGGGCGCATGGGTTGTAATAGATGGAAGTCATGGTGTGGTTCCTGATATTAGTAAATACGACCGTATCGACCACAATATTTTCCGAAATAATACTCCACGACTGGCAAATGAAAAAGAAACTTTACGAATAGGAGTGAGTGATTTAAGTAATCTGAATTCGTTTACAGTTGTCGAAAATAATTTATTTGAAGATTGTGATGGTGACCCTGAATATGTGTCCATAAAAAGTTGTAGTGACACTGTTAGGTTTAATACTTTTCGCAGATGTTTGGGTACTTTGTCGCTTCGTCATGGCAATAACAGCGTAGTGGAAGGTAATTTTATTTTTGGTGAAGGTAAAACGGGTGTTTTTGAGGGAAGTACAATTGGTTGTGGTGGTATAAGGGTGTATGGAATGAATCATAAAATATTCAACAATTATATGGAAGGTCTAACCGGAAGCAAATGGGATGCCGCTTGTACAATTACCAATGGAGATGTTACAAACACTTCTACAAGTCTGACAAGTCATTTTTTGCCTGAAAATATTGTGTTCAATTTCAATACTTTAGTAAATAATGTTTCGAATATTGAGATTGGATTTGATAATAATGCAAGTTACGGAAAAGCCCCCAAAAATTGTAAAATTGAGAATAATATTGTCCTTGCTAATGTAAATCCAATTATTAAGTCTTTTAGTTCTACATCCTTAGCCGGTGTAAGTTTTAGCAATAATATCATGTTTTCTACAGGATCATCAAGCCTTGGATTAACAGGCATAAGCGAATCTCAAATTAAAACTATTAATCCTGAATTGATTAAAACAAATTGCAGAGCAAATAATGCCAATTGCATTTTCGTAACCCCTTTCGAAATTTATAAATTATCTGGCAATAGTCCTGCAATAAATAATTCGATAGGCAATAATATTCCTGTAACCGACATGGAAGGTCAAGTTACTGAAGGTATTCGTGATATTGGAGCTGATGAATATAATGGGAATGCAGCAATTAAAAATGGACCTTTGAACAATTTACATGTAGGTCCTTCAGCACCTGAGCAATATTTGTACGAACAAAATACAACTGATACAAAATCAATTGTTTTGCCAGGTAAAGCACAAGTATTTGTAAATAAATCAAATAAAAATCTGAGTATCGTATTTCCTCAATTGTTACGTGAATCTGCCCATGTTTTAATTTTAAATTCCTTAGGTCAAATTTTATCAAATTCAAAAATTGCACCTAACACACAACAAGCAGATATAGATATAAATACAAATGGTTTAATATTGTGTAAAATAAAATATCAGGACAAAATTGAAAGTTTTAAATTAATCATACAATAAACAATTTAAAAAAAATCAACATGAAAAAAATTACTTTATTAGTAGCAGCATTCTGCTTAACATTTAGTGCATTAGCACAGTTTCCACAAACTTTACCGATTGATCACACAGTCTTTTTTAGAACAGCTGCAATGGGAACAGACCCAACATTAGAAAAAGCTATTTATGCAACTACTTCTGATGCTATTTTAGTTAATCAATGGAACAGAAGTGGAAAAACAACAAACGGAGAAGGTGGAGGTGCATCGCCAACCGTTGAGGCAAATACATTGGGATATTCTAATTATATTGACAACCAAATGGGAAAAACAATTAATCTAACACCAACTGCTGCCACAACTTTACGGTCTACACCTTATAGCTTAACAGCAGCAAACGAATACACAGCTGCTACATTTTACGCAGGGATGTTAGTTAAATTTACAACAGTAACTGGTTCAGGAGTTGATTTTTTTGCCTTCGATTCTAACTATACTGGCAACGCACAAAGAGGTAGAATTTTTATTAAAGCATCAGCAAATACAGGTTTTTATAATATGGGAATTGGTTTTAGTGGATCTGGTGATGTTGGTACATCGTGGTCTACAGATTTAACAATTGGATCGATGTATTTAGTTGTAGCATCTATATCTTTAGCAGCTACCGGGACAGAAACTATAAAATTATATATTAACCCTACTCTTGGTTCAGTCGAAGGTGACAATACCCCCGTAAATAGTGGTACTTATACTGCTGCTTTATTAAAAATACGTGCCCTCACCATTCGTCAACGTCCGGAGTTTTCAGGAAAAGTTGCAGGTTTACGTTTTAGCAATAGTTGGGCTGATATTGTGAAAGGTGGAGGAATTTCAACTTCTGTGGATAATCCGGGGATTTCAAATTTTGCAAATGTATCTAATAAATCTATCCAACTTCAAGAACTTGGCAATGTTGATATTTACAACATGCAAGGTGCAAAATTAATAAGTGCCACTAACACAAGAACAATTGATACAAATCTGAATAAAGGTGTATATTTGCTGCGCTTTACAAATTTAACTGGTGAAGAGAAAATTCAGAAAATTATCATTCAATAAACTTTTTAAAATATAAAGTAATGAAGCATCTACTATTATTAATATTTCTATTAAATTACATTTTTAGTTTTTCTCAAAAAATCTCTCTTAATGAAATATTTAATGATGGGATGGTGCTTCAGCAAAAATCAAAAGCATTGATTTGGGGCAATGCTACCCCAACTGAAAACATTAAAATTTCAATTCAGGGAAAAATTTTCAAGACCAAAGCCGACGTAAAAGGTAATTGGACTATCGTACTAAAGAACCTGAAGCCTGGTGGTCCGTTTAATATGACTACTTATTGTTTGAATGACTCAATTCAGTTTAATGAAGTTTTTGTTGGTGAAGTTTGGATTGCTGGAGGTCAATCAAATATGGCTTTTATGTTACAAAACGCTGATAATGGGAAAGATGAAATAGCTCATGCAAACAATAAAAACATTCGATTTCTTATGGTGCCTTACAAAGCATTCGAAGGCGATAAAAAACGAGGAGATATGAATTGGCGAACGGCAACCTCAGAAAATACAGCTTCCATTTCGGCAGTTGCATATTTCTTTGTAAAGGACTTGCAAGCCAAATTGAATGTGCCTGTTGGGTTAATATGCTGTTACAAAGGTGGCTCAGGTGCTGACACATGGACTAGTCGTGCTTCACTATTGAAAAAATCAGAATTGGCTGGTTATGTTGAAAATTACGAAAAATTCAATTCCACTTTAAACAAAGAAGCGTATTTGGCAAGCATAAAAAGGTATGAATTGGAATCGAAGTCCTATAACGATTCAGTTAAGGCTGGTAAAACCGGATTGAAGAAACCAAGTGAACCGATGGGCGAACAGAATTACAATCGTCCTGCTGGATTGTACAACACCATGCTGAAAAGGATAATGCCTTATACTGTAAAAGGGACAATTTGGTATCAGGGCGAACATAATTCAAATAGAGCTTACCTTTACCGGAGTTTATTTCCAACTATGATTGAACAATGGCGCACAGATTTTAAAAATCCAAAAATGCCATTTCTTTTTGTGCAATTGCCTTCGTATGCCAATGCTGATGCACAAAATAAAGCAATTTGGCCGGAACTTCGTGAAGCTCAATTGTTAACCTGGCAAAATGTAAAAAATACAGGGATGGCGGTAACAATCGACTTGGGTGAAAAAACAAATATTCATCCTACTAACAAAGAATCAGTCGGAAAAAGATTATCGGCTATTGCCTTGAATACTGTTTATGGTGTTGAAATTCCATTTTCAGGTCCAATATATAGCCATGTGAAATTCATGGATAACAAAGCAATACTCACTTTTGATTATATTTACAGCGGTTTAATGGTCGATAATGGAGATTTAAAGGGTTTTAGTATTTGTGGTGAAGATAAAAAATTTGTTGAAGCAAAAGCTGAAATTGTTAACAATCAGGTTATTGTGACTGGTGATAAAATTGCAAATCCTATCGCAGTTCGTTATGGCTGGGCAAATTGGACAGAAGCAAATCTTAAAAACAATGAAAGCTTTATGGCAAGTCCATTCAGAACCGATAATTTTGAATTAATAACGCAAGGTGCAAAAGCACCTGTTTACAAATAAGCAATGAGAAAAACAGTATTTTTCCTATTTTTAATTTCATTTATTTTTACAAATGCACAACCGCGTATTTGGAATATAGTCAATATAAACAAAGCTGTACAAACACCTACTGAAGCTTCGAAATTAATTGTAAAAGAAGCAGATAAGCTGTTGACAAAGACAATTGCTTCTGTGGTTGATAAAAAAACTGTGCCCCCCAGTGGCGATAAACACGATTATTTAAGTCAGGGACGCTATTGGTGGCCGAATCCAAAAACGGCTGATGGACTACCATATATTCGAAAAGATGGAGTGGTAAATCCTGAAATTGAAGATTTTGATAGAGGTGCATTAAGCGTTATGGTCAGAAGTATTACAACTCTTTCGTTGGCTTACACCTTGACTACGGATAATAAGTATGCCGAAAAAGCAGTACAGAATTTAAGAATCTGGTTTATCAATAAAAAAACCAAAATGAATCCGAATATGAATTTCGGACAAACAATTCCTGGTCGGTATGAGGGAAAAGGTAGAGGCGAAGGGGTTTTGGACACTTATTCGTTTGTGGAGCTGCTCGATGGCGTTGAGTTACTCACAAAATCGGACGAATATACAAAGAAGGACCGCGCTGCCATGAAAATCTGGTTTACGGAGTATCTGAATTGGCTGCAAACTTCGGAAGTTGCCAAAGAAGAATTTGAAGCTAAGAATAATCACGGAACAGCTTTTGATATTCAGGTGGTTCGTTATTCACTTTTTGTTGGTAACGAAGTTTTAGCAAAAGAATATTTAAATGCTTTCGCTCAGCGCAGACTCTTTACTCAAATACAACCCGATGGTTCACAGCCACTTGAATTGGCTCGTACAACGGCTCTTGGCTATTCTACCTTTAACTTAAAGCATTTTATAGATATGTGTTGGTTGGCAAAATCGTTGGGTATTGATTTGTTTAATTCAACATCTACTGATGGTCGAAGCATTACTAAAGCCATCGAATTTTTAATTCCTTACATTGGGAAAACTGTTGAAGATTTTCCATATAAACAAATTAAAGACTGGGATAAAGTGCAAAAAGAATTAAAATGGGAGTTGTACAGAGCAGATCAATTAACAAAATCGTCTGCATACAAAAATATTTACACACAAATAATTAACAGCTCGCAAAAGGAAAAAAATTATCTACTTTATTAATAATTAAAATTTTATTATCATGAAAAAAACATTTTTACTATTAATTATGTGCATGAGCATATTTGCTATAAATGCACAATCAGTATTTGTCGAAAACTTTGCTACTGCCACGGCTGGAAGCAACTTGGAAGGTTACAACAATTGGTATGTTTCTGTGAAAGCTGCCGATGCTCTTGGATCAAGTCCTAAAATTTCAGAAGGGGCATTGTTTTATACAGGTTATGCAGGTTCAAATATTGGAAATACCGCACAGCTCGATCCTCTAATGGGTGTTACAAGCTCAAATCAACGCATTTCAACTCGTACAATTACATTTGATGGTGGTGCAACTTTAAAACCTATTGCCGGTCAAACTGTTTATGCCGCATTTTTAGTTAATATTGCAGCGGATAGTTATACAAGTCAACGCGATTTTTTTACATTCGAAGGTTCAACAACAAGTAGCAGTACTCGTGGTCGTCTTTTTGCCAAAATCAATGCAGCCGGTGATATCACTTTTGCAGTATCAAAAAACTCAAGCACTTCAGGAGTATATGTTGAAGCAGCACCAATAACTGCTGGTGTTGGCATAAATCATTTATTAGTATTGTGTTACACTGGTGTAGAAGGATCTGATAATGACTTTAATACTTTATATATTAATCCTGATTTAACAAAAACCGAAGCTCAGCAAACAAATAAAATTGTTTCCGTAGATGCAGCAACAGATTACGATGTGGCAGTTGTAGATTTAAAAATAAATTTACGTCAACGCGCTACAAGTGCTAAAATTGGCGGTATCCGTGTTGGGACTTCATGGAATTCAGTTTTATTAGGTGGTGGAACCGGTTTGGAAAATGCAAGTGCAGCCAAAAGCAATATTTTAGTAATGGGTAAAACAATTCTTACTGAAGGTGAAGGAAATTTGAAAGTATATAACTTGTCGGGATCTGAATTACTATCTTCTTTCACAAATGGTAAAATGGAAACTTCACTTAACAAAGGCATTTATTTAGTTCGCTTTATTTCAAATAATGGCAATACTTATTCAAATAAGATTCAAATCAAATAAAAAGGTTTGCCTGTAATCTAATTATCAAGATATTAATGAGACCAATTTTCATCCTAATTGTACTTTTTCTCAGTTGTTTTCAGCTTATTGCACGTAAAACAACTGTTACCACTGCCTCTGCCATTAACAATGGCAGTTGGGCAGCCGGTGATACCATTGTGATGAAAAACGGTTTATGGACAAATCAGACCATAAGCATAAATGCTACCGGCACACAATTGCAACCTGTTGTTTTACAGGCCGAAACAGTAGGAAATGTAATATTGAATGGTAGTTCTAAATTAGCAATTGGAGGCAGCTATATTGTGGTTTCAGGTTTGTATTTCCTGAATGGAACTTTGAGTGGATCAGCTGTAGTTGAATTTCGTTCAAACAAAGACGCAACTAATTGCACATTGAAAAACACGGCTATAGTCAACTACAATCCTGCTTTAAATACCGTGGATAGTAAATGGGTTTCCATTTTTGGCAAAAACAACACGGTCGATCGTTGTTCATTCGAGAATAAAACCAACTCGGGCACATTGCTCGTTGTTTGGCTTACGAGTGGCGTAACGGTTAATCATGCAATCACAAATAACTATTTCGGTTTTAGAAACTCCAATTTGGATGCAAACGGCGATGAACTCAACGGGCAGGAAATTATACGAATTGGCGACAGTTCCACTTCTATGACCACAGCCAATGTTACTGTTTCAGGTAACTTTTTCGAAAAATGTAATGGCGAGATTGAAGTTATCTCCAACAAATCATGTGGAAATCTGTACACCAACAATCTATTTCTGGAATGTAAAGGTATGCTAACTTTACGACATGGAAACAACTGCACAGTAGCAGGAAATTACTTTTTTGGCAATGGCGTTTCCGAATCGGGAGGTGTGCGCATAATTGGCGAAAATCACAAGGTATACAACAATTATTTCGAGAATTTAAAAGGAACCGGCTACAGAGCAGCACTTTGCATGGTTCGAGGTAAAGAAAATTCGGCTCTCAATGAGTATTTTCAGGTTAAAAATGCATTAGTAGCTTTCAATACTATGGTAAATTGTGCACAAGCTTTTTCTATTAATTACAATAGCAGTAGTTCGCTTACATTGCCGCCCATAAATTCGGTTATAGCCCACAATCACGTTTACAATACAAACTCAAACAACTACAATGTTACTATTGACCAAAATTACGTGGCAGGTATGAGTGTAACTTGGAAAAACAACTTAATGAATCTGGGAAAATACTCCGATTTTAGCTATAATTCAACACAGGTTATTACCGGAAAAGACGCTAAAATGACTTTGGTTGGTACTAAAATCAATATGTATGAGCCAATTAGCACAACTGCTTTAAGTACTTATGTCACTAACGAATACAACGATTTTGCAACTGATATAAGAGGACGAAATCGCATATTGAATTCAAAATTACCGGGAGCCAGCGATGTCAATGGCAATGTGTCGGCAAGCATGCCCGAAAAAAAATTAGTAGGTGCCGCATTTTTTAATAATCCTACAACTGCAATTTCAACTGTATTTTTAAACGATGTAATGAAATATAAAATTGCAAACAACAAGGTACAATTTTATTCAAATTTAAAGGGAAATTTATCCATAGTAAACCTAAGTGGTACATGTGTTTATCAAACGAATATGGTGCCTGATAGTAACTACGTAGTGCAACTGGAAAAAGCTGTATATTTGTTTTCATTTAAAACTGAAAATAAAATTGCAACTCAAAAAATAATTATCAACGAATGAATATGATGAAATTTCGCTTACTGATTTTTTTAATGGCAGCTGTTTTCACAACAAGCTCTGCCACACAACATCCCAATTTATTTCTGACATCTGCTGGAGTAAAAGAAATAAAGAAATCCTTGGGTAAATATCCTGCTTTCGACAAATCTGTCAACGAATTGCGAAAAATTGCAGATAATGCAATTAATTCAGAAATTATTGTACCTATTCCAAAAGATGGTGGCGGCGGTTACACGCACGAAAAACACAAAAACAACTATTACGAAATGAATGCTTGTGGCATACTTTATCAGCTTACAGGCAAAAAAGAATACGCTGTTTTTGTACAAAAGATGTTATTGAAATATGCCGAGTTGTATCCAACGCTTGGACAGCATCCTGCTGTACGCTCCGATACTCCAGGCAGACTATTCTGGCAAGCGCTCAACGAGGCTGTTTGGCTAGTTCATACAGCTAATGCTTACGATTGTGTGTATAATTTTATTTCAGAAACCGACCGTAAACACATTGAAAAAAATCTTTTTTATCCCGTAGCCGAATTTATTTCGAACGGAAATGAGGCTAATTATGCAGTATTCAACAAAATGCATAATCATGGCACTTGGGCTACATCGGCTGTTGGCATGATTGGCTATGTAATGGGCGATAAAAACCTGATTGACATGGCACTTTATGGTTCAAAAAAAGATGGTAAATCGGGTTTTATTCGTCAGTTGGACGTGCTTTTTTCACCCGATGGCTATTTTACTGAAGGCCCTTATTATCAGCGCTATGCCATTTGGCCGTTTATGACTTTTGCTCAGGTTATTCAGAACCAACAGCCTGAACTGAAGATATTCTCTTATCGCGATGGTATTCTGAATAAAGCCATACATACAATGCTCCAAAGTACTTATAACGACGAAATTGTTTACCTGAACGATGCATTGTATAAAACATATAAAACGCAAGAAATTATTTCTGCAGTCAATATAGCGTTTAAAAACAATCCTTCGGATGTTATGTTGTTGGATATTGCTCGCCGACAGGACGCATTTTTTGTTTCGGATGCCGGATTAGCAACTGCAAAGGCTCTTAAAAACAACAAATCGAAACCATTTGAATTTAAATCAACGGTTGTTCGTGATGGTCAGGATGGTAACGAAGGAGGTATTGCTTTTTTACGCAACAACAACTCTTTATTGACTTTTAAAGCTACCTCGCATGGTTTATCACACGGACATTACGATAAATTGTCGCTATCGTATTTCGACAATGGAAATCAGATTATTCCCGATTACGGTGCAGCCCGCTTTTTGAATATCGAGCCCAAAAATGGTGGAAATTATACCAAAGAAAACTACACCTGGGCTATGCAAACTATTGCTCATAATACAGTTACAATTGACGAACAGAGTCATTTTGATGCCAAAATCAAAGTGTCATCAAACTATCATTCCGACATTCAATACAGTGATATTTCGAACAACAAAATTCAAATTGTTTCGGGAATTGACACCAATGCTTACAAGGGCGTTAAAATGCAGCGAACTTCAGCAATGATTGAAAACTCAATGTTTGAATTCCCAATAATTGTTGACATTTTTAAAGTGCAGTCTGATAAACCAAAAATGATTGATTTCCCTTTTTACTACAGGGGGCAGATGATTTCTACAAACTACGAATCGCATAAACAAGTTTCGGAATTAAAACCACTTGGAACTCAAAATGGCTACCAGCATTTATGGCTCGAAGCCGAAGGAAGAACAACGAAACCGGTTACATGCTTTACGTGGGTAAACGGCAACCGTTTTTACAGCATTAATACGCTTACAAATTTCGATACTGAATTAATGTTTACACGCTCGGGAGCAAACGACCCGAATAATAATCTACGTTCTGAAACAGCGTTTATGCTCCGACAACCCAACACGGCCAATCATACTTTTGTTTCGGTTGTTGAACCGCATGGTTTATACGATTTAACGAAAGAGGTTACCGTAGGTTTTCGTTCTTCGGTGAGTAATTTGGTGCTTTTGGCCGATACCGAAGACTTTACTGCGATTCAGATTTCGCACATCAATGGCAAATCATTTTTGTTAATAACAACGAATAAAGATTTTAACAACAATACAACCCGAACAATCACATTATCGGGCAAAACTATCACATTTACAGGAAATTATTATTATTCAGAAATCAACTAAAGTTATAGACACATGAAAAGAAAAAGCGAAAAATTTATTCTTACCGAAGGTATGGAATGGGAACAATTGGGTGGTGGTGTATCGCGTCAGTTTTTAGGATTCGACAATCAAATTATGATGGTTAAAGTGAAATTCGAAAAGGGTTCAATAGGATCGTTGCACCAGCACTTTCACACTCAGGCAACTTATTGTGCAGCCGGAAAATTCGAGTTTACAATTGGCGATGAAAAAAAGATAGTGAATGCAGGTGATGGTGTTTATATAGAACCAAACATACTTCATGGCGCATTATGTCTCGAAGCCGGAATTTTAATTGACGTTTTCAGTCCGGTTCGCGAAGATTTTTTAAGTGGTGATGCCGTCTCTTATTTTGGCGATAAAAAATAAATAACAAACTGTTAATCATGAAAATAAAAGGCTTACGCTGGTGGGTAATTGGGCTTATTATGCTCATTACTATTATTAATTATCTAGATAGAGGGACGCTCAATTACATGTGGGTTGCCAATATTGAATATCGCCTTGTCGACGAAATAAACTCAGAAATATCCGACAATCAGGCGCAGTTTTTTGTTGCTGATAGTAGCTATTTGCTTGTTGCTAAAAATGGCGACAAGGTTACACAACATGTTTCAAAACTCAGTTTTAAAAAAGACGGTGAAATAGTTGTGAATCGCCAGGGTATAGCTTACGATTTGGGCATAGTGGACAAAAATGCTTCAATTGAAGTTGCTACAAAGCAAGCAAAAGACTTATTAGGGCAAATCACTATTTTCTTTATGATTGCCTACGGTTTCAGCCAGTTGTTTTCTGGTAAACTGTACGACAAAATTGGTACACGTGCCGGTTTCGTAGTGTCA
>CAMBSB010000136.1 GCA_945870155.1 Paludibacter jiangxiensis | reverse complement strand
CTCCATATATTTGTCTTTCAAAGTGCGGACTAGTTGTGCATAAGCTAAAAATCGATTGGTATAAGCCAACAATATTAATGAAATTGCAGAAAATAAAAATGTAGGTGTAATTAAAGTAAGCTCTTCCATAAAATATTAAATTATAAGTTACTAATCAGCCCCCCAACCCCGACCCCCTAACCCCCAAAAGGGGGAAATAGATAGGAAAATAATAGTGAATAATCTGGGGGAGCTCGTAGAATATTAATAGATATTTTCACAATAAAATACACTTGATTTATTTATATATTATTGTATTAAAACTCAATATGACTACCTTTTAAATTTAAAATCAGAATTTTTGACTTTTAAATGATAAATGATGCCTAGTTAGGGTTGCGTAGTTACAAAAACATGTTACTTGAATTTATAAGGTTTTGTCTTTCTGTCTTCACAATTCTATATCAATCAAACGATTACAAAGATATATAAACTTTGGTTATTTTTCAGCATCTAAATTTGTTTAATTTTGAATTAAAAGCCAATTACGCTTACTTTTCTTAAAATAATATATGAATATTGTATAAACAATATTAGGAATAACTAAGATAATCAAGCATGTATACTTAGTTAACGCTCAACAAACTCTCTCACATTATTCCCCCTTTAGGGGGTTAGGGGGCAGTTTAGGGGGCTGAATAGTTATGAAAACACCCGTATTGTAATTAAACAACACGGGTGAATATATTTAATGCGAATTAATTAGTTGAATTTCTCGGCGTGTATTTGTCCCACTACTTTGCGTGTATGTTCTATAAAACCTTCGTTTTCAAGGCAATGAATCATACCATTCACCATGTTTGGATTTCCGCATAGGAAAATATGCGTGTTTTCGGCAGTTGGTTTAAATCCCCAAAGTTTCTCTATTGCACCTTCTTCCCATATATCCTGAATAAATTGAGTGCGCCCGTTCCAAGGTGTAAATTCACGTTCAGGCATTGTAATAGTAGGAATATATTTAAATTTTGGTGAAAGTATCTGGAGCAGGTTTAATTCAGATGAATAACCTAAATCCCATGAATTTGCAGCACCATGTATTACAACAATATTGCCTTTGCGATGTAGTGCATCGGTGCGTAACATACTCATATAAGGTGCAACACCGGTTCCGGTTCCAATAAGTACAATGTTTTGATCTTCAGCTATTTGGTCTAGAGTAAACATGCCTACAAATTTATTTCCCAACCAAATTTTATCCCCAATATTTAAATTAAATAAACGAGGAGTTAATGCACCTGAATGTACCAATGTGATATAAAACTCAACATACTCTTTCGATAAATTTGAAGATGCAATAGAATATGCCCTTTTTATTAATTTGTCTTGATCTGCTTCTACAGGCTCATCAGTTGCTTCAGCACATTTTTCACTGGTTGGAGGTAATCCTATAGCAACAAATTGTCCGGGTTTAAAATCAGGTAATTCCCATCCAAGTGGAGCTATGCGAAATACTTTCATAATGGGCGAAACTTGCACTACTTGTTGCACAATTGCATTTAATTCTTCCATAAAATTTTATATTTATATTTTTTTTTGATTTTAATGTGCTGTTGATATCTTCTAAAGTATTAAACCATACCGATTTATATCGAAATTATTTTTAATTAATTTAAAAATAGTACTCAAATTTGAATTTGAGTGCAAAGATACAAAATCTTCATTACTCATTTTCTGTAAAATGATTTTATTTTAATTTTTTTTCAATTATATCGTAGATTTTATGCTCAATCTTTCTACAAAATAAAATTAATTTTGTGTTTATGTAGCTCATTATTAAAACATTCTTATTTTATTTTATAAAACATGTTTTATTTTACACGAAGTTAATTTTAAAAAACATATCTTTGCATTGGAATCTTTTATAATTTTCATTTTTAAATACTATTCCTTTTTAACTTTTAAAAATGCTTTTTTACTCTACAATTTGTAAAGAAAGATGAAATCATTAAGTACCAAAGAAAAGTCAGTACATATTAATATTGAATCGGATTATTATGGAACCATTGCCGAAATAGGTGGCGGTCAGGAAACTGCACGACATTTATTTCAAGCCGGTGGAGCATCCAATACCATAGCCAAATCCATTTCAGCTTACGATAAACTTTTTAGCGATCATTTTTATAACCACGGTGCTCCGGCGCGCTATGTTGCCGAAGACAGACTCCGTAAAATGGTTAATTATGAATATGAAGAACTAATCAATATACTTGATAATAAAAACAATAAGAAGTTTTTTGCATTTGCCAATACGGTTGAAGTTTTAAATTTCACTAAAACAAATACAGGGAATGGCTGGTTAGGAATAGCGGTTGAAGGAACTGTGCGAAAACAACCCAATTTGATTTTTATACATGCCAAGTTTCACGAAAACGATACACTTTTACAACAATATACTTTAGGAACTTTAGGAATAAATTTAATTTATGGTGGTCTTTTTGAATGGGAAGATCCCCGAAATGTATTGCTTTCGTTGCTCGATAACCTGGATACCGACAGGGTTGAAATTGATTATATTTTCGTTGAAGGTCCTGATATGGAATGGGTTGACAATCGTTTGTTGAACTTAATGCTGGTGAGTAAAAATATGACTCCTGCTATTATGTTTGATAGTGCAGGACGAATTCAGCAACCTTCGGATATGCTGTATAAGAAAAATGTACTGCTTATGCGCGGTTATTTTCGTCCTATCAATAACTTAGGCATCGAATTTATAGATGATAGCCTTGAAATTTTTAAAAGGGATGAGGATTATAAGCCCGATAATACCATAGCATTTTGCGAAATATCGCTGAATTATCTTATGCAAGGCGAAAAAGTAAATGAAAAAGACTTTTTGCATAGGGTTGATTTACTGAACCTTATGGGACAAAGTGTGATGATTTCGCGCTTTAAAAGGTATTTTGAATTGGTGAATTATTTCGGACAGTTTAAACTAATTAAACTGCGTATGGTGGTAGGTTTACCTACATTTATAAAAATCTTCGACAGTTCGTATTATACCGATTTGCGTGGGGGATTGCTCGAAGCTTTGGGAGCCATGTTTCAGGAGAATGTAAAAGTTTACCTTTATCCCGGAATTGACGAAATTACCAATGAACTTATAATTCCACGAGATGAATACTTTGAAGGTAAAAATGCTTTGCTGTGGAAATACCTGAATGCTACCGGCAATATTTTGCTACTCACGAGTCTTGCTGCTGAAAATCTGCACATTACCACTGAGTTTATAAGTAAAATGATTGAAGATGGGGATGAAAGCTTAAAAAATTATTTGCCCGAAAAAGTTTTTAATCACATCAAAGAATTTAAATTGTTTGGATTTGAGAAAAATAAGCATTAAAAATAAGATGCTTAAAATTTTTATTGTACTAAATAGAGATAATATTATTTGATAATAATCATCTTTTTTGCGCCCTTAAAATTATCCATTAGTACCTGATAATAGTAAATACCACTTGGTAAATTACCACTATTAAATGCATATTCATATTCACCAACATTCTTCTTTTCGTTTAGTATTGTTCTTAATTCTAGTCCTTTTGAATCAAATAATTTGATTATAACTTTACTCGGATTTGGAACATTATACCTGATTTTTGTTGATTCGTTAAAAGGATTAGGATAATTTTCAATGTTGATATCATTATTTGAAGATAATTGATTGATATTTGATGGTGCATCAAACGAAATAAAATGGTGTGAATCTTCGACTTCGCTTGCTAATATCTTACCATAAAACATGATTCCAAATTTACCATTATTGTCAATTGAAACAATCGTGGGATTATTATTGTAAACGTATCCATTGTTATTCACATAACTAACATAGTCACATATTAACGAGTATTCAACTTTACCAGTTATTGCATCAACAACCGTTATATTTTTTTGCAAGTTAAAAAAGACAATTTCTTTACTATTATCATTATCCATATTTTCACAACCGATAATGTAACCATATTTATCTGCTTTCCATTTTTCTGAGTACTGACCGTTTGCAATAATTGCAAAGAAAAGTAGTGAGATTGAGATAAATAATTTAATTTTTTTCATGATTTTGAATTTATTATGTTTAAGTGTAATTATTTATGTAGTTTGAAATTATACGATAAAGTCTTTAGAATAGAGCAAAATGGATATGCAAAATAATACAGTTAATTTTATACACTATAGCTTTTCGTAAAGCATAAATTAGGTGGGATTAAAAAAATCCCACCAAGGGTATTTTGGAAACTAAGCCGAACAATGCAAGCCAACTACGCTACGCCTAAAAGTGTTTATTTAATGGTTTCTATGCTCCACTTTATTTGAATTTATTTTTTTACTGTTTTACTATTTTAAATTTAGCAAAGCCATGAAGATATCTATCTTTCTCATTTCTATCCTTGATTAAAAAATTCAGATACAAATCCTGTGATTTAGGCATTAATAGCATTTTTTCAGGTTTTATATTGATTGATATATCAATATTGTAGTTACTTGGATTGGTTTTTACAAATTCTCTGTTTGATGTTTCGGTGTAATACTCATTACCAATTGAATCCTCTACTTGAATTGCTATAGAGTACTTTGCGATAGATTTACCATAATCACCAGCTTGGTAAAAAGCAATCCCCGAAACATTTAAATTAAAAATTAATGGAATTCCTTCTTTTAATACACATATTCTATTATTTTTGATACTATCAATATTATCTCCATAATAGGCATAAGAAATAAAAATATCATTTGGTTTAACGAAAATTTCTTTGTAGAATTCAAATTGAGCATTTATATAATTTTCTTTGTATAAAGATTCGTAGATATTTGAAGGTGTCTTTTTATTAAAGTATCCTAAATGATTTGTTGTCAATTTGCTTTCATTTCTGTTTAAAAAATAAGGATCTGTTTTAACTTCTGGTGTTTTTGTTGGTTGGGCAGTTTGGGTTGATGTTTGTACGTCTTTAGGATCTTTGTGGTATTCTTTACTATTCATTAATAATGTGTAATCATTTATCAATGACAGCTTCATCAAACTGTTAATTACTATGCTATTTCCTTCCATTCTACCTACCTCTTTGAAAGAACCATCTGCAGAATGAAAATACTCATCTACACGTTCATATACTTTAAAATTAACAAGAAAGTCTTCAGCTGCTCGACTTATTGTTAATGTAGTTTTATTGTTAACTCCATCGTATCGCTTTGCATACCATGTCCCAAGAAACTTACTACCATTGTTATTAGTGGAACTTGAAGTAGAATTGTTCGTATTGGTATTGAATACTTCCTTCGTTCCATTTTCAAATTTAATCATGAAAATCTCTAATTTAAGTGACGAATAATTAGGTCCTTCTAAATTATTCCATTTTTTGTATTTAATTTGGTCTATTGTAACTTCTAAAATTTTAGATTTTATTTCATCCCCATTCTTAAAAATTATAATATCCTGAGAAAAAATATGAACGAAAGTAAATACAAAAGCAAATAATAAAAATAGTTTTTTCATTTTTTCTAGTATTAACGTTTTCCTACTCTTATGGCTTTTCGGATTACGCCCCGTTTTTAATTGGTTTCTGGACTCCATGTTATGTATTAAGTGTTTATTGCTTAATGAACTTTTTCTGATAACTCACATCATTATTAAATAGATTTATCATGTACATACCCGCTGGTATATGACTTAAACTTACATTCTCATTTCCGAATATCTTTTTGCTGAGTAATTCATTACCACTTAAATCAGTAAGCCTAAGATTAATTTGTCCATCAATTCCTTTTATTTGGAATCCATCAATTACAGGTTTTGGATACACAGAGATTTTATTATATTGATTTAGCGTATTGGTACCCGTTTGATTAACACCAATAAAAATATCATCTATCTCTAGAATATATTGATCTGTACTATTGTTTACAAAAGCTATATCGATTTTTTGACCTAAATAACAGGCAAAAGTGCTAAGTAGTTACAAACTATGACATATTTATTAATTTAACAAAAACCTAAAAATAATTAGATTTTTTTGTTACTTATTTACAGAACGAACAACTTGAAGAATCATCTCCAATACCTTCTGGCTTAAAGTTAGATGTAGGATATGTACTTTCCAACTTTAATATTCCTTCACTTAATTTACGAGGAGTTTCAAAAGGAGAACCATTTAAAAATTCATCAGCTAAAATGCTTTCATTCGTCACATATTCATATACTTCCTGAGCCCATGATGAGCAATTATATAAAGGAAAAGATAACGTATACCCAGCAATATTTATCCATGGACCCCATGTTTTATTTTGTCCTTTTTTATAGTTGAATTTATTTAGTTGATTCTCATCAATTGGCAAAAATCTTGAATATTCTCCGAAACCTTCTTCAATATCTTTTCTAATATCTGTTAAATTTCCATTATTCTCAACCTTAGGATTAAAATCTGGCCATAATCCATAAAAATGAGTGATGCCATTTTGACTAAGGCTTATCCATGCATGACCATAATCTATGCCTTGACTTGGGTCTGCGTTTGAATGAATACCTAAAATAGGTTTATCTTTAGGACAATCAACTACATTATAATTCCAAGCAGTACCACCATCAAGACAACCTGAAACATAAACATCAAGTTTTTTACTTATACTTGGATCATAAAAAATGTGAAAAGAGCCTGAAGTCCCCAAAAATCCATCTCCTGAAACAACAGCGTCACACTGCTTAATTGGAGGTGCTTCAATACCAAGTAAGTCACCAGTACTTCTTATCCATTGTTTATTATATCGTATATCAATCCGATCAGGTATATTATAAGTTTCGTATTTAATCTCAACAAAACCAGGGGTATCACCTAGAGAATAAGTTTGAGCTGAAATTCCATCTTTACCTTCAACTTTTCCAATTTGATCTCCATTTTTACAATAATCTACCGGAATAATTACTTTTGCCTCTAAAGAAGTTGCATTACCAATTTTACTATTTGAATCGAAAAGTTTATAATAAATATTAAATAAACCTGCTTGAATATTTTCAGGTATTCCAATGCTCAATACCTCTGTAAGTTGAGTAGAGGTACTATTTACTTTTGTAAAATCAGAACGAACTTTATTGATATTATTATTTATTGGTATTTTCCAATAATTATCGGCACCTTCTACTTGTAAGTAAACACCTTGTGCATCATTTGATAATTTAGCTACAAAAGGTACAAATAAGTAATTATCCGTAGCAACTGTTGCTGTTGGTTGTGATTTTATAATATTAAGTTCTGAGGTTTCATTTGTAAAAGGTGCCTCTCCTTTGTAATTTATCCCCCCTTTAATTAAAAGGGATTTGCTAAATGAACTTGGATCTTTTTCTGGATTAATTTCAACTAATTCAAAAGACTTACAACCATATATGGTCAGAATAGTCAATAAAAACATTAATAAATTAAAGGTAAATATTTTTTTCATTTTTAATAGACTTTATTGAGTGGATAAATTTAAAAATTATATACAATACCTAAACTAATAGGCAGATGACCTAAACCAATTTCAGCATAAGCATACAAATGATCTTCGATTTTATATCTTCCTTGTATAAATACTGAATATATTACTCCCTTGGTAACGGGATATGGATTTTGATCAAATCCAGATAATTCACCTTTCCCAACGAATCTAGATTTCCCAAATTTATATCCAAATGCTATACCTGCATAGAAGTCAATAAAATCTATTGGAATCATATTCAAATTATAAGATGCATTTACCGAAACATTAACATAGTTTTTTCTATAAAAATACTCATCACCTAAGAACCTATATGTAATTGATTTTGACGATGTGAACCCGATGTCTCCACCAATCCAAATATTTGGATAAAGTTGTCTTTCATATCTTGCTGAAAAATGTGGGAAGCTTAACTTGTCTCCATCATCGAAAAAATTTGTTGGTATCCCAAAATTGATTAGTATATTATTTTCTTTAACGAAATCTTTTTGTGCAAGTAAAATACTTGAAACACAAAATATTGAAAGTAAAAGAAGTATTTTTTTCATTACTGTAATAATTAAAATTAATATTTTTGTTCAAGCTTTTTTTTGAATTATGTGAATTATTTTAGTTTTATACTTTTAATGAGATGTAAATCGTTTTTATATTTGTAATAAATACTATATTCACCTTCTTTGAGATGTCCAATATTTATACCATCACATCTACAAGTTTTATTTCTATAACCAATACTCCCAGTATAAATAGTGATAAAAACAGATGATTTTTTTTTAAAATATCCAACCTTGACACATTTTAATGCTGAATTCATTGTTGTTGGTTTATTAGTTATCGTTGTCAAACCTGAAACATCACATTGAACTGGCAAAAACCACCCATCTTTAGTAAGGTAGGGCTCGTCAATTTTAATTCCACCTACTGATTGTATAAATGCCCAATCACATTCGTGCCTGAATAGACCCATGCATGAATTCAAGGATATTATCAAAATTATATATGAAAAGAATTTATATGTTGGAACGAAAAAAGTATTCATTATATATTGATCTAGTTTAACTATGTTTTTGGTCATTTTTCTATAAAACCATTTTTTTTATTATTGTTATTTGATATAAACTAACTCTCATGCTTTTCGGTATAAGCTCCATACTCTTTTTAATATTTTCAGGCAATTCCTCCCTTTATAACAAAGGTCTCCCCCTCTTTTTGGAGGAGACTTTTGAATAAGCACTTCGTAGTTTACTAAAAAGACCTAACTGCACGGACATAAATTGGGTCATTTTTATCGTAACTGATCATAGAGCCATTACTGAAATTTAATTCATATGCCTTAGAAGAACTATATTCACTGGAACTCCAATACCAGTTACTTACAAAGCCACCAATAGCTGATTGATTCAAATAAAGTTGATTCAATTCATCTCTACTTGGTAAGTACCAGTCGGAGTAGCCACCCAACACTAGATTGTAACAGATGTAAGCAGCATAACTTCCTGTTCCTTGATAGGCTACAATGGTATTTGTGTTTGCAAGACCTGTGCCTATTGCAGTGCCATAAGCATCTGATGTTATATAACTTCCGTTATGCCACACGATGTATGTACTTTGGTCGGTTGGAGCAGCAATAAGCCCATGTGTTTGTCCCGCAATATAGCCAATATCCCCAGATTTCAAAATATACGCTATTTTACCACCTTGATAACTTTGCCCAATTGCAAGTGTGTTTGATGAAAAACTCACTTGTGCCCCATACGCTGTACCCGCACTATTAGTTGCATAGGCACGTACATAATAAGTAGTATTCACAATTAATCCAGTAATTGAACTTGTAAATGTACCGAGCCCTGTTCCATCTACAGTTTTAGTAGATAATGCAATTGTTGGGATAGTTTCTGTGCTCCAACAAACTCCACGGGCAGTAATTGTTGCTCCGCCATCACTTGTAATAGTGCCACCGCAAGTTGCAGTTGTTTGACTTGCAGGTATTGCAGAAGATGTGGTAATTGTTGGAATAACTATTGGAGTAATGGTAATACTCACTTGGGCTCCATACGCAGTGCCGGCACTATTAGTAGCATAAGCTCGAATATAATATGTTGTATTTTCCAATAATCCAGTCATTGAACTAGTAAAAGCTCCAGTACCTGTTCCATCAGATGTTTTAGTTGATAATGCAATTGTAGGTGAGCTTGATGTACTCCAACATACACCTCGTTCAGTAATAGTTCCACCACCTCCACTCGAAACATTACCACCACATGTAGCTGAACTTTGGGATGTCTTAAGTGCCGTAGATGTTGTAATTGTGGCTAAAACTACAGGAGAAGTTGTAAAATTAATTTGTGAGCCATACCCTGTTCCAATTGAATTTGTAGCATACGCACGAACATAATACGTGGTTCCAGCCATAAGACCTGAAAGATTACTTTCAAAAGAACCATTACCCGTTCCATCAGATGTTTTAGTTGCTAATGAAATGGTGGGATTTGTAGTTGTACTCCAACATACACCTTTTGACATTACAGAAAACCCACCATCGCTACTTACATTTCCACCACTATTTGCTGTAGTTTGTGTTATTGAATATGCATCAGATGTTGAGTTTAGTATAGGTACGGTGGCATTCGTTGTAGTAAAATTTTTAATTTCACCATAAACAGTATCAATATTATTTGTTGCAAAAGCCTTATAATAGTACTTTGTTCCATAATCAAGATTGTATAAAGTAAACTCGGTAGCATCTAAATAGGATGTAAATTTTGATAATGAATTACTTTGAATTGGATTCGCATTTTTACTATACAATATACCTATTTTACTAGCATTCTGAGAATTAATGCTTATACTAAGTGTAACTGATGTATAAGAAACATTACTCGCAACTTGTGTTGTAACTTTTGGCACCGGCACATAAGAATTTGGTAATGGATCACTTGTGCAACTCCATATCAGATTTAATATCAAACAAGTTAAAATTATTTTTTTCATGTAAGTATATTTATTAATGTAAAATAATAGATCAAAGTGTAAACCCTGCACCAATATTTAATTCCATATATTTAAAAGGAATCAGACTAACACCTCCTGTAAAAAGCAGTTTATTTAGTTTAAATATCACACCAGTTTCTAATCCCAAACCCTGATATGAGATATCATTTACTCGAAATTGTTCTCCAGAGATAGTTTCCCAGTTTACCCACCGTTTGCCATATCCTAACCCTCCATAAAGCATAATTGGTTTTATTACTCGCCAAAGGACACCTCCACTGATAGCATATCGGCCTGTTTGGATATTATCCTTGAAATATCGATCTGACGACCAGCTATCACCTTCAGAAGTAAAGCTTCCATTAAAGTTAAAATTAGATTGTAATTTTAAATATGCTCCAAAATTTTTTACTTTCCCCAACATAATAAATCCAGATGTTTGTGAAGGATGAAGAGAAATTCCTCCTAATAATAGAGTTGTTTTTTCGTATTTTACTCTTTCAGGCAAAACCTTATTTGATATTTGATATTTTGGGTTATACTGATTTCCATAAATACTGTTGTTAATAATTGGCTCTTTTGTCATTTTAACTACATCAGTAAAATTATAAACAAACACATTTCCATCTTTCGTTTTAACTTTAATACTCTGATTTGGAACTTGTTCAACTATAGTACCACGTATAATACTTCCATTTTTTAGGTAAACAACATCCTCATAATTTTGTTGCGCCATTAAAGAAATAGTGCTCAGAAAAAACATACACAATAATAGATTGATTTTTTTCATAAACCTATAAATTTATCAATTTTCCGCCTACTCTCAAGCTTTTCGGCTTCCGCTCAATACAAATTCTGATTTTCAGTAGTTTCCTTTTTTTTTCAGGGTGTCCCAAATGAAGGACACCCTTTAGAATTATTTAATTTTAAAATTTCACTCTCATAGTCATGCCTACAGGTCTAACAATTTCATTTTGCATCGAAATTTGATCAACATAGGGTGAAAGTTCAAAATTTAACGAAGTTTTATTTCTCATGTCATTTATATACATGTTTTTAACTTTTGCAACCCTTGTTGCATCTACAATGGCTGCAATATCTACTGTAAGTAGCCCAATAGCACCAACTAGAGTTAATAATGAACCTGCAATCATTGCACCATCATCATAGTAGGAAGCACTAGCAATACCAGCACCTAAACTCATAACTAATGAACAAGCTAATGTGCCTCCAAAATAGCCAAGTCCTCTCCCTGTTTCACCACAAATTACTTGTCCTAAACCAGGAATGAACCACGAACACAATCCACTAATAGTAGGATTATATTGATCAGTGGGATTTGCTGTGTACATACGATAGTTATATTTATTTTTAATTTGATTATAGCTTGGAGCAACAACATTTGAATATTGATTACCTATATAATTATTACTATTATATGCATTTCCAGCATTCATTGAAGTATTTGCAGTTTCTTCTTTGGTTAATTTAATTACTTCTACCATTTTATAAACAAAAACGCTTCCATCTTTAGTCTTTATTTTTAGACTTTCATTTGGTATTTGTTCAATTATAATTCCGTGGATTATACTTCCATTCTTAAGATAAACCACATCTTCCATATTACTGGTTTGTGCATTTACATGCAGAGAAATTGTTGAAATTAGCACTAATAATGCCACTAATAAAATGTTTCTTTTCATAACAGTTTTTTTATTTTATTTTTGCCTACTCTCAAGCTTTTCGGCATACGCTCCCTACTCTTTTTCGGATTTTCAGGGTTATTCCTTTTTGTATCGGTTCTTTTAACCAATATATTCTATCCTGTCTTTTCGCACAGGAAGCAAATCTGTGTGAACCAGAGGTTTAATACCCAACAAAATAATCAAAATTTAATACCAGGTATCTTAAATTGTTTAACTTGAGATGCTATTGAGATTAATTGCCATTTTAACCCAGATGGGATGGTAGTTGATAAAGTCATAGTGGTTGAAGTGGATGAATAAGCGGTTACTTTGCTAACCACTTCATTCCACCCTTTTACTAAGTTTAAATCATAAACAATAGTATACGAAGAAGTATCATGTTGAGTACCTGTAATTTTGCAAGTTTTATTCACATAAAGTAATAATGTAACCGCATCTCCCACATTAACAGTTGTTTTGTCAAGAGTATAATTACATTTTGTAATATAGCCTATCAAGGTTTTATTTTTATAGGCATACATACTGACATTTGCACCTGTCGCAGTAGGATCGCTCACTACTACAGAACCACCGTATTCACTGCTTAGTTGAGAACCTTGAGGGGTTGCTGCCAGAATTATTGAAAATTCGCCATTTGACGCAACCGAACACATTCCAATAGCATTGTCTTCTTTAGGACTAAAACATAGGATACTGTCCACAGAACCTGCCATATAATCAGCTATGATTCCGCTAATAATGCCATCTGTACTAATGTCTTCGTTATTTTTACACCCGATTATAGTTAATCCCAATGTAACCACTAAAAATGTTTTTTTAAAAATTGTTTTCATAATAATTTGTTTATTTGCCTACTCTCAAGCTTTTCGGCATACGCTCCATACTCTTTTTCGGATTTTCAGATATATTCCTTAAAAATATATATGATAGCCTCACTATAAATGAGACTATCATTATAATATTCAATCACTCAACCGGCGCATCCGTTTTACCCGCATCTATTTTCTTGTTATTAGCTGCACGGGTATCGGTAGCTTTTAAAGTGCTGAGCGATGTAACGATTAATTCATTTAATGCTTTAATCAATGTTGTAAGTTCATCGCTTGGTGTGGCTATTTGCTGGAGACCTATAAACTGCAACATAGCTCGGGTGGCAACTATTAGTTCAGGACGGGTTTCCATAACGGTTGGTTCGTTTGTCGTGGCAGCTACTTCTACAAATTGTTTGGCAGTGGATTCAAAATCAACCAGACCAGTTTCCAATTCGTCTAGTAATTCGCCTGAATTGATAAAAGCCACCTCGGAAGAATATTTAGTCCGTATTTCGGAAATAATATTGCTCAATACGCCCGATTTGGCTTTATATCCCAGATGCTGGGCACTCCAACCGTGTTTGCGGATAACACTTAACAATGCATTACCGGCATCGCTCCATCCTTCTTTTCGTCGGGCAGAAGCAGATTCGCAATACTTGCGTAATGCTACAAAAGCATCGTTACACACTCCACTCTTGGCTGCTTGCAGTTTAGTAATGGGGTTTTTCGATTCACGTTCCAAGGCACTTTGAAAAGCTGCACATTTTACTGTGGTGTTATTCAAATATGGTACAACAGATGGGAGTTGTAATTTTTTAGCTTCTACAGTTGCAATAATTCTGGAAGCAAAAGTGAGCAACTCTTCACCCGGAAACAAAGAATAATTTACATTTGTAATCATACTCATTCAGATTTTAAAATTAATAATAGAGTTTATTTTGTCAGATATATTTACTTGATATTATGCAATTTATATTTTAATATAGGTTTCCGGCACAAAGTTTTTATTGTTTTAATCTTATCTGCAAGGCGGCAGACTAATATTTTTCCGTCATTTTCTTATCTGCACGGCGGCAGATTAATATTTTTCTGTCAATTTCTTGTCTGCATGGCGGCAGGTAAATATTTTTCCGTCATTTTCTTATCTACACTGCGGCAGAATAATATTTTTCCGTCATTTTCTTGTCTGCACGGCGGCAGATTAATATTTTTCCGTCAAATTGTTATCTGAATCTATTCAGACTATTATTTTTTCGTCAAATTCTTGTCGGTATCCGTCCAGTTGATCATTTTTCGCCAATTTCTCCATCCCCAAACTTTTCCAAAGTTCTAAAACTTAGGAAAAGTTAATTCGAATTAATCGAAAAGATGAATCAATTAGTATAAAAACAAAAGCCTTTGAAAGTAACATTCGTTTCCTTCAAAGGCTGTATTTTATAAATCACGCGAAAACAATAAATTGTTTTTGCACTAAAGCTTTGTTTGTTAAAAAGTATTCTCTCTCTCTCTCTCTCT
>CAMBSB010000135.1 GCA_945870155.1 Paludibacter jiangxiensis | reverse complement strand
AAAGAGCAAAGACAAAGAACAAGGAACAAGGACTGAATACAAAGTAGATGATAGAATTCAAAGATATAATGTCAGATTAATTCATTTGTTATAAATAAATGACTATCAACTCATACCTTTTAGCTTTTTGATTGTTTAATAGATTAGGTATTACTATATATATCCAACATGATGGATCCAAAGATTATTGACAAGGTGCTTTCAAAAACAGCTACACCCGACGAAGCCCGTCGGGTGGCAGCCTGGTTTGCTACTGCCGAGGGGCAGGAGTATTTCGCACAACGGTACGACCGTGAATCGTATTTGCTAAACGAGAAGCTGTTAGAAGAGTGGTCAGTCCACGAAATTCCGACTAAACGGATGAAAGTTCGATTTATGTCACAACTTAACATGCGTGTTCGTACGTTCCGATTCCGGGTTGTAGCGGCAGTATTAATCCCCTTTTTGGTGCTGGCAGGTGCATTTACTTTTGTAGCGAATCGTTCGGGGGTTTTCCAATCCGAAGAAATGGCTGAATTTGTGGTTCCCTTTGGTGAACAACTGAATGTAGTGCTTCAGGATGGCACGCAGGTTCAACTCAATTCGGGCTCGCGCCTTCAATATCCCAAATCGTTCGGCTTTTTTAGTCGTAAAGTAAAATTGACGGGTGAAGCGTATTTTTCAGTGTCGAAGGAAACAACCCGCCCCTTTGAAGTGGATTTAAAGGATTTTAAGGTGAAAGTAACCGGTACGCATTTCAATGCCAAAGCATACCCGGATGATAAGAAGATACGGGTTGCATTGGAAGAAGGCAGTGTGAATCTTGCCGACAAGACCGAAAGAATATATCCCATGAAAGTGGGCGAAAGTGCCGAATACGACCGCACAACCGGCATTTGTAAAATCAACGAAGCACCTGATATGACTTTACACACGGCCTGGCGGACTAAAAGTTTGAATTTTTACCGTACACCACTCAAAGAGATTGTTAAAACCCTTGAACGACAATACGAAGTGCAGTTTGATATAACTGACTCAGCCTTATTGAATTATCGATTCAGTATTTCTACCTCTAAAATTAATCTCAACGAAGTGTTGAATGACCTGGAGAAAGTATCGAAAGTAAGGTTTAAGTTGAATGACGATAGTAAATATACTATAACTACAATGAATTAAAATAAGAAATGAGCCCAAATCCGTCAGCTGACGGAGCTTAAAGAAAAGACCATTTGGTACTAATCATAATCCCCGCAATTTATCCAGCTATAAGCGGGAGGGGTTTGGGGCCGAATTATATTACTTACTTCAAACCTGTTGATTATACAACCATTATATTTGTATTTTCAACAGGTTTTTATTTTTTTTCAAAATACACTCATACCTTTTTTTGGGTGGGGTGTTTATTAATTACAGTTTCGGAAATTAATAACTTTAAAATCATAAATGCATGAAAAAAACAAGACCATTGGCAAAAATCATTTTGCTCTCCTTGTTTCTGACAGTGTTCGCATTGAACATTTCTGCTCAGAAAGTAACACTTTCGTTTCAAAACGAAACATTCGAGAAAGTGTTAAACTCCATCAAACAACAAACAGGATTATCGCTTGTCTTTAGTGAGCAACTCGTTAATCTAAATCGTAAGGTTAACATTAATGTAAATTCCATTGAGGTGGAAGATGCATTGAAACAATTGTTGACGGGCACAAACCTCAGTTACGAAATCAAAAACAATAAATTGTATTTGGTTGAAAAGAAGAATGTAGAACAAAAGAATACAGTAACTCCCTCAAAAAAAATTACCGGCTTGGTAACCGATGAAAAAGGCGACCCGATTATTGGAGCATCAGTAGTTCTAAAAGGGTCGAATTCCGGAACGATTACGGATATAAGTGGTAACTTTACGGTAGATGCAAGTTCCCAATCTATTTTGGCAATTTCGTATATTGGTTTTCTATCTAAAGAAGTAAAAGTTGGTGCTCAAAACAATTTTAAATTTATTTTGGTGGAAGATAATAAAGCGCTTGAAGAAGTGGTAGTAGTAGGTTATGGTACACAACGAAAAGGAAACCTCACTGGATCTGTATCTTCATTAAAATCGGAAAAATTAACTATTGCTCCTGTATCAAACATCACAAATTCACTCGCCGGACGACTACCAGGATTAGTAACTAAGCAAGGCAGTGGTATGCCTGGAGCCGATGCTACTGATTTAAGAATTCGTGGTTTTGGAAATGCTTTAGTAATTGTTGATGGTGTTGAAGGGAATTTAAACAATATTGATGCTAACCAAATTGAATCCTTATCTATACTAAAAGACGGTGCTGCATCGGTGTATGGATCGCGTGCAGGTAATGGAGTAATCCTTGTTACTACAAAACGCGGACAAGAACAAAAACCTATCATTTCGCTAAATACATCATTTAGTCAGCAAGGAGTTACAAAAATTCTACGTCCTGCAAGTTCTTACGAAATATCTCTAATGCAACGTGAAGCTCATATTCAGAGCGGCAAGCCTGTGGATACTGCACCATGGTCAGAGGAAGCAATTGCTAAGTTTAAGGATGGCACAGACCCAGCCTATCCAAATACCGATTGGTTTAAATATACATTTCGCGATTGGGCGCCACAACAAAATCATAACCTGTCGATTAGAGGTGGAAGTGATAAAATTAAATACTACGGATTTTTTGGATATACCGAGCAACAAACCATGGTAAAAACCAATGGTGGTAATTATTCGCGCTATAATGTTCAGTCAAATATTGATGCTAAAATAAGCAAACAACTTTCTATGACTATCGACTTGTCGATGGCAAATGAAAACCGAATGTTTCCTATCCGCGGAATGAATAACGATGGATATTTCTGGCAAGATTATTACAATACATTACCTTGGTATCCTTCAACACTGCCCGACCCCACAAAAGTTGCCTGGGGTGGAATAGATGTTGGAAGTATAGCCACGGTTTCGAATATCGACTTAATGGGTTATAGTAGTGATAAACGTCAGGATTTGAGGGGAATTGTGAGTTTTACGTATGATTTTGAGAAAATTAAAGGATTAAAAGCCAAAGCGTTAATCAATTATTCCGATAATACGTCTATGATTAAAAACTTTCGTAAACCTATTAGTTTTTACACCTATAATTATGGTAATGAAACCTATACTAAAGCAGCCAGTTTCAACGAAAGCAATTTATCCGAAGGGATCTGGAAAACGAACATGTTAACGCAACAGTATTCGTTGAATTACAACAACACTATAATTGAAGATCACCGAATTACTGCACTTTTATTGTATGAAACCATCGATTATAAATCAAACAATTTTACTGCTTTTCGTTCAAATTTATTGACTCCGGCCATCGATCAATTATTTGTAGGAAGCACTACTGGTATGGGAAACAATGGTTCAGCGAGCGAAATGGGAAGAGTTAGTTATGTAGGTCGACTAAATTATGGTTACAAAAATCGCTATTTGTTAGAAGCCATTTTTCGTGCAGATGCTTCTGCCAAATTTCCAAAAGAAAACAGATGGGGCTATTTTCCAAGTTTATCATTAGGCTGGGTAGTTACGCAGGAAAATTTTATGAAAAAGCAAACGGTATTTGACAATATAAAATTACGTGCAAGTTATGGTGAATCGGGTAACGACGCTGTAGGTAATTTCCAGTTTTTGTCGGGATATTCAGTGCGCGGCTCAGCCATCCTGGAGACTGCTCAACAACCAGGCATGTACAGCACAGGAATTGCGAACCCATATTTGACATGGGAAAATATGAAAATTATCAATGGTGGATTGGACTTCAGTTTATTTAATCAAAAACTTTATGGTGAACTGGAAGCATTTTACCGTGTTCGTGAAGGAATTCCTGCTACTCGATTAAATTCACTACCCTCTACCTTTGGTGCCACATTACCTGTTGAGAATATTAATAGTTTGGATGATCGTGGATTCGAATTTATGTTAGGAACAAGAAATAAGATTGGTGATTTTTCATACGATATTAGTGGTAATATCTCATGGTCGCGTTCGAAATGGATACGTTATGAAGAGCCAGAATATACTGACCCTGAACAAGCAAGGGTATATAAGATTTCAGGAAATTGGACTGACCGTGTAATGGGATATGTTAATGAGAAGCTTTTTGAAACTCAGCAAGAAATAAATAATCTAACTTATTCATATTCAAGCTTAGGCGGTAATTTAAGCCTTCGTCCTGGCGATGTAAAGTTTAAAGATTTAAACAACGATAGTATTCTGAACTGGAAGGACCAAAAAGAAATAGGTTCAGGCACAACTCCTCATTGGATGGTAGGTTTTTCAATTGGATTAAAATATAAAAATTTTGATTTCAGTGGGCTATTGCAAGGTGCATTTGGATATAATACAAATATAAATTTATCGCAATATGCAAATTCAGAGCAATTTAAACTGCGATGGACTGAGGCAACAAATGATTCTCAAGCTTTGGTTCCCCGACTTGGAGGCGCAGGAACAAATTCATCCACTTCGCCCTATTTATATAAAGCTACTTCATATCTTCGTCTTAAAACAGTATCGTTTGGTTACACAGTGCCTAAAAGTATATTGAGTAAAGCAAGTATTGAAAGTTTAAGAGTATATATGGCAGGTACTAATTTATTTACGTTGAGTTCAATTAGCCGATATGGAATTGACCCTGAAACTCCATCGGGAACAATTATGGTTTATCCTCAACAACGCACTGTTAGTTTTGGTATTAACCTGTCTTTTTAATGTTAATTTAATTACAATACAAAAATGAAAAAAATTATATATTTTATATTGCCACTATTCCTGATAAGCACATCGTGTCAGGATGAAATATTAAGTAAAAAACCGTTGGATATGATTTCAGATGCAGCGGTTTGGAATGATCCTTCTCTCATAGATGCATTTTTAACAATGCAATATTCGTTATCTTCTGTAATGGTAAATGAATCGAAAACCTATATAGAAAGTTGGTCCGCAGGAACACCCATATCTACAGAATGGGATATATTTAACAGCGAACATTGTTATGGTCCATTTATTATCAACAATATTTCGGACGAAGGAAAAGGAGGTTGGGAAATTGTACCTTCAGCCGGATATAAAGCTGGTGGTATAAGCATTAATGGTGGGCTTTTAGAATGGTGGGAAAACAATTATTACATAGTACGCAATTTAAACCAGATTATTGAAAAGGTTCCAAACTCACCCGTTGATAAAGCATGGGCGAAAACTAAAACAGCAGAAGCTCGATTTTTGAGAGCATTTAATTATTTTGCAATGGTTAAACGATACGGTGCTGTGCCACTAGTAACTAAAACCTTAAGATTAAACGATTCAGAAGAATTACTATACCCTGCACGTAATTCAGAAAAAGAAATATACGACTTTATTATATCTGAAATGAGTTCTATTTCTGGTGATTTATCCGAAATAGTTAGCATTGGTCGTCCAAGCAAATGGACTGCATTAGCTTTGAAAAGCCGGGCTGCATTATATGCAGGAAGTATAGCAAAATACGGAAATGTTCAACTTTATGGATTGCTTGGAATACCTTCAAGTCTATCTAACGAATATTATACAATTGCTTATGAAGCATCAGATTCGATTGTAAAATCAGCTAAGTTTTCACTTTACAATGTCGAAACAGATAAAGTAAAGAATTTTAAAAATATTTTTACAGTTAAAAATAATTCTGAAGTGATTTTTGCAAAACAACACAATTACGTTGATGCATTAGGCGGGGGAGGTGCAACTTGGGGTTACGATTTTGTGCAACGACCCAAACCGCATGCATGGAATATTGGTATGGGAAATTGCCCATATTTAGAATTGGCTGAGGAATTTGAATATATAGATGGAACTAAAGGTACACTTGACAGAGATGTTCTGCAATCTCAATTATGGAGTATGGATGAGTTGTGGGGAAATAAAGACCCACGTTTTTACGCCACTATATATACAATGGGTACGCCTTGGAAAGGAAGTATAGTCGATTTTCATAAAGGTTTAATAGCGCCAACCGGAGAAACACTCGAAAACCAGCAAGATGGCTATGGTGGAGTATCAGCTTGGGGAACACAAAACCTTTTTGGGAACTTTCATACTGGTTTTGGTGTAATGAAATATCTGGATGAGAATTTACCAATAGGGTCAACATGGTCAAATTCTGGAACAGATTATATAGTTTTCCGATATGGAGAAATAATATTAAACCTTGCTGAAGCAGCCTTTGAAATTGGTAAACCCAACGAAGCTCTGAATGCTATTAACGAAATAAGGAATCGTGCTGGAATACAACAACTAAATTCTGTGAATATAAATAAAATCAGACATGAACGTAAAGTTGAACTTGCGTTTGAGGGTCATCGTTACTGGGATTTACGTCGCTGGAGAATATCAGAAACTGAATTAACTAAAAAGTTTTCAGGATTACGATATATCCTTGACTATGATACACGGAAGTATAAAATTGTAGTTTTAGCTAATGTGGATGGTGGAGTCGGTTCAAATTTCAATGCAAAAAACTATTACTTACCTGTTACTTTGAAAAGGACTGGTGAGAATTCAAATCTTGTTGAAAACCCCGGATATTAATAGTTCATTCTTTTTAGGCTTTCAAAATTTGCTAAATTCTTGGTTTAGCAAATTTTGAAAGCTGAATGATTGACTTTAGAATAAAAATCATCTTTCGAATTTTAAAATCTATATTTTCTAAATACTAATAGGCAAAAGCCACAAAAAATTAATTAAAATGAAAACAAATTTTACTATTTTATTTTTGACAATGATGTTAGCCATCAATGCGTATGCAATCACAGGTACTGGAGCAGCTGGTGATCCGTACAAAATTGCAACAGCTCAGGACTTAATTGATTTTAAGGCAAAAACAAACGTAATTAATGCCTATGCAGAGTTAGTTTCAGACATTAATATGACTGGAGTAACTTGGTCTCCAATTGAAACGTTTGCAGGTGCCTTTGATGGAAAGAATTTCCAAATTAGCAACCTGACATTGGGTAGTGTCACTACTCCAATTAGCTTAAACGCTTATGGAGCGATTTTTCAAAAAATTACGGGTGCTATTGTTAAAAACCTTAAAATTGATAATTTTAAATTGTATTACAAAAGCACTACATATTCCTATTGGGGCTTAATTGTAGGAATTGCTGAAAAGTCAGGAACTATAAAGCCAACTATTGATAACTGTCACATAACAAATAGTAGTCTCAGGGTTGTTTCCACAGCATTTTCATATTTTATTGGGCCCATTTGTGGTCGACTTGAATCGGGAACAATAATGAATTGTTCTGCTAATGTAGCTACCGTTATAACTTCTGAACTGATTCCGCCTTCAACTGATGTGTCAAATTATGTGGGTGGATTAGTAGGCCAGAATGAAATATTTACTGGTGCCGGCGATGATATAAAAGTTGTAAACTGTTACTCGAACGGTTCAATTTCGTGCTCAAGCAACTCTCAAGTAACTTTTTATATTGGTGGAATCGTATCGCAAGTTGCAAAAGGATTTATTGAGAACTGTTATTCAGCTTGTACAATTGCAGTTGGACCTTCAAAAGGGGGAATGTTAGTAGGTGGAATTGCTGCCGAACCTTCAAAAAACATTATTAATTGCATTGCTTTAAATCCCACAATTAAAGGTTACACCACAAGTTGGTTGAATGTTAGGCGTATCGGAGGCGGATTCGAAGATATTACAGTTGGACCAAACTATGCAGCAGACAATGTGTTAGTTTATGCATCACAAACAAATGCCGATGGCACTCCTATAAAAGTATCAATAGGCACTACTACTAATGCTAATGGTTATAATTTAGGAACAACTAAACCTGCAACTATTCTAAATACTTATGTTTCAAATAATCCAAACAAAGGTTATATGCAATGGGAAGTAAAAACTGGAGTTAACAGTGGAAATCCTGTTTTAATTAACTCATATACAGCTCTGAATGATATTTATAGCCATCAAAGCCGTATAAAAGTATATAGCCGAAACAGCTCACTTACAATTCAGGGACTTGAAATGGGTGAAGAAGTGTTTATTTTCAATTTACTCGGAAGTGTAGTTTGGAAAGGAATTACACAATCGACAGAAGTAAACATTACTTTGCCAAAAGGAATATATGGAGTTAAAGGATTTAATAAAATGATAATCAATAATTAATCAATAATTTTCAATAAATACAAATCTCATGAAAAAAATTAAATTTTCAATATTGGTAAGTTTGTTGTTGATGTCAGCAAGTGCCTTTTCGCTCACAGGAACCGGAACAGCCATTAATCCTTATAAAATAGGAACAGCTCAGGACTTAATCGATTTTAAGAATGCAGCAAATTATACTGCTTCTTTTGGCGAATTAACAGCAAATATTGACCTCACAGGCTATGCCTGGACGCCAATTGGTGGCTTCTACGGTGAATTCGATGGTAAAAATTTTAAAATCAGCAACATTACACTCGGAAGTTTATCCACACCTATAGTTGATAATGTTTATGGTGCATTATTTGTGTATATATTTGGCGCTACGGTTAAAAATGTAGTTTTAAATAACATAAATATTTTCTATTCAGCACCTAATTCTTCGTGGTGTGGTATTTTAGCAGGACAAGTCCTAATAAACGGTGCTGTGAAACCCCTTATTGACAATTGTCATATTACAAACAGTTCAATTACAGTTGTTTCAGCCCCACAGGCAGTTTGCTTGGGACCTATTTGTGGATATATTGCATCTGGTGCCATCAAAAATTGTTCTGCCAAAGTTACTACCGATGTTACTTCTGAAAACACGACTTCAATGCCTTATTTGATTCATAATATTGGAGGTTTAGTTGGTCAAATGGCAACCGATGCTACTCTTAAAGTCGTAAATTCCTACAGTGTTGGTTCAATAACAGCTAAATCGACTACAAATACTTATTACTTTGTGGGAGGTGCTGTTGGCGTATTGTCTGCCGGAAGTATCGAAAATGTTTACTCAAGCACTTCAGTTACAGTTGGCCCATCGGCAGGCCCAATGCTTGTGGGTGGAATCGTTGGTAATTCAACTTCGAATATTAATAACTGTATTGCACTAAATACGCTCATTAAAGGGTACACAGGTGGTCCATGGTTGTTAGTGAAACGCATTTCTGGTTCGAACACAGTTGCAACATTTACCGGTCCTAATTATGCTGCGAATGATTTACTGTATTATGCCATGCAAGCCAATACCGATGGTTCACCTTGGGTAGCGCCTACGGGTACAACTACCAATGGGGATGGTTTAAATTTGGGTTCAAATACTGCTCTGAGCATGTTGAATGGCTATGTCGCTAACAATAGCGGCTTGGGCTACAAAACCTGGGAAGTGGTTACGGGTGTAAATAATAATAATCCTGTTTTTGTCGGTCAATCATTAACTACAGCTACTAAAACGAATCAATATAATAATCAACTTAAAGCGGTATCGCAAAATAGCATCATTAAAGTTAGCGGACTAAAATCAGGCGAGTTAGTGGTGGTATTTAATACGGTTGGAAGTATTGTATGGAAAGGAGTTTCGACTTCTACAGAATTGGAATTACAATTACCAAAAGGTATTTATGGTATAAGCGGCATTAATAAGCTAATTATAAATAAATAAAAACACTTCAGTTTCGTTGATTTAAGAATTTAAAGATTAAATCAACGAAACTTTTTTAAGCAGAATCCCTATATTTGTATCATTCAACCATCTCATCTATTTTTATAAATTCAAATGAAATGAATTTTAATATACACATTTTCAGATATTTAGTTCTCTTTATATTTTTTCTTTCAAGTGCAGGTATTAATGTGCTTCAATCTCAGATATTACCAATTAAATGTTATGAAAATCAAAACGATTATTCATTTATGTGGTGGATGAAATCATTTAAAACGACCACAAACATCAAAACATTTGCTATAGTTACGAGTAAATATTCGTTTGCTTTTGATTATACTAATATGGCAATCCAAAACTTGTTAATTAGAGATAATCAGATTAAAGAAGAGAGTGCTTTACGCGAAACAAATACTCAAAGTTTTCCAACAAATAACAATATTCAGTTTATGTTTGGAATGAATTGGAATGGTAACATGTATTGGTGTTCGCAAAATACCGGATTGGTAAATGATTGCCAGTTGGTTGAAAGTGGCAAGTATTTTCAGCGCCGATTTATCAATATGTTCGATGAACTTATCGGATTTGACAAATACAATAGTGGTCTTGAAATAGCTTCTTGGCCTGATAGACTTTCACTTGTTTTGAAGGCTGTACCTTCAAACACACTTGACAATAGAGGCCTTGATATGTCCTTTACATTTCCTTCTGATTACAGCAAAATTCTACAAAACGGCAATCTTATAGCCTTAGAAAACCCTACCAATGGTAGTGGATTTATTATTTTAAAATCAGTAAATACTTCGAGTATTTCTGTAACAGGTACAACAGTAAACGCAAAATTAAATAGTAAAGCATCATGTCAGTTAGGCGTAGAAATGAGTTGTGGCATGATAATATATCCAGTTTCATCAAATATTAATAATCGTTTAGCTGAAATCACTGATTTAGAAACAAACCCAGTTCAAGTAATCGCTCGACAAATTGCGCCAATTGAAGCAAATTTGACAAGTACATATATTTCCGATTTGGGGTGGCATCAGATTTCACTCCGTAATGACGGAAATGTACAAGATTATAATGAATCATCAAATAGCAGAATTGAAAGAGTACTTCTTGATTTAACTAACTCATCGGCTTCTGATAAGGTAGTGAGGTTAAACTTAGCTAAAGGTCGATTGGGCGGCAGTACTTATAATGTATTTGGAATTACGGGTATTTCAGCTGTATTTCGTGACGTGGAGGGAAACCCTGTAGGTATTCCAATTCAATTATCAAAAAACTGGCATACCTCTTCCGATGAAGCTCAGGCTACACAGCCTTTTCGGGGTCCATGGTATCACGGACTAAGTATGATTACTGTACCTGCGAATTCCACCATATCGCTTGAATATACGAGCGTGAACGCTTTGTGGGGAAATGTGCCTGCTGCTTCACACGCACAACTTTCTTTAGTTGGTTGGGGTTTTAATCAGCAATGGGATCAGACGGCTATAGGTTCGTGGGGCGAAACATTTTGCTATGAACCCGATATGGGACAAGCAGCAGCTCCGGTTACAGATATACGACCATTGATGGTTCAGAATATTTCAGGTGGAAAGTGGAATTGGTCGGGCAATATGGGTGGTGCTGATTTTTTTAATTATACAAAAACAAACGGTTTGCGAAGTTGGCACACAAGGATTCGTACACATTACAAACGCTATAGCCCTAATTTAACAGAAGTAACTTATGCAGGAACTATGGATGATAATTCGATGGATTTCGAATACACTACATCAATCGGTCGGTCGGACGATTTGTCGCGTTCAAACTATCATATTAAATTAAATGTGTTTTCAGCAGTATCAGTTAAAGATTTTGTTGTATTTCAAATAGCTTCTCCAACCTATCATTATACTACATCAGGTACATTGGCATGGGGAAATGAAACTGGTTTGAAAAGAACATGGACACCAACTACAGGTGGCACATCCCGCTATATTGGAGCAAAAGAAGTAGCTATTGGCAAAACCCCGTGGTTCTCATTCAGTGATTCCCAAATTGCGGATGCTATCTTTAAACCTGCTAATCGAGGATTCATTGTGCGCAATTGGAAAGCCAAAATTAATGGTGTTGATGTAATATCACCTTCATTTTCAGAATACTATACTGTTGGAGGGCATGGCAATCCTAGTAATTTAATTAATATTACTTTGCCTGCTAATACTACGACTTTAAAAGCTGGTGATTACATTGAAGCAGATATTGAATTAGTTTTAATTCCAAAAGCCGCTGTAGACTATTATGGCCCAAATACAAACCTCATAGCTGCTCTAAATAGCAAAGCAAACACTTGGGAAATGGTTTACAGGGAAGCTATTGGCAACGATTTGGAAGTAAGTGCCATTTCGGGCGCACAAGTTATTAAACAATATCCTGTTAAGATTCACGCAAATACAAATTCAATAGAATTTAATATTAAGGGTGGAAGAGGTTATGTGCCTATAACAATTACCAATGTACAGAACTATCAAAATCCGGCGCTTTACAAAAAAACAAACGGAAGTTGGGTGCAAGTGGATCAATCTTTTTATGGAAATGATTATTGGCAAACTGAATACAATTCGGTTACTGGTAAATGGGAAATAACATACAATGTAAATCTTGACTCTCCTAATGATACAAAACAAATGGTTGAATTTAAGTTTGTTGGTATGGACTATACTAATTTGACGCCTTCAATATCAACATCAAGTTCCCGTTTTAAAATTTTTCCAAACCCCACGAAAGATTGTAATATAAATTGTCAATTAGTTAGCTCCAATAATAACGAAAACAACTTGCTCAAAATTTTCGACTTAGTAGGAAGGAATGTTTTTGAAAAAAAAAATATACTATCAGGTAGTATTAATACTAATTTGCCATCTGGTATTTATTCTGTATCCTTTCAAATTGAAAACGAAATCAGCACACAAAAATTAATAGTGCGTTAAGTAAAAGACTTACTTTATCATCAAAATCAAACATCCCTTTTATATTTTAAATAGTTAGTGGTTTTTACATTATTCTGCCATGAAAAAAAATATTTTTATAGTTATTCTGTCAATGCTTTCAACACTGGCAATTTCCCAAAACACAAAAGAACCTGTTCCAATGGACAAAATGTGGGGTGAAACCCACTCAACAGTTGATGCTTTGAAAACAAAAAGAGCAAAACTTTTTGATGAAGGTAATTTTGGGATGTTTATTCACTGGGGACTTTTTTCCAATTTAGGTGGAATCTGGGAAAATAAAACCTACTATGGTATTGGCGAGTGGATTATGAATAGTAACATGGCAAACATACCTGTGGATAAGTATAAGACAGTTGCAAGAAGTTTTAATCCTAAAGAATTTGATGCTAAAGCTATTGCAAAGTTGGCAAAAGATGCCGGCATGAAATATATCATTATTACCAGTAAGCATCACGAGGGTTTTGCAATGTTCAAATCAAGAGTGGATTCATTCAATATTGTTGATGCAACTCCTTTTGCAAGAGACCCAATGAAAGAACTTTCTGCTGCTTGTCATGCGATAGGGCTTGGTTTTGGATTTTATTACTCACACAATCAGGATTGGACAGGTCCAGGCGGAGATGGTGGCCCAACAACTTATCTGGATGGAACAGATGCTACATTTGATGCGTATTTTTATAAAAAATGCTTGCCTCAGGTAATTGAAATTTGCACTAATTATGGGCAAATTGACTTTGTGTGGTTTGATACTCCAGGGAATATGAAAAAAGAATTGGTTATCGAGTTGGCAAATACAGTTCGAAAACTACAACCTAATGCCATGATGTGCAGTAGAATTGGATATGGAATGGGTGATTATGCCAGTCTCGGTGATATGGAAATTCCTCCTCGTAATGTTGAAGGTTTATGGGAAACATGCGATACAAATAATGATTCGTGGTCGTATGCGTGGTACGATAACAATTTCAAAAGCCCCAAACAAATTCTACATCGGTTAATAACCACAATAGCACGTGGCGGAACCTATTTATTTAATGTCGGTCCAAATAGCATGGGTATAATACCGGAAATTGGATCAAAATTTCTTGAAGAAACAGGAAAATGGATTCGGGAATATCCTCAGGTTATTTACAATGCCGGTTCTTCACCTTGGGGACATGCATTGGCGTGGGGAGATGTTACTACTAACGGAAATTCAATAAATCTTTGCGTTTTCGATTGGCCACAGGATGGTAAACTTTACTTGCCAGAGCTGAAAAATAAAATTATATCAGCCAATATTCTACATGGAACTAAAAAAACTAAAGTGAATTTCTATGCCGATAATGGATGGACTGTTTTTGATGTAAAAAGCAAACCTAGCAATTCGCTTGTTTCTGTAATTGAACTCAAATTAGCTATTAAAGCAGAAAAAGCTATCGTAAATACTGAATTGGGTATTTACCCTAATATCACTACTGATTTACTATGCGAATTTGCGGAAGTGAAAGGCGCGCAAATAGATAATGTTAGATGGATGGAAAAGTTTGGAGAGTGGAAACACGTTAAACAAATAAACGAATGGAGTAAGAATAGTAGCGCTTCATGGATAGTAAATGTCAAAATGCCGGGATATTATTATTTGAAGCTTCGTTACAAAGGTGTTGGTAAATTGGTATGGCGAACGATTACCGACGAAAACATTCAAGTACAGAACCAACAAACGGCAACCGAAAAATATCAGGTTTATCCAATGGGAATAATAGAATTTAAATCGGCAGGAATACATACAGTTACAGTCAATCTTGTTGAAGGTGATCCAAAAACCTCAAGTTTAGAGGCTGTAATAATTACACCAATAGAGAAATAAATGCACAACCTTACTTCATTTAGAAAGTTGAGGTATATTTTACGCACAGGTTGAAAAAGGTTATTCGAACTTAGAAGCAGGCCAAATGATTGGTTTAACAGCGATTACGGGAATTATTGGCACTGCCATTTCGGGATTAATATCCGATAAGTTTTTCAGTGGAAGTCGTAATATTCCGGCACTGTTGGCAGGCATTTTAAATATCGTTTCTATATCCGTATTTTTATTTTATCCCAATGGCAATGTTTGGATTGATTCAGCCGCCATGCTTGTACACGGTTTTGCTATTGGCATTCTGATTACTTTTTTGGGTGGACTAATGGCAATAGACATTGCCCCCAAACAAGCCACGGGCGCAACTATGGGTTT
>CAMBSB010000134.1 GCA_945870155.1 Paludibacter jiangxiensis | reverse complement strand
GGATACAAAGTGATTCGCCTGGATAGGGTTTATTTCTCGGGTTTAACCAAGAAAAGTCTTGCTCGCGGAAAATATCGTTTCTTGAACGAACGTGAAATTAATATGCTTAAAATGGGCGCTTACGAGTAAATGCTTAGATTTTAAAATATAAAAGAAACTCCTTTACAAATTTTGTAAAGGAGTTTTTTTATGACCCCAACCCCCAAATGGGGGCTAAAGAGTACGTTGAAGATGTAAACTTACGTTAAAACAAGATTAAAGACTGCGTCTTAAAGCCCCCATTTGGGGGTTGGGGGTTACTGAATAGTCACAACTATTTTATTATCAATGAAATAATATCCTTTTGCAAAGTTTTTAAATCAATTAAATCGTCCTTGTTTAAGTTTAAAAGTTTGATGTTTGCAAGGAATTCTTTAAACTTACAATACCATTTAAATGCAATTTTTCCCATAAATAATTGAAATGGATAAATAAGAATAAACATCCACAACGATAGAGAAAAAACACTTGTAAGTATCACAGCCTGAATGAAATAAAAAATTGGAAATGTCAATAAACTTATCCCGTAATGTAAAGTGCTAAAAAAGCCTTCAAACTTAACTTTTAATAATTTTCTGATGTATATTGGCGATTGGAATGGGATAATATTCAGTGCAAAACCAATGATAAATAGGGGGGATAAAATAATCAAAATTAGACTTTTCAAAATCAATGAAGAAATTTTGGGTTTTTCTTGCTCCAAATTTGAAATTCTAAGTTTAGTTTGTTTTATTTTGCTCTCAAATTTAATACATTTTTCATCAATCTCTGTTGCTAAATCAGGACTTGTTTTCTCAATTTCAATCAATTGACGTGCAATTTCCTGACGAGCATAAAAACGATTTACCGTGTTATCTTCCAGTCCTAAATCCTTAAGCTTTGCTGTGTTTAGCACTCTGGTAGCCACTTCAAATCCTGTATAATGGCTATCTGTTGCAATATTTAAAGTCAGGCTTTCTAAGCTGATTTTCAATTGGTTTCGAATTTCATTAATTGCAATGGCTGGATTTTGATTATACGAATCGATATAATCCAAAACATCAATTGGTTTGCCAATATTGATAATTATTTTTTTTCCAAATTTGATAAAATCACTCAGTTCTATTCCTACCGGAACAATCTTTACGCTTTTATCATTCCCAATTTTTTGTTGCGCCATAAAAGCAATTCTGAAGATTCCTTTTACAAGCGGTCTGAGTTTACGTTCGAGTTCCTGATTACCTTCGGGCATAATACACAATGCATTATTTAACTCCAGCAGTTCTACACACTTTTCAAACGATTCAGCATTTTTTCCGAGGTTTTCAATGCCATCGCGAATGCGAAATGCAGGCATCATTTTTGCAAAATTGAGAAATTTAGCAACCGGTTTTTTCTTAAACATATCTGCCCTGGAAAGAAAACTCGTTGCATGTTTTTCCGACGAAATTGACAAAATGGCCAATGCATCCATCAATGCATTTAAGTGATTAGGAGCATAGAGTATGGGCCCATTTTCAGGAATATTTTCATTGCCTAAAACTATGTATTCACCATAAAATGCTTTAAATGTACCATTTACATGTCTCTTTCCTAATCGGTAAAATAGCGGTAAATCGTATATATTGGACATAAATTGATTGCGAAATGTTTAAAAATTATTTTAAAAAATGAAATAATAAGTCAATAATGGAGGCAAGTTAATAACTCAGAATAAATATAAATGTTAATCCCCATTGAATTCACAATGTGAATATTATTAGATGATTAATAAGTATTTACATAAAAAAATAAAACTATAATAAGTGATTTCTATCAGCATAAGATTTATTAACAAGTTATAAATTCCCCCTTTAGGGGGTTAGGGGGCTTTGGTTTTACATTTACATTTTTTTCTTGTTCCAATAAAACGAAATTGCTAAACCAGAAACAATATGCCAAATGCCCCACCATGCTGTTATAAATAACATACCACCTATGGCAAGTGAAGGTGGGAAAATTTTTGGATTAAACAAAAGTACCAAGCCTAAACCTGAGTTTTGAATCCCGGTCTCTATGGTTAAAGTTCTTCTATCGGCATTGGGCAGTTTGAAAATGGTACCAAGGCCAAATCCTGTTGATAAGGCTAAAAAGTTGTGTATTAATACGATAAAGAATACATAGAAAATGTATTTTAAAAATAATTGGAGATTGTTAGTGAAAGCAAGAGCTATCATTAAAATGAAAAATATTATTGAAAGAATTTGAATAGGTTTTTTTAATTTTTCTGTAATTTTCGGGAAAAAGTGAGCAAAAATAATTCCTGCAATCAGAGGTATACCAAGTAAAATAAACACGGTTTCGAACATTTGACCATTATCAATTTCCAATGGTTTCAATACATTGCCGGCATGATTGCTTATGTATTTACTATATAATCCCCCATAAAATGCAAAATTAAAGGGAGTAGTAATTGTTGCTAATAAAGTTGTTGTGGCAGTAAGTCCCACCGAAAGTTCAGTGTTTGCTTTTGAATAGGAGGACATGAAATTAGATATATTACCACCCGGACAAGCTGCAACTAAAATCATTCCCATAGCAACTGTTGGAGTTATAAAATTACTAAGCGAAATAACTAAAAGAAAGGTCATAAGTGGTAATGCCACAACTTGCGAAATTAATCCGATAATTGAAGATTTTGGTTCTTTTATTAAGTTAGTAAATTCCTTTGGCTTAATACCTAAAGCCACACCAAACATTATAAAACTTAAAACAATATTAATTGCGTGCATTCCTGATGCCGAAAAATTAATTTTAATGGGATCTAGTTGTTGAAGTGCTTCGTACATAGAGTTGTTTTTATAAATTATAAGGCAAAAGTATATTTTTTTTTTATCTAATCAATACAATTAACGAAATGAATTGATTTTTTTATTGACAATAAATTTTTTGCTTATGATTTTATGATTAAATTTGTACTTCAATAAATTAAAGAAAAAATTAAAAAGATGAAACACCCATGTCAAAAAATTTAAATTTAGGACAAACAAGGGAATGTTTATAAAACTACAAACAATCAAAAGCCTGTCTTATTTCCCCTTCTTATTCCCCCTTTTGGGGGTTAGGGGGCAGGTATATAAATTATAACCAGATGAAAAAATTGATTTTACTTTCATGTCTAAGTATTTTATTTACAACATCATGTGCTAAGAAAAACGACTTAGAACCTACTATAAAATTCAAAACTACAGAAGGAAATATTATAGTAAAGCTTTATGCCGAAACGCCCAAACACAGAGATAATTTTGTGAAATTAGTAGAAGCCGGCTTTTATAATGGGGTACTTTTTCATAGAGTTATTAAAGATTTTATGATACAAGCAGGCGATCCTGACTCAAAAAATGCTAAGCGCAGTGCTTCACTTGGATCAGGCGATGTAGGTTATTCAATTCCGGCTGAAATTGTTTATCCAAAATATTATCATAAAAAAGGAGTTTTAGCAGCAGCTCGCGAAGGCGATGATGTAAATCCGGAAAGAGTTTCATCGGGTTGTCAGTTTTATTTGGTCAAAGGTCACACTTTTACCGACCAGCAACTAAATGACTTGGAAAAGAAAAATGAGCTTAAATTGGAATCAAAACTATTTCAGGAAAAGTTTAACGAGCTAAGTTCTAAGCACAGCCAAAACAAAATAGATGAATTGCGCGATTCAATTTTAAATGTGGTACATGAAAAGATGAAAGTAAATCCTACTTACAAATTTACTGAGCAGCAACGTATTGATTATAAAACTGTTGGAGGAACACCACATTTGGATGGCGCATATACAGTTTTTGGTGAAGTAATTGAAGGTTTTGAAATTGTAAGCAATATATCGAAAGTTAAAACCGGGAAAATGGATAGACCTGTTGAGGATGTTCGTATTTTATCAGCTAAAAGAATACATTGAATAAATCTATTCAATTTTTTAAATGCACATCAATATCTACAAAAATACTTTGACCTTCAAAATTTAATTCTTATCTTTTCTTTGTGTTTGCATAAGTTCCTGAGTTTTATGTTTTAAGTTTGGTTTCTCAAAATTATTATACTCTTGGGACTTATGCAATTTTCAACGCATCGTTTTACAAACATAGGGACTATGGGTTTAAATACCTTTTTTAATTGATTCTTAACCCTTAGTAGTAAGAATTTCTCCTCTTGTTTCTCCCTTATTTCTTTGCAAATGCTTAACTAAACGACCTTGATTCTAGATTTATTTTTCAACTAACAATCAGAAAAATTGGAAACATATTTTACAAAACTCAATTTTAATGCAACAATCTGAAGGAAAAAACTTTGGTTTTATAAATTGAATTAGCTACTAACACAACGAGCATATTGAAGCCAAAAAACATTATAAACTAATTATAAAGTAAAATATTTTGAAAACGTGGGCTTGATATTCGCAAGTATCGATGCAATAGAATTTCCTTTATTTATGGGCTTTGATGGGTGTAATTAATTTAAAAGAGTGAGTGCTTTTTCCCATCAAATCTGTTGCAAACTTCGCATCCGATTCTAAAGTTATGCCAAGTTTGCTATTATTAGTAGGACTTTTAGCAACATAGCCAAATGAGAAAATCATAATTGAGTAATCAGGTTTAAATACAAATCGCCCTACATTATAGTCTGAAATAGGTAGCGTAATTGAATCTAATGACGATTTTTTTGGCAAAACTAATCGCGAAACACTATCGGCCGATTGTGTAATTACTAAACTTTTTAAGTTGTTTGCAAAGGCATTTAAATGTAATACAAACAATACTGTATCGCCTACATTGATAGTATCCATTAAATATTCGCCATCTGTATTTGTATATTTAATATATAATGAATCACCATTTTGCAAAGTTGCAGCTCGAAAAAACGAAATTTTTGGAGTATAATTGGACATATTATCCAAATTACAGGAACTGAATATTAAAATACCAAACAAAATAGATCCAACAAATTGAATATGAATCCTTGAAAAGAATTTTGAACGGCTTATAAGATTGATTTTTTTCATAAATATTGAAGTTAAAATTGATAAAAATTATCACTTTGTTTTAGATATTTTACTTTGTATTGCAAAATTAGAAAAATATAATAACAATCCATGATAAGCTAAAAAGTTTGTAAGCATATTTAAACATTCACAAATAAAATTTTATAGTTAATATAATTGTTTTTTGATTTCAAACCGAATTGTTAATTGATTCTGGAGTTTTATTTCCAAATTACAAAAAAAATAATATCCAAAATTCATAAATCACTTGAAATTGAATTGATCAGGTTTAATTGTTTGATTTCAAGAAGTCGTATTTTTTACTTACAATACCATTAAAAAGCAATTTTTACCCATTATTTATTGATTACAAAATCACACAACCCGTGAATGAATTAACTTCGATTAACTCACTAATTTGCATTATTAGGAAACTAGGAGGCCGAGTACTTACATATTTTTGTATCTTTGCACTTCCAAAAAAAATAAAATTTGACTCTTTCCGACTTACAGCAACTTTACGCCCTTCATCCACAGGTTAAGGCACTTGTTAATTGGGCAAATTCTTCTGATTCGAATCTGAAAATAAATGGTTTGAGCGGTTCTTCGTGTGCTTTAGTTTCAGCTTCATTGTTTAAAGTACAACAACGCACACAAATTTTAATACTGAATGATGCTGATGAAGCAGCCTATTTATACAACGATTTAAAACAAATTCTTTCGGTTGAAGAAGTGTTTTATTTCCCTTCGTCCTTCAAAAAAGCCATAAAACCGAGTCAACTCGACACTGCCAACGAAATTTTGAGAACTGAGGTGCTGAATCGTTTAGCAAATAACTCAAGTCCTTGTATGGTAGTTTGTTACCCCGAATCCTTGATGCAAAAAGTGGTTACAAAACATAGCATGCAAACACGTATGTTAAAGTTGAGAGTGGGAGAGAACCTCGGTATAGATTTTCTGACTGAGATGTTGCTTGAATATCACTTTGAACGAGTGGATTTTGTGTACGAACCGGGGCAATTTTCAGTGAGAGGAAGCATAGTGGATATATTTTCATTTGCTTATGAATTGCCATACCGTTGCGACTTTTTTGGTGATGAAGTGGAGTCTATCCGCATTTTTGATATCGAAACGCAACTTTCGAAAGAGAAACGTACTGAAATAGAGATAATTCCGGATTTATTGCTCGACACAAAATCGCCCCATGTTTCATTTTTTGAATTTATAAAACCGGATACTTTACTCACTTTGAGCAATGCATCTTTTGTGCGCGAAAGAATCAATTTGCTTTATGATGAGGCACTTATAAAGGCCAATGATGATGAACATAAAATACCTCATTTGCATCGCTCGCGAATTACAGGTGATGAATTTATTGAAAAGGTTCAGCCTTTCCGCAAAATTGAATTATATGAAAAGTCGTATTTTCATACTAAATCAGAAATTCGCTTTAATACTTCTCCTCAACCGATTTTTCATAAAAATTTCGACCTGGTAGCCGATAATCTGAAAAAAGCCTTAAATGAAGGATATAGGCTTTATATGTTAAGCGATAGTGTTAAACAAACCGATCGCATTGCTGCCATTTTTACCGACAGGGGTGATAATATCAGTTTTCAACCCGTTAAAAACACACTACACGAAGGTTTTGTAGACCACGATTTATCTATTTATTGTTATACCGATCATCAAATTTTCGATCGTTTTCATAAATTTCAGCTACGTACCGATAAAACTCGTCAAGGCAAAGTTGTACTTACTCTCAAGGAGTTAAATCAGTTTCAAGTGGGTGATTATATGGTACATGTCGACCATGGTGTAGGAACTTTTGGCGGTTTGATTAGAACCAATGTGAATGGAAAAATGCAGGAAATGGTGAAACTCATTTACAAGGATGATGATATTATTTTTGTAAGTATACACGCTTTGCATCGCATATCGAAATACAAAGGCAAAGAAGGTGAAGCACCACGCATAAATAAATTAGGCTCAGGAGCTTGGGAACGTTTAAAAGAACGTACTAAGACTAAAGTGAAGGATATTGCCCGCGAGTTGATAAAACTTTATGCCAAACGTAAATCAGAACTTGGCTTTCAGTATTCGCCTGACACTTATTTACAACAAGAGCTCGAAGCATCTTTTATTTACGAGGATACGCCCGATCAGGTGAAAGCTACTGCTGATGTTAAAAAAGACATGGAATCCACTTTACCCATGGATCGCCTGGTGTGTGGCGATGTAGGATTTGGAAAAACTGAAGTGGCTATGCGTGCAGCATTCAAAGCTGCAACTGACGGGAAACAAGTGGCTATTTTAGTGCCCACCACAGTATTGGCTTTGCAGCATTATAATTCATTTAAAGATAGATTCAAAGATTTTCCCGTTACAGTGGAGTATTTGAGCCGTGCCCGATCTTCAAATCAAACCAAAGAAGTGTTGGAACGTTTGGAAAAAGGAAATATTGATATTCTTATCGGAACCCATAAATTGGTTGGTAAAAGTGTGAAATTTAAAGATTTAGGCTTGTTGGTTATTGACGAAGAGCAAAAGTTTGGAGTTTCGGTGAAAGAAAAACTCAAGGAGATGAAGGTGAATGTTGATACTCTTACAATGACGGCAACTCCAATTCCACGAACTTTGCAGTTTTCGTTGATGGGAGCTCGCGATTTATCAATTATCAATACCGCTCCACCCAATCGTTATCCCGTGCAAACAGAAATTCATTTGTTCGACGAAGATGTTATACGTGAGGCTATTCAGTTGGAAATGAGCCGTAACGGTCAGGTTTTTTTTGTAAATAATCGCATTCAAAGTATTTATAATGTTGAATCGATGATTCGTCGCTTGGTACCGGGATGCAGGGTGGCTGTGGGTCATGGGCAAATGCCTCCTGAAAAATTGGAAACAATTATTGTAGATTTTATCGATTACGAATATGATGTTTTGGTTGCTACCACTATCATTGAATCGGGTATAGATATTCCTAATGTAAACACAATAATCATTAATAGCGCTCATACTTTTGGGTTGAGCGATTTGCACCAATTGCGTGGTAGAGTAGGACGGAGCAACCGAAAGGCATTTTGTTATTTAATGGCGCCCGAAATGAGTTTGTTAACTCCTGAAGCTCGGAGAAGATTGCAGGCTCTGGAAACTTTTGCCGAATTGGGAAGTGGTTTTAATATTGCTATGCAGGATTTAGATATCAGAGGTGCCGGAAATATGTTAGGAGCGGAGCAGAGTGGTTTTATTGCCGATTTAGGTTACGAAACATATCAGAAAATTCTTAACGAGGCAGTTCATGAATTAAAAGACGAAGAGTTCTCTGAATTATATGCCGAAGAAATTGCACTTGAAAAGAATTCAACAACGTATGTAACTGATTGTCAGATTGACTCTGACATGGAATTGCTTTTTTCGCAGGATTATATCGAAAATGTTTCGGAACGAATTGCCATGTATCGCGAACTGGATAATATTAATAATGAAGCCGATTTAGCTGATTTTGAGAAAAGATTAGAAGATAGGTTTGGAAAAATTCCCGAAAAAGGGCAAAGTTTATTACAAGTGGTTCGTTTGCGTTGGCTGGCCATGCAGTTTGGTGTAGAAAAACTGGTTTTGAAAAACGAAAAGATGTTAGCATTTTTAGTTTCAAATGCACAATCGAGTTATTATCAGTCAGATAAGTTTGGTAAAATTCTGAAATACATGACCATGCATCCGCGTCAATGTCAGTTAAGAGAACAAAATGCCAGACGTTCAGTTGTTTTTAATGATGTAAAATGGGTTGAAAAGGCATTTTTAATCTGGAAAGAGATAGCTGAAATAAAATAATAATACCCGTTTTCATATTGTACATAAATTAATGAAAACTAGTTACTTATCTTTATTATTCATATTTATAACACAAGGATTTTGTTATAATAAAGGAATTATATTACTGATAAAATAAAACAGTTAATTTTAAACGAATATACTTTTTTTGATTGGTTATAATTCAAACAATTTTCCCTTTAGCTTAAACATTCCATTATCCCACAATTTCCCCCCTTTGGGCCTGCCTGCGGTAGGCAGGGGTAAGGGGGTGATCATTATTTTTTCATTTTGTAAATCTGATCACTTATTTCAAGATAAAGTTTTTGCAATTCAGGCTCAGTTTCCAGCATTATTAAATGTTCGTTTATTATCTTTTTATCATTCCGGGTAGCAGGACCGGTTTGAGCATCTTTGGGAGTAAGAAAATTAATTTTATTAGCTGTTTCGGCAATCAATGGTTTTAAAATATCAAAGCTCAAACTTGAATTCTCAGCCAAATCTGCTCCAACAGTATACATGTAATTTGTGAAATTGCAAACAAATACAGCTGCTAAATGTATTTGTTTTCTTTGTGTCGAATTTGCCTTTAAACAATTCTCTGAGACAGTATTCGCAATTTTAAATAACTGATTTTCAGTAACAATATCTGATGCCTCTATTAAAATAGGTACATCTTTAAAATGAAGTTCTTTGGTTCTGGAAAATGTTTGAAGAGGATAAAAAACACCGTAATAATTTACGTGGTTTTTGAAGATTTCCATATCCACACTACCTGCTGTGTGTACATGTATCGCATTTGGAATATCGATTGACTCTATAATGCTCAATAGAGCATCATCGGTTATAGCATAAAAATAAATATCTGCTTTTCTTGATATTTTTGAAACCGAATTTGTAAAATCCGAACCGATAATATTGGCTAAATTTTGAGCTGACTCTAAGGATCTACTATATATTTGAGAAATTGTTATATTATTCGCTCTTAATGCTTTAGCTAAATGAGTAGCCACATTTCCGGAACCTATTATAACAATTTCCATAGTTTTTTTACATGAAACAATTTGAATTTCAGCTTATTTCCCTTTTTTCATCCCAAATACCAAAATAGCTCCTGCTATAATAAGTAGTACAGGCCAAATAAAATCAGAAATGTGTTGAGTCAAACGTATAATATCTGATAACCTAAATAGAATACCCACAACTATAAGCACCAATCCGATACTTTTATTTTTATGAAAAAGTAGAAATATCACTCCAATTATCAAAGGATAATTCTTGTAATCGAAGATGTAAGTATGAAGGTCTTCGGGAATGATATTAAGTTGTTTTACTAAAAAAATAATCCCAAAAATAAGTAAACTTACACCCCAAGCCAATCTGCTGTCTTTTTGAATTGCCATGTTTTTTTAATTTAAAAATACTTTGAAAATTAATTAATAGTTTATTTTATTGTCTGTTTGTCAATAAGATGTGAAATGATATTGTTTGGTTTTAAAATTCCTTTTAATTTATAAAAAGGTATAATTACCTCAGTTTGTCCTAATGAATAAGGTGCAATTTCATAAGGGTTAAACAAATAATTAATTCCTTCATCGGTAATGTAAAAATTGTTATTTGGTTTAATTGCATCTACCCAATAATCAGTATCTTCTAAGTTTGAAATAGGTTGAATGTTATCATCTTCTTCGCTTTGCTCAACTATACGCGATTTAATAATTTCGGTCAATTTTCCAGCATAACCTTTTACAAATAAATCATTTTCAGTAATTTTTTTACCGTTCGATAAATCAAAATTGATAAAGTTTTTAACTTCCAAACCATGCCAACCTCCCATATAAACATATCTATTTATGCCATAAACATAAATTTTTTCATCACTCAAAAGAGAGAATCCCTCTAATATATGTTCATTATTCAGCGTGTAAAGCATAGTACTATCAAAATCTGCTAAAATTGGCTCATTTGTTTGCTTATATTCATCATAAATATCATTAGCAAACTTGTTTACAATCTTATCATTCGATACTTTAACATATTTGTTGCCAAATAAAACTGTAATAATCTCTTTTCTGATTGAGTCAAGTACAGTTTCGTTATCATAGCAAACCGGAATTTCAACAGAAATATCAACTTTTAAAGCACCTTTTGTTGTATCTGATGCTAAAAAATATTTCTCAACTTGATGTTTTTCTACCGTTTTTATAGTTTCTTGTTTGCACGACAAAAACGACAAAAACATTAAACTGATAATTATCAGATAGATATGTGTTCTTTTCATAACCCTAAAAAATAAATAAATTTCAACTACAAAAGTATAATATTTAAAGGTATAAATTCAAAAATAATCAAAAAAACAAGATATATTTTTTTATTTATTTTTTTAATAAAGTAAATGTACATTCTAATCTAGATAAATCACATTTGCATTTTCAATTAAGCAAAATGAAATCAAATTTTATGATTTCTATTTATTTTTAAAATTGTGCTAATAAAAAAGAACTTTTTATTAGAATAATTGTTTTGAAAAAAGAATATGACAATATACTAAATCAACTAATTTTTTTTTATATATTTGCAGTTGATATAATTACAAATTGAATAAAATTACATAAAACATGGTTTTCGACAAAGAAATGATTCAGCAAGTTTATGCTGCTTTACCTCAAAAAATTAAAACAGTAAAAGATCAACTTAAGCGTCCACTAACACTCACAGAGAAAATCCTTTATACCCATTTGTCTAAAGATGAAATACTTAAATCATACGTGCGTTCAGTTGATTATGTAAATTTCTCACCTGACCGTGTTGCTATGCAAGATGCGACAGCCCAGATGGCATTATTACAACTGATGAATTCAGGACGAAAAACAGTAGCTGTACCTTCCACTGTTCATTGCGATCACTTAATTCAAGCTCACATTTCAGCAAAAGTAGATTTAGCTACTGCTAATGACACTAATAGTGAAGTTTACGATTTCTTAAGTGCAGTTTCAAATAAATTTGGTATAGGTTTTTGGAAACCCGGTGCAGGTATTATTCATCAAGTAGTATTAGAAAATTATGCTTTTCCAGGTGGAATGATGATTGGTACCGATTCACATACTGTAAATGCAGGTGGACTTGGCATGATAGCTATTGGAGTAGGTGGCGCCGATGCTGTGGATGTTATGGCTGGAATGCCCTGGGAATTAAAAATGCCAAAACTGATAGGAGTGAAGCTTACAGGTAAACTTTCGGGTTGGGCATCGCCAAAGGATGTGATTCTGAAATTAGCTGGAATTCTGACAGTTAAAGGAGGTACAAACGCAGTTATTGAATATTTTGGAGAAGGTACAGCTTCAATTTCGGCAACCGGAAAAGGTACAATTTGTAATATGGGAGCCGAAGTGGGAGCAACTACTTCAATTTTTCCATTCGATGAGAAATCAATAGCTTACCTCAATGCCACGGGTCGTTCGGAAATTGCAAATATAGCACTTCAAAATATTGAACACCTACAAGCTGATATCGAAGTTGTTCAAAATCCTGAAAAATATTACGATAGATTAATTGAAATAAACTTAAGTGAATTAGAACCTTATATTAATGGTCCTTTTACACCGGATTTAGCTTATCCTATTTCCGAATTTTCTAAAGCGGTGAAAGAAAAAAACTATCCGCAAAAAATGGAAGTTGGTCTAATTGGTTCATGTACAAACTCTTCGTACGAAGATTTGACACGTGCTGCTTCGATAGTAAAAAAAGCAAAACAAGACGGGCTTAAGGTTCAAGCTCAGTTTATTATAAACCCGGGTTCGGAATTGGTACGTTATACATCTGAACGAGATGGCATATTATCCGAATTTGAATCGGTTGGTGGTATTGTTATGGCAAATGCTTGTGGTCCATGTATTGGTCAGTGGAAACGTGAAACCGACCAGCCGGAACGTCCAAACTCTATTGTTACTTCATTTAACAGAAACTTTGCAAAACGTGCCGATGGTAATCCTAATACGCATAATTTTATAGCTTCTCCCGAAATTGTTGCTGCTCTAACTATTGCAGGAGACTTGTGTTTTAATCCACTCACCGACTCATTAACTAATGAAAAAGGAGAAAAAGTAAAACTTCAGGAACCCGCAGGCTATGAATTGCCACTTTTAGGTTTTGATGTAAAAGATGCCGGATATATAGCACCGGTTTTAGATGGAAGTAAAGTAGATGTTTCAATTAATAAAGATTCTAAACGTTTACAATTACTCGAACCCTTTAAAGCATGGGATGGAAATGACTTAACTGATTTAGCTCTATTGATTAAAGCAAGCGGCAAATGTACAACCGATCATATTTCTATGGCCGGACCATGGTTGCGCTTCAGAGGACATTTGGATAATATTTCGGATAATATGCTTATAGGAGCCATTAATAACTTTAATCAGAAAACAAATGCTGTATTAGATGCTGCTTCAGGTGAATATATTGCTGTTCCGGCATTAGCACGAAAATTAAAATCGCAAAATATTGGATCAGTGGTAGTTGCTGAAGAAAATTACGGTGAAGGTTCAAGCCGGGAACATGCAGCCATGGAGCCAAGATTTTTGAACGTGAAAGCTATTTTAGTAAAATCTTTTGCACGTATACACGAAACAAACCTGAAAAAACAAGGTATGTTAGCATTGACATTTGCAGATAAAAATGATTACAATAAAGTACGTGAAGATGATAAAATTAGTATTGTCGGACTAACTACTTTTGCTCCAAATAAAAATCTTTTGATAAAACTAAAACATTCTGATGGTAGTAGTGAACAATTTGAGGTGATTCATACTTATAATGATGCACAAATTGAATGGTTTAAATCAGGAAGTGCATTGAATGGATTGAAGAAATAGAAAAGTTAATATAAAACAAAAAAGAATCAAAGTTTATGGAAAAAGATTTTTTAATTTACAAATTGTCTGAAACGATTAAATCCACAAGTCGTATCGATAAGGAATTGTTTACTCAATTTAATGTAAAAAGAGGCTTACGTAACGAGGACCACTCAGGGGTTTTAGTTGGACTTACCAAAGTGGGTGATGTGGTAGGTTATGAAAAATTACCTGAAGGAGGCTTAAAAGCCATTCCCGGAAAGTTAATTTATAGAGGTATTGATGTTGAAGATTTAGTTCACGGATTCTCACAAGAAAATCGCTTAGGTTTTGAAGAAACAGCATTTTTACTATTGTCTGGTTATCAGCCTGATGCGGAAGAATTAAAAGCTTTTTCAAAATTATTAGTCGAAGGCATGGTTTTAGCTCAAAAAGCTACTATGAATATAATTGATCTTGAAGGACAAGACATTATGAATATTTTGGCTAGAAGTGTTTTGGAAATGTATACTTTTGATTCAAATCCTGATGATATTTCTAGAGACAATTTAGTTCGCCAATCCATAGATTTAATTGCAAAATTTCCTACCATTGTAGCTTATGCTTACAATATTCTTCGTCATAGCCAACAAGGGCGTTCTTTACATATTCGTCATCCGAACGAAAATATGTCATACGCTGAAAACTTTTTATATATGATGAAAGGACCGAATAGTTATACCGAATTGGATATTAAAATTCTTGACCTAACACTTATTCTTCATGCCGATCATGGTGGTGGTAATAATTCTACTTTTGCAGTACGTGTCGTAAGTTCCACTCAAACAGATACATATTCTGCTATTGCTGCAGGAATTGGATCCTTAAAAGGGCCATTACATGGTGGTGCAAATATTAAAGTAATTGAAATGTTTAATCATCTTAAAGAGGTTATTAAAGATTGGACAAATGTAGACGAAATTGATGCATATCTTAATAAAATGTTAAACAAAGAGGCATACAATAAAAGTGGACTTATTTATGGTATTGGTCATGCTGTTTATACAGTATCTGATCCACGTGCTTTATTGCTCAAAGAAATGGCACGTGCCATGGCAATTGAGAAAGGAATCGAAAAAGAATTTGCTTTCCTTGAATTACTTGACGAAAGGGCAGTTAATGCCTTTATGACATTTAAGGGTGATGGAATTGGAAAACAAGTTTGTACAAATGTTGATTTTTATTCAGGATTTGTATATGAAGCACTTGGTTTGCCTAGCGAAATATTTAC